>NZ_JBMPOT010000004.1:0-394522 GCF_049340425.1 Undibacterium sp. JH2W | reverse complement strand
GTCTGGACGCCCTCTGGAAAACAGGTGACTTCGTTGCCAAAGGCACACTCATCATCATGGTCATCATGTCCATGGGTAGCTGGTACATCCTCATCACCAAAATTATCGACCAGGTCAAACTGTCTGGACAGGCTTCTGATGCACGCTCCAAATTCTGGAAAGCGGCTTCCGTACAAGCTGGTGCAGCTTCCCTGAAAGAAGGCAGCCCATTCCGCTTCATCGCTGACTCTGGCATCAAAGCCACAGAACACCATGAAGGCGCTCTGCTGGAACAAATCGACTTGAATACCTGGGTATCCATGTCCATCCAGCGTGCTGTTGACAAAGTACAAAGCCGCCTGCAAGACGGTCTGGCCTTCCTGGCCACTGTTGGTTCCACAGCACCGTTCGTTGGTTTGTTCGGTACAGTATGGGGTATCTACCATGCGCTGACAGCCATCGGTATGTCCGGTCAGGCATCGATCGACAAAGTAGCGGGCCCAGTGGGTGAAGCGCTGATCATGACTGCGATTGGTCTGGCTGTGGCTGTTCCTGCTGTTCTGGGTTACAACTTCCTGGTCCGCCGCAACAAGAGCGCCATGGAAGACGTACGTGCTTTCTCCGCTGACCTGCACTCTGTTGTCCTGTCCGGCAATATGGGCAAAACAGCTGCCAAGAAGTAATTAGCAATAACTGATTAAAACCCGAAGATCCTTAACCACCGAGGCACAGAGACACAGAGGAAAACACAGAGAAAATCTGGGATGACCTTGCAAGTAATTGCAAACAAGCTTTCTCCTGCCTTTCTCTGTGTCTCAGTGCCTCTGTGTTGAGTGGTCTAAAGGGTCTTCGTGAAATCTGAAAGAGAACACATTATGGCAATGGCAATTGGCAATGATGGTGATGGCGAAGACGAAGTCAATAGCACCATCAACACCACCCCGCTGGTAGACGTCATGCTGGTCTTGCTGATCATCTTCCTCATCACCACCCCGGTGATTACGGATACGGTCAAGCTCAAGCTGCCGGCAGAACACAATCAGATTTACAAAACCAAACCAGAAAACATCACCCTGTCGATCAACAAGGATGGTGATTTGTACTGGAACGGCAGCATGAAACCGCTGGGCGGTCAGGATGCCCTGTTTGACAAGCTTGCGTTAGAAGCAGTCAAGATCCCGCAACCGGAATTGCATATCCGTGGCGATCAGAATGCCCGTTACGAGTTTGTTGGCAAAACCATCCTGACGGCACAACGTGCCGGTATCGCCAAGGTTGGCTTCGTGATTGAACCGCCACCGCGGAACTAAGACTGTAGGGTGCGCTGTGCGCACCTCAAAGCAAGACCTCTCAACACAGAGGCACAGAGACATAGAGAAGGGCAAGAGGAAAAGTTGATCGCAGATCGTCTCACCTGATCCTCATCTGGCCATTACGCGCAGCATGTATTAAAAAGGTTTTCTCTGTGGTTTTCCTCTGTGACTCCGTGTCTCTGTGGTGAAGATTTTTGGTTTTGCAGGTAAATAATTCGTGAAGGAAGCAATTTATGGGTATGCAAATGGGTTCCGGCGGTGGTTCAGCCGATCCGGAAGTGATGATAGAAATGAACATGACGCCTTTGATTGACGTCATGCTGGTGTTGATCATCATGTTGATCATCACCATTCCAATTCAGAATCATGCTGTGAATCTGAACTTGCCAACAGGTCCATCGCCACCACCACCGACACCACCTGTGGTAGTCGATATTGATGTGGACTTTGATGGTACCGTGGCCTGGAATGGCACGACCGTCAACAGCGCTGAACTCGAAGCCAAGCTGACCGAAGCCGCTTCACAGAAAGATCAGCCTGAAGTGCATCTGCGTCCTGTCGCTGTTGTACCTTACAAATCTGTGGCAGCCGTCATGGCAGCGGCGCAGCGCCTTGGTGTCACCAAGATTGGCATGGTCGGTAATGAGCAGTTCTTGAAATAGAGCAGATCATTTCATCATGAATAAAAAAGCCGGGAAAGCATGCTTTCCCGGCTTTTTTATTACGTGATAGTTCTAAATCAGTGACATCGCATCAATCAAGTCATCGCCTCATACAATTCCAGTGGCAAACCATCAGGGTCAGCAAAAAAGACAAAGCGTCGCCGCGTCAATTCATCCATCCTGACATCTTCCACTGCCAGCCCCTGGGCTTCCAGCACCGCTTTGCAGGCTGACACGTCATCAACTTCAAATGCCAGATGGCGCAAGCCCTGGGCTTCGGGTCGAGATACCCGTGATGGCGCGTCAGGGAATGAAAACAATTCAATTTGCGAACCATCCGGCAGGGCCAGATCCAGCTTGTAGGAAGATCGTTCTGCCCTATAGGTTTCAGCAATGACGCGCAAACCCAAAAGCCGGATGTAGAAATCCTTGGACACCTGATAATCAGAGCAAATGATTGCTACATGAAGAATCCGCTTCAGCATCATCCTGGTATTCAGGCTCAGGTGTTTTGCATGAATTGCAAATACAAATCACGTGCACGCGTCGCTACTACGCCTATAGGCAATTCGCGGCTTTCATATCTGGTGCAAGGTGTGACCTTGGCAAAATTGCCTGTATTGAAAATTTCTTTGGCTGCCAGCAATTCTTCTGGTTTCACAGTGCGCTCAGACACTTGCTTGCCATCTTCCTTAAGCAAACCAATCACGCGTGCACGCGTAATGCCGGACAAGAAACTGCCATTTGCCACGGGTGTGACGATCTCATCATCTGCCGTCACAAAGAAGAGATTGGCAGTGGCGAATTCAGCCACATTGCCATGCACATCGCAGACCACACCATTGTCAAAACCACGTTCTTTAGCTTCACGCAAAGCCCTGGTAGAATTTGGATACAAACAGGATGCCTTGGCATCTGTCGGTGCCATGGAAGGGTCAGGACGACGCAGGCTGGACAGGCAGGCAGAGAAACCGATAAATGCTGGCATGGGCGCATCAAACAAAGTCAGCGCAAAGCCTGTCGTTGATGGTTCAGGGATCAGCAAACCGTCAGTACCAAACACCAGCGGGCGTATATACAGTTCAGCGTCAGCCGGGAACAGGGCTATGCCTTCGCGGCACAATGCTTCCAGTTCATCGACATTGTAAGGACATTGCAAACCCAGGCGCTGGGCCGACTGTATGACGCGGGCCAGATGCAGGCGCAGGTCCGGTGTCAGGCCACGTATGGAACGTGCACCATCGAATACCGAGGAACCCAGCCAGACTGCATTATCCATGGCGCCAAACAGTGGCGTATTACCTTCACTCCATTGTCCCTTGAAGTAGCTACGATACATAATATTCCTCACTCATTGATAGTACATTGATAGTAAATTGGCGATGCGTCGCGAATGATCATTTCTAATGTATCACATTCAACATTGCAGCAAGCAAAGCTGCATCAAAACTCAGTCGGTCTGGTCTGCGCCAGTTGCACCAGTTGCTCCTGGTTGACGCTGTGCTTGCTGGTCCGGACCACCACATATTGTTTACGAAATTCCAGTCCGCGCTGCGGCCATTTTTCTGCATATTGCTTCAGGTATTCAACTGCAGGGATAAAATCTTCGCCATTGACACGACAATCAGCGGCCAGCTTGTCTTCATTATCGCGCGATGCAAACAGGCGTATGCCTATGAAGTCACTGGTCTGCAACAGATCATGAAAAGCCGGCATGCTTTCTGTAAACAAACAGCAAGGGCAAAATGGATGATCTTCTTTTTTCCTGGGTGCAGGCTGACTGACCAGATGGGCGACTGGCCCAAGTATCACCTGACGAAAACTAGTGCTTTCCGCGGCTTCAGCACTGGTGTTCATTTCTATGACTGTGCAATTCAAAGGCTGCTCGCGGACAGCATCCTGCAAAACCAGTAAATCCATCTTCACCCAGGTACGCAAACCCTCGAGTACCGCTTCTGATTCAGTCGCGCCCATGGCATGCTGGTACTCACTCAAACCTTGCGGGAAGTACTCTGCATGGCTGACATAGATGCGCGTGCAGGTGCGAAATTTATCTTCAGCAAGCGTGACCGTTTCCACCCGTTCAACTGCCAGTAACAAACCATCTTCCAGGGCCAGGTAGTTGTCTTGCCATTTCAGTTTGATTGCTTCTGCCGTCAAGACCTCAAACAAGGCCAGCGTTAAAGCTGCATCTATATTCAGATTGGCAAACACTGGTGTCGCAAGTGTCGTGGGGCTGGATGCAAATTTAGCTTTGAGACTTTTAAAAGCATTGCCTAGTGAGGTAGTAACGGACATGGAAACTGAATGTGGAGATGAGAACAGACCTGCATTGTAACAAGAAGACCGGGAGAGCAAGCTATTTGTAGTGTGTGCAAAAGTTTCAAGCCTTGATGGCATTGATGAGTTCACGCGCATAAGTTGGTAATTCATCATATTGCCGTACACAGATCAGCAAATTTCTGACTGCCCAGGTATCTGTCAGATACAACCTGTGTATCTTCATCAATTGCTCATAACGCAAGGCCGCAGTTTCAGGAATGATGGCAATGCCAGCGCCGCTTTCCACCATGCGACAAATGCCATCAAAGCTGCGCAAACGCAGTCGGTAATGCAAGCGTTGCCCTAGTCTTAGCGCATGTTCATTCAGGTATTGCTGCAGGGCGCTGTCACCCGCCAGTCCGACGAAATCATAGGTCAGGGTATCGGCAAATGCCAGATTGCCATTGATGGCGACCATGGCCAGCAAAGGATGCTGGGTAGCGGTCACCAGCACCAGTTGATCCTGGCGAAAGGAAAAAGTTTGCAGGTCTGCACTGTCTACCGTATCAGCAATGATGCCGATATCAGCCTGCTCGGCGATGATGGCTTGCACGATATCATTACTCAGCCTTTCTTCCACTTCTATATTGATGTGCGGATGTTCCTGCATATAAATGGCCAAAGCCTGGGGCAGGAATTCAGTCAGGGCCGAGGTATTGCACAACATCCGTATATGACCCTTGAGACCTTTGGCATAGTCACCAAGGTCGCCGCGCATTCTTTCCATTTGCTGCATTAGCATGCGGGCATGATGCAGCAAGGTGCGGCCAGCATCTGTCACTTCCACACCGCGTCTTTGCCGCAACAGCAAGGGCACACCGAGTAAATCTTCCATGCCGCGCAGACGAGCACTGGCCGACGCCAGCGCCAGGTGAGAACGGTCAGCTCCGGCAGTGATACTGCCCGCCTCCACTACGTGGACAAACAACTGCAAATCGACCAGATCAAAGCGCATGAAAAGATTGTTTATTGGAATTAGTTCCAGATTTAGACTACGTAAAATACGAAGCCTGTCTGAGTATATTCCACATTTTCAGTTTTTGCTGGTAATGGCAAACTGTCTATATGGAAACGCTGACTACCCTATTTACTCCTCATGGCAACAGCACTCAGTGGCTAGCGATAACCTTCATCTTTCTACTCGCAGGAATGGTAAAAGGTATTATAGGTCTGGGCTTGCCTACCGTGGCTATCGCTTTACTGAGCCTGTCGATGACGACCATGCAAGCCGCAGCCCTGTTGTTTTTACCTTCGCTTTTAACGAATATCTGGCAACTCGCCAGCGGTACCAGACTGCTGCCCTTATTACGCCGACTGACTCCTATGCTACTGGGTATCTGCCTCGGCACTTTTGTCTCCGGGCTCTTATTCAGCAAGCTCGATCCGGTCTGGTCAGGTGCAGGCCTGGGCGTGGCCTTGCTGCTATATGGCGTCATGGGCTTGGCCTCGGTACATTGGCAAGTGTCGACTCAGGCCGAGCGCAGGCTCGCCCCTGTCATCGGGATTGCGACAGGCATAGTCACCGCCTCTACCGGCGTATTTGTCTTGCCCTCAGTTCCTTACCTGCAAGCCCTGAATCTCGACAAGGACAAACTGGTACAGGCCATGGGCTTGTCTTTCACGGCATCCACACTGGCCTTGGGCATCAATCTGTACGGCAGCGGTACTTTGCAAGGGAATATTGCCGGTGATTCCATACTGGCCCTGCTACCTGCCTTGGCTGGCATGCAATTGGGACAAGTCATACGCGACAAAATGCAGCCGGCGTTGTTCAGACGTTATTTTTTCATCAGCCTGCTGGCTTTGGGCGTTCACTATCTATGGGGAGCAATCAAGTCATGACTAATATCAATTCCTGCGACGCCGTGCAAGCCGCGCTACGCATCTGCAAACAAGATGAACAGACGAATTGCCAGCATGTCTTGCTCTCAGCCTTTCTCGACCAACAGCATGTAGGGGCACTGGATTGCAGCATCCTTGGTGGAAAAATCTGTATTGAAGTTTTATACGTCAAACCCAGCTATCGCGAGCTTGGCATAGCCAAGGCCATGCTTGCGCAATTACATGTCGAATATCCTGAGTTGGAAATAATTTGCAAGCAAGGCATGGTGCATTAAGTTTCTTTGGAAAATAAATGTTTCAAGCCCACGCCAACAAAGAAATCATCTAAGATCATGCACATCACTTTTTTTGTTGGCGGCGCACGTAATGAATATCGAAGTCCTCTTCCCCACCCTGGTTGGCATATCCAGGGCAAGCGACGACACTATTGATGTCATCAATGAAGAAGTCTTGCGCCGCAAGGAAGACTTGAATCGCCTGCTCAGCCGCTCATGGGGTGACAATGTACTGAGTTCTTTCGACCAAGAAAAAAACATCTTCGCCCGCGCTGAATTACATCATTTAAGAAAATTCATAGAAGACAGCGTGCTGCAGTTTGTCCATATGACCAGGCGCGACCAGGATTGGAAAATCAATCACCAGTACACACAAAGCTGGATCAATATCACCAAGAAATTTGGTTACCAGGAAAGGCATAATCACGAAAGAAATGTAGAAGGTGTATCCATCAGCGGCGCCTATTACTTTAACACCAATCAACATGATGGTGAACTTGCCATCTTCCCTTGTGATATGCAATACAAACAGTTTGAAAACTATGTCATCGCACCTGAAGTTGGCAAGTTGGTCTTGTTCAGATCAGATGTATTCCATAGAGTGGGGCCTAACTTGACAGATACTGACAGGGTATCTTTTAGTTTCAATTATTTACTCAATAAATAAGTATTCACTACGAACACAAATTCTCATGCTCTCACGAATAATTTTCATCTTAACTTCAGCAATCATGATCAATCTCTCAAACGCGGCCAATGCCCCTGAGCATAATTCAGCTGCACAGGCAAAGGTAGTCTCACGTCTGTATGAGCTGACTGTCATCTATCAAGACAGATGCGCCCGCGCTGCCCCTGCCGCCGCCCAGGAATACAAGACTGAACTTCAGCGTTTCAAATCCGCTTATCCCAAATTGCAGTTGCTGCTGACTGCGTCCCCGCATTATGCGACGGCAGTCAGCAATTATAAAAATGAAGTCGCATCTGAAAGCAATGACGAAAAACAAGCTTCAACTTCAGATGAATGCCGGTATATGAGCCTGCTGCTGCGATCCATGACAGATACACCGGAGGGTGTGCAAGCAGTGAAAGAATATGTGGATACATTGTCGAAATAAGCCTGCCATCCAGAATGCTAAACGTCAATGCAATAAATGCTTTTCAAAGAAAGCCGTAATTTTCTTGTCCACTCCTGCCATCTGGGAACGATCAAAATTGACAGGGTCATTCAGCATATCGCCCTCCAGGCCGCTGAGGTTCGGTGGCAAGGGTGACAATAAGGCTCCATGACCAGCTTCAGGCAGATGTGCGACCAGCTCGCAAGTACGGCAGGCTGCCAGTACTTTATCACTATGAAAACGCGGTATCAGCCAATGATCTTGCCCTGCCGTCACCAGGCCCAGTGGCATAGGTGGATTTTGCAGGGATGCCATATCAAAATCAGCAGCAGTGGGTACGCCAGCCACCACGGCGGCCACGCGAGGATCATGATGCTCGCGCATGGTGGTATCGCTGAAGCGATGGCGGATGACCATTAAAGCCAGCCATTTTTTCAAGCCATCAAACATGTTTCCCTTCAAGCGGGTAATCAAGCCCACACAGGATTGAAAATCATCCACCAGGTCTTCTTCACAATGCTGCTTGTACGTAGCCGGTGACCAGCGTCCACCCGCCATGCTGAGTGCGGTATGGCCACCCGCCGACATGCCATATATGCCTACCTTATCCAATGTCAGCAAAGGAGAAAAACGTGGATCACGGCCAACTGCATCTATCGCCCGTGATACTTCGGCAGGACGCAAAGTCCAGCTATCTGGCCCAGGATCGCTATCATCCTTGTAGTTGTCGGCATGGTGTTCAGGTATGGCAACGATAAACCCGGCTTCCACCATGCTACGTGCCAGGTCAGCATGTACCCAGGGCGAACCGCCAGAACCGTGAGAAATGATGATCAGATGAGCATTGCCACGTACCGGCTCAGCCTGAACTGCCAGCTTGAAATGGAAGGGACCGCGGTGCATGGCTTGCTCCGGTGCATTACTGGGGTAATACAGGGTAATCGTGCCATCATTTGCAGTCGGTGCAATTTCTTCAAAACCAACGGATGCTCTTGCCATACCGCTTGTAAAAAATAGCAGGCCCAGCAGCAAATAGCCGGACCAGTTCAGTAATTGTTTAATACGATGCGTATACATGGCTTTCATCATTCAGGCTCCTGTCAGTGTAGTGCCGGAGCTGCTACCCCGGCTGAAACTGACTATGCTAAAAAAATCGAATGATGTCTTGCCACAAGCTGCAAATTGCAGATTTCGGCTAGCCGATTTCAGGAATCGGCCATATTTTGTTTACGGTACTCGGTGGGCGTGAGCCCTGTCGCGGCCTTGAAGGCGCGATTGAAGGGGCCTATGGACTGAAAACCGGAAGTCAGCGCAATGCTAAGGACAGGCGAATCCCTTTGGGCAGGATCAGACAAGGCAGCGCGCGCTTCATCCAGACGGAAGGCATTGATATAGGCATTGAAGTTGCGATAGCCAAGTTGCTGGTTGATCAGCTTGCGCAGACGGTATTCAGGAATTTGCATTTTGTGAGCCAGGCTGGCCAGCGTCAGGTCTTCGCTGCGGTATAAATGCTCACCCTGCATGAGTTTTTGCAATGCCGTTACCAGTTTATCTTCCACAAGCTCTGCCCCAGTGGCCACAACAGGTACGGGATTAGTTGGTGAAATGGCGTGCTTTTGCAGCGTCGCTACAGGAAGCGGAAATAAATCCAGGTGTCCCAGCTTTAACATCCGGAAAGTCACGATGGCGATAATCAATAACAAAACAAGCACATCGGCCATGGCAGTACCGCCTATGAGCCTACCCTGCGGTGAACTCAGGCGGGCAATCAGCAACAAGACGGTATAGATGCTCCCGGCAATCACGATGAAAGCACGCAGGCGCCGGCGTTGTTCAACCAGGTCAGTACGCCAGTTTCTGGCGGCTGCCAGTGCGGCCAGAATAGCAAATATAAGCGGTATGGCACGCTGCACGCCCATCGTCAGCGGCGCAATGATGGAGGCACTACCCGCTATCACTGCACAATTCAGCGCACTCAAGGCAGCAACAGCAAACCAGGCCAGCACCTGCCAGGGCTGCAACAGATAATCATCATCAAACAAGGCCTGCACAAACACTAAAAACAATACGGCATTTGCCACAGAAATGGCAACCAGGGGTGCTTGCCATAAACGTGGCACCATGGCTTCTATCCAGGGGGTGGCACTGAGCACCTGCACCGCCAGTCCCAGGCAAAGCGCGATACCAGCACGCACCACCAGTAATTGTGAGCGGTCACGAGCCAAGATGGCAGACAACAGCAAAAGCAGGGCCAGTAGCGTGCCACGCAAGCCCGCATCGAGCAAGACCAAGGGATCAAAAAAAGCTGACATGCCTGTCCATCCAAAGATGAAAGGCAAAACAATAACAGCAGGCAGACTGCTCAGGCAAGCTGCATTGACTAGATTAAGACGTAATCAACTATCCAGATGCGAAATCAGTAAATTGCTGAAACGCGATAATTCCTTGCGCTTGATGTCATCGCCCTGCCCCTCGGTTTCAGGTGCATCGACAGACAAGCCTACCGCAATGATATCGATGAGCAATAATTGCAGGATACGAGAAATCATGGAAAGGAAGGTCGCATTGTCTTCGGTATGATTGACTGCCAGGCAAACCGTGGCCTTCTTCGCCAGTGGAGATTGATTGGGTGTAATTGCGATCACATCTGCCCCGGCCAGGCGGGCAGCATCCACCGCCTTCAGCAATTCTGGCAATTTACCGGAATTGGAGACGACGATGACTACATCACCAGGGTTCAGCAATTCTGCTGCCATGGAGAATAAATGCGCATCGCCATACGAGGCAGTAGGAATACGGAAGCGGAAGAATTTATGCTGACCATCCAGTGCCACTGCACGTGAATTACCCATGGCATAAAATTCGACCTTGTTCGCCTTGCGCAACAGGGCGATTGCCTGATCGAGCGAGCGTACATCCAGCTGGTCACGGAAATTCAAAATCGCCGAGACAGTGTTATCAATCACCTTGGCACTCAGGTCATGCGTGCTGTCACTCATGCGTACCTGACTATGCCGCACGGGGATAGTGCCGGTCAGGCTGCTGGCAAACTTGAGTTTGAAATCAGCCAGGCCCAGGAAGCCCAACGAACGGCAAAAGCGGATGACGGTAGGCTGGCTGACATCGGCCAGGCGGGCTATCTCTGCAATGGCCTCATTCAATACCGTGCGCGGGTTTTCCAGTACCAGGGCAGCGACCCGGCGCTCTGCCGGTGTCAGCTCAGCCTGGATTTGCTGTATGCGGTCCATGAGTGAACTGTCACCACTGCGACCACGCAAGTGCTCAGACAAAATCGCGGACACACCATAAAACGCCGGATTGGGCGTGGTAATCACAAAGGTAGGGATTTGTGCCAGATAACTGCTGAAGCGTCCCTTGGCTTCAAAGCGTGTGCGGAAGGCTGAAGTGGCGAAATAATCGCCCATCAACGGCACGATGCCACCGCCAATATAGATACCACCAAAAGCACCCAGGGTCACCGCCAGGTTGGCACTGAAACTGCCCAGCATGCCGCAAAAGCATTCCAGGGTTTCCAGGCAAAGCGCATCGACCTCAGTATCATTATCAGCGAGGGCACCACGCATGATGTCTTGCGCTGGCAAGGCTGGGACTTTTTTATTATTCCTGTCTGCCAGGGCGCGATAAATCAATTCCATGCCGGGGCCGGAAATCAGGCGCTCGGTAGAAACATGCGGCCATTCTTTCCAGGCGAATTGCAGGATGGCGTATTCACGTTCATCCACTGGCGCAAAATTGACGTGACCGCCTTCACTGCCCAGGGTAACGAAACCATCAGAGGTCGGGATCAGACCGGACACACCCAAACCGGTGCCAGGTCCCAGCACACCAATCACAGACTTTGCCACAGGCGTGCCGCCACCAACCTGCATCAGGTCCTTGGCTTGCAGACCCGGCAGTGACATGGCCAGGGCGGTAAAGTCATTGACGATCAGCAGCGTGTACAAACCAAATTCACGACGCACATCTTCTATGGAAAATGCCCAGTCACGATTGGTCATCCTGACCTGATCACCGTCGATAGGGTTGGCAAGTGCAAACGCAGCATGATGGACTTTACTGCCAGGTACTGAAGACAAATAGGCGCGCAACAAGGCGATGATGTCGGTGTATTCATCACACTTCAATACCTTGACGGATTCAAACACACCTGGCGAAGACTCAAGTGTAAAGCGCGCATGGGTTGCGCCTATATCTGCCAACAAACGCGGACCGCCAGAAAAACCGGCCGCGTTACCATGTTCTACAAGTGCGTGTTCTGTCGTCATGCTGTTTTCATATATACGGTTTGCTGCCTATTTTCTTACAGAGAATACAATCTTGCAATTTACCACAAACATCTGCAATTTCATGGTCAATATCCCTGTACGGGCATGACAATATCATTTACCCAACTTTATTGATAGCTCTGCCCTACTGTTTTTCAGCCATTGAATATTGATATTCAGCTGCTTATTGGCTTCATCCCAGTTGAATGGTGTCGCTTTGCCTTGCAAGCTTACTGATACTGGTTTGCTGGCGATATTGTGTATATGCAGGGCAATGTCCCTGTCCACAGCCTTCGCAAGTGAGCCAAGCTCAGCCTGCAGACTGATTTTCAATTGCGCAGCATGCGCATGGCTATTGAAATGCATGAGGGTATAAGCCCCCTTCTCATAGGCATTTGCAGCCTCGCCATCATCGTCATACAGCTTGCCAGCCGACTTGTTGACCGCAGCATCATGGTAGTAATGCAGTTCCAGTTTTTTTGCTGAATAGTCGTGGGTATTCTGCACCAGCGGGCTCATGGGAATAAAGGCACCGGCACGCACAAATACCGGAATATGATCTTGCTCCACGCTTATCGTGTCAGTCGCACCACCTTGATGCTGCTGACCAGTATAAAAATCAAACCAGGTGCTGCCAGCAGGGAAATACACGCTGGCTTCTCTTTCCCCTGCTTTCATGACAGGATGCACCAGGAAATTATCACCCCATAGATAAGTGTCAGCCACAGTTTGCAGCTTCTGGTTCTGTGGTTCAGCATAAAACAGTGGGCGCATGAAAGGCAGGCCGTGCTGGTTATTCTCAAATGCCAACGTGTAGTTATAAGGCAGCATGCGGTAACGCAATTCTATCGCTGTCTTGGCCAGGGCTTTGGTCTTAACCTCGCGCAAGACCGGTTCAGATGCTACCTCTTCCTGCGCATGCGGACGAAATACGGGCTGGAACACACCATACTGCAACCATCGCGTGTACAACTCATCATCCAGATTGGCACCGGCAAAACCGCCAAGGTCAGAATGCATATAGGCCATGCCCTGCATGCCCATCTGCAAAGCTATCTCAGGCTGGGCACGCAAGCCCCCCCAGGTGCGATTGACATCACCTGACCACGGTATCATACCCAGTCTTTGCGAACCTGAATAACCAGAGCGCATGAGGATGAAAGGTCGCTGATTGGGGTAGTCTTTCTTGTAGCCATCAGCAATCAGTCTGGCCCATTGATGACCATAGATGTTATGCAATTCATCAGCACTGCCAGTCTTGTGCTGCAAGGCAGGTGGATGGACTTCCGGCTCACCGAGATCACCCCACCAACCAGCCACACCCATATTTTTCAAGTCTTTATAGATACTCCAGAACCAGTCTTGCGCTGGGGGATTGAAGATATCGATGAGGCCGGTATTTCCAAAATAAAAATCATAGGTAAAAGGCTTGCCCTGCTTGTCAGTTGCCAGAATATTTTTATCAACAGCCTCTTGCCATTTTTTTGAAGTCGTTAGAATGAAAGGCTCGGTAATCAAGATAGTCTTGATACCTTGCTGGGCAAAGTCGGTAATCATGCCCTTGGGATTGGGAAAGCTGTCTTGATCAAATTCCAGATTACCCATGGTGCCCTTGATGTCTTTGCCAAACCAGTAAAGATCAAAGATGATGGCATCGACGGGGATTTTTTCTGCGCGGAATTTATCCAGTATGCTGCGCGCTTCTGCTTCATTATGATAACCAAAGCGGCTGGCGAAATTACCAAAAGTCCAGCGCGGTGGCAAAGGCTGGCGTCCGGTCAGGCTGGTGTAGTTACTGACGATGTCTGCCCAACTGTCACCAGCGATGACCTGGTAAGTTTTGCGTCCGCTGATGGTTTCATACGCGAGCACATTGTTTCTCTTGCTGTCCAGATCAAGCTGGCCTATCGCAGCATTATCAAAATGCAGACCATACATCTTTGATGAAAATACCAGCGGCATGGAAAAATTCATTTGTTCTGAACGTTCTTCATAGCCATAGTGTGCTTTGTTATACAAAGGCAGGCGATTGCCACGGCGGTTCATACCCAGCGCGCGGGCGCCGCCACCATACAAGGCTTCATCTGCATCCAGATTAAAGTCCAGCACTTCTGCATCTTTGGTTTTGCTAAAGCCATTTTTTTCTGACAACAAGGGCTTGCCCTTGTAGGCATAGGCAATTTGCAGCGGTGATTTGCTGATACTGACACTGATGTCGCCTGCAACATACTGTATGTTGTTTGCCGTTTCTCTGAAGCTGGTCTTGACGCGGGCAGGCGACAAGACGACTGCATGCGAAGCTGGATTGAATTTCTCAGCAGCAGGAATAAAACTGGTTTCCATGATCTTGTCGCTATACGGCTTCAGGATATAGTAACCATCATTGACCTTGATTTCCAGATGATCGACCTGTTTGCTGACCGACACGATAGTGCGTGCAGAATTTTGTGCATGTACGGTAGTCGCCAGTGACAAGACTGCAACAGCAAAGATATTCAGTTTGACTATGGATGTTTTTTTCATGTGTCTCTAATTATTTTTTGTGCTTACTAAGGCGCAATCAATATCGTGCTCAAGCCACTATTGAATTGCACCTTGCCATCGACGACTGTGGCAGTCTTGCCAGAGTAATAGTCGCGCAGTTTTTGTCCATCGGCAAACACGCCTGCGACGCTAATGGCAGGATTGCTGTTAGCGGGAATATCCAGTGCAATCACCAGCTTATCGCTGATACCGTTCTTGTCATAAGTGCGCTTGAAGGTATAAGGTTGGTCCGCCAGTTTTTCATGCTCGCCAGCGCCTACGGCAGGATGGGCGCGCCGGAACAAACCCAGGCGACTCCAGTGCTGGCGCACATCAGCAATGCGGTAGCCATCACGGCTGACATTCTTTGCCAGCTCATCCCAGTTCATGAAGGAGCGCAGGGTCGCATCGCCTTGTGCACCTGCTACATTCAGTGAGCGCGCGGTTTCATCGCCATAATAAATTTGTGCAGCACCGGGGCTCAGCAAGAGTTTATTGGCCGATTCAAATGGTTTTTGGCGTAAGAGATCAAAGGGCCCACCATCATCGTGCGAACTGATGTAATTGAGCACAGAGTATCCGGCCAAAGGCCCATGCAAACGCGCGGCATAATCACTGAACAAGGCTTCATAAGTCTTGTTGGCATCTGACTTGAAACCAAAATTGATGAGGCTGTCAAAACCATTCTGGTAAAAATTGACCGTCTGACCGTCACCCATGTCAAAGTCCTGGCCGTGGGCAAGGGCATAGTTATACACTTCACCAGTCATGAAGAAAGCCTGCTTGCCCAGTTTCTTTTGAGGGTTAGCCTGCTTCCAGTCTTCATAAGCTGCACTGGCGAGGCCATGCAATTCTTTCCAGATTTCTGGTTCTGTATGTTTGGCGGTATCAGCGCGGAAGCCATCAACACCGTATTTTTTTACCCAGTCCACATGCCATTTCATGAGGTAGTAGCGTGGTGCACGTGGCAGGCCTGTGCACTGGAAAAAATCATCCAGCTCTTTGACTTCTCTCTCGTAACGCCCCTCCGCTTTCCACTTTTCTACCAGCACTGGCGGCAAGCTGACTGTGATTTTGCTGTCTGTCCGTATATCCGGCAGGTTTTTGACCAGGGTGCAACTGACGGTGGTTTCAGTATCTTTATAAGTACAGGTGGGCGATGTCCTGACCCATTCTTCTGGCCAGACCGGGTCTTGCTCAGTCACTGGGCCCAGGTGGTTCATGACCACATCGAGCAAGACACGCATGCCGTGCGCATGGGCGGTATCAACGAACTCGCGCATGTCCGCTTCAGTGCCTAGGTTGGCATCGACACGGGTGAAGTCCTTGGCCCAGTAGCCGTGAAAGCCATAGGACTTGCCCGTTCCCTCATCCGTACCTGCATGAATTTGCTCAACCGGCGGCGTCAGCCAGATGACATCGACACCCAGGTCTTTGAAATAACCAGACTTGATCCTCGCAGTAATGCCAGCCAGGTCGCCACCAGCATAACCTCGTTGGGGCGCGGCATCATTTTTACGACCATAAGCGAGATCATTTTTATGGTTGGCGTTATGAAAGCGGTCTGTCAGTAAAAAATAGACAGTGGCGTTTTCCCATAAAAATGGCTGGGCTGTTTTTAACTTCGGTGCAGCCAGCGACATGGAACTACAGGACGCAGCCAGCAATGCTGCCAGCCCCAGTCTGATTGCTTTTGCTTGCATGAGAGGGTTCCGTCGAATGCAAAGATTAAACTGCTGCAGCATTAGCTGCGGTCTTATCCACGCTTGATGCGACCGACGCTCCCTCTGCGGCTTCATCCTTGACGAGCAAGGTCAGTAGGCCAGCCAGTATCATGCAAGCCCCACCCAGCATCAGCACCTTGACGGACTGGTTATCAAAGAAGTGCTTCAAGATCGCACCGAGCACGACACCGGCAATGATCTGCGGTATCACCACGAAGAAGTTGAACAGGCCCATGTAATAACCCATGCGGTTCGCTGGCAAAGCCCCTGCCAGGATTGCGTAAGGCATGGTCAGTACACTGGCCCATGCTATGCCCACGCCCACCATGGGCAAGAGCAGGATTTGCTTGGATGAGATCAGGAAGATACTCATCAGGCTGACACCACCTATGACCAGACAGAGCATGTGAACAAATTTGCGACTGGTCATCTTTGCCAGCACAGGCAATAAGAAAGCAGCGAGTGCAGATACGCCACCATACACCGCGAACATGATGCCCACCCAGTTACCGCCTTCCTGGAAAGCTGCTGATTGCGCATCGCTGCTATGGAAGACAGTTTGTGCTATCGAAGGCGTGGTGTAGACCCACATGGCAAATAAGGCGACCCACGTAAAAAATTGCACCAACGCCAGTTGCACCATGGTCTTGGGCATCCTGACAAAGCCACCGAGGATCTCGCTGACTGCCTTGCCTATGCCCTGGTTGTTTTTACGCTCCTGTTTGAATTTTTCCAGATCTGCCGGAGGGATTTCCTTGCTGGCGAAAACTGTCCACATGACGGACAAGGCAAATATGGCACCGCCAAAATAAAAGGAGTAACGCACGGTATCAGGTATCGCGCCATTCACTGGCACATTGCTGACGCCCAGGTAATCCGTGAATATCGTCGGCAACAGAGAGGCAATCACACCACCGCAACCGATGAAGAAAGTCTGCATGGCAAAGCCCGCAGTTTGTTGCGAGACATCAAGCTTGTCACCGACAAAGGCGCGGAAAGGTTCCATGGAAATATTGATGGCACTGTCCATCATCCACAACACCGCTATCGCCATCCACAAGGCGCTGGAATTTGGCATGAGGAACATGGCGATGGATGCCAGTATCGCACCGATAAAAAAGAAAGGACGACGACGGCCCCAAAATGGGTGCCAGGTATTGTCGCTCAAATAGCCAATGACAGGTTGCACCAGCAAGCCAGTAATGGGTGCAGCCAGCCAGAACAGAGCCAGATCATCCGGGTTCGCCCCCAGGGTAGAAAAAATGCGGCTGGTATTGGTATTTTGCAGTGCAAAACCAAACTGTATGCCAAAGAAACCGAAACTCATATTCCACAACTGCCAGAACGACAGACGCGGTTTGTATGCAGATACTTGCATGGTGTTTTGTCCCCAAATTTTATTATGAACTACTGTTGCAGTACGGCTTGCTGGCTGAAAACGACTTCCCAACAAAGTCACCATATTAAGCACATCTGCATTTTGAAATACTACCACAGCAAAATGTAACCAAACTACATAAATTTTTAAGGATAACTACAAACAATGGTCACGCATGGTGAAAATGAAAAATTCGCACAAAACCTTAAGCTGAAAATAGCAATCTGTAGCAATACTACCCATCATTTTCTATTTTTTTCAAACTTATTCTGACACACACCATCAAAAGAAAATGCCCGCCACTTTCACAAAAGCAACGGGCATTTCGCCTGAAAAACCAAAATTCAAAAAGCCTATTTACTCCTGAAAATCAGCTCCTTCATTTTTTGCAATTTCGGATACACCACAGGCACGGTCAGCATGGTGCTGGCAATCGCCATCAGCAACAAGGCAGTAAAGGTTTCACTGGTGATGATGCTTTTATCGAGCAAAATATTGACGAAGATAATCATGATCAAAGCCTTGGTTTGCAATAACCAGCCTATGATGGATGCCTCGCCTTTTTCCCATTTCAATATTTTTCCTGCGACCTGTATGCCTATCAACTTACCCGACACAGAGGCCACCAGCAGCACGGCTGCTGCAATGAATACCGCAGTACCGCCCACGGCCCAGTTGGTGCGCAAACCCGTGCTCAGGAAAAACACTGGCATGATGGCCAGCAAGACATGGTGACGCATGAGATCCATTTTTTCCTGATTAAACCAGTGGGCATCCATGACAGCACCTGCCAGGAAAGCACCTACCATATAGTGCAGGCCCGCCCAGTCCGCAGCAAAACTGCAAGCCGCCAGCCAGATCAGGCCTACATACCAGCGGTCACGCTCTTCCAGCCAGACCATGAGTTTGCGGAACAAGACAGTGGCAATGGCAAACACCACTAAAAAACCAACTTGCCGCCCCATGCGCGTCCAGTCCAGCAAGATCACCGCCAGCACGCCCCAGATGGCAATATCATCAAGACTGGCATAACGCAGTATGCGCTGGCCTATGGGTTGGCGCAGGATATCAAGTTTTTCCATCAACAGGATAAGAATAGGCAAGGCGGTGACTGCGCAGGACATGCCCACACCGAGTACGAATTGCCAGCTCATGGCCTTAGGCCCCATCCAGCCATCCATACTCAGCAAACCCAGACCAGCTACGCAACCAAACAGTAATGGCATGCCCAATGCCAGGCCCGCTGTGATGGTACTTTCGCGCCTATATTCCCAGGCCTTCTTCAAGTCCAGTTCTATTCCGGCAATCATGACAAAAATCATGACGGCCCACCAGGCGATGCCATTCAATGACTGTATCACCTGGGGATTAAAGACAAATTTGTAGTAGTCAGGATAAATCGCGCCCAACACACCAGGCCCCAGCAAAATACCAGTGATAATCTGGACTACTACCAGTGGCGCGTAATAGTCGGTTTTCCCTACCCGCCAAATCAGATAAGGCAGAGTAAAAATCACGAACATCGCGATCAGGAAAATCTCGGTAGTGCTCATACCAGTATGCATAATTTATATTTTTTGAGTTTATTTTTCTATGCGCCACTACTAGTGGAACGTAACAGTGGCACCTCCCCCCCAAACAGTACTGACTCAGCTTCTGGCCTTGCAATGCTGGGCTATATAGGCAGCATGTCCTGGCATGATGGCCACGCATTTCTGCACTACCTCACGCACACTATCGAGATATTCCATAGTGTCCGCTTCGGTCTGCAAATTTACCAGAGGATGGCGGTTTTCAGGAATTAAATTTTGCCCTTCAAAAACCTGTAGCCAGCCAACCTCGGCAAACAATTCATTATCAACGCGCAGCAGGCGCCCGCTGGCGCAGAACAGGTCAATCTTGTGCTGCAAACTGTCCGGCACGGGCATGGCTGCGCAGGCTTTCCAGAAAGCTGAATCATCGCGCTGATTGAGTTTGTAATGCAGGATCACAAAGTCACGGATACGCTCATATTCAAAGCGCGACTGGCGATTGTATTCAGCGATATCAACAGCATTAAAACTCTGGTCAGGGAAGAAGTCGATCAGGCGTGCAATGGCTGATTGTATGAGGTGGATACTGGTGGATTCCAATGGCTCGAGAAAGCCGCTGGACAAGCCTATCGCTACCACATTCTTGTTCCAGGTTTTATTGCGCATGCCAGTCTTGAATTTGATTATGCGTGGATCAGCCAGTGGCTTGCCATCAAGATTGGACAACAACACGGAAGCCGCTTCGTCATCGCTGACATACTGGCTGCAATACACATGGCCATTGCCTATGCGATGCTGCAGCGGGATGCGCCACTGCCAGCCAGCGCGGTGTGCGGTGGCGCGGGTATAGGGCAAGAGCTCCGGCGCAGATTCACAAGGCACGGCCTGCGCCCTGTCGCAGGGCAACCAGTGCGACCAGTCTTCATAACCGGTGTGCAAGGTCTGCTCTATCAGCAAGCCACGGAAGCCGGAACAGTCGATGAATAAATCACCTTCTATACGTTCACCATTTTCCAGAATGATGGCATCGACAAAGCCGTCAGCCTCACGTTGACTGACTGAGACTATCTTACCTTCGGTACGCTCTACACCGCGGGTTTCAGCAATCTTGCGCAGGTAACGCGCATACAGGCTGGCATCAAAATGATAGGCATGGCCAATCTGGTTCAGCGGTGAATTTGGTACATCGTGGCGAGCCGGCATGAATTTATTTGCCTTACCCATCATGCGGGTGATTGAATAGGCAGCCAGCTCATCAGCCTTGCCCAGCTTGCGCATTTTTTGCCAGTACTGGTCAAAGCGCACGCTGCCAAGGTCCTGGCCTATGCTGCCAAAGCCATGCATGTAACGATCGCCCTGCTTGCCCCAGTTGACAAATTCTATCGCTAGCTTGAACGTACCCTGGGTCTCGCGCAGGAATTCATTTTCATCGATGCCGACAACCTGGTTGAATCTTTGTATCATCGGTATGGTCGCTTCGCCGACACCGACAATACCAATTTCATCCGACTCGACTACCCGTATTTGATATTGCCCCTGCAAGACAGTCGCCAGCGCAGTTGCCGTCATCCAGCCTGCCGTACCACCACCAACAATCACCACGTTTTTTATAGTTGTATTCTGCATTTTGTCTCCACCAAAAAAACAACCCCCCGTGAGCTCGCGCTGACAGGGGTTGCCTACAATCCAGCTCAAAACCTGTTTACGATCTGTAGCGAGTAAGCATAATCAGGACTCGCACGCGCTTAAGATCGCAAATAGGTTCTTAGAACTTGTAGTTCAGGCCGAACAGATAAGTCCTGCCATACACGGTCTTGTCAGTAATCTTGCTTGGATCAGTATCATATTGCTGGAAAGGTGCATTATTCCAGTTATTTGCTTGCGCCAGCAACGATAAACCTTTCAGGTAGCCAGTCTGGAATTCATACGATACCTGGAAATCAACGATAGTTTCACCTTTAATGAAAGTCAATTGCTGATTATCCTGGAAATCACTGATTTGACCCAGGAAGTCAGAGCGCTTGCGTCCTGCTATCGCTATCTGGAAGCCATTCTTTTCATAGTACAAACGCAGATTGCTGACACGCTTGGACAAACCTGGCAAGGGGATGTTTTCGGCGCTGATATTTGACGTACCAAAACCAAAAGCTGGCAGGGTAATCTGGCTTGATGTATCAGAGTGATTCACCATGACACCGAAGCCATCCAGCACAGGAGTAATCATGGAGAATGGAATATTCAGGGCAACTTCAAAGCCATGGATATTACCGCCCTGACCGTTTTGTGGCGTCGTCAGCAAACCGACCGTAGAACCTTGATATGGACCAGTCAGAGGCAAAGGTGTGGTTGCACTGACAAAAGGTTTAAAGTCAAAAGTACGTGGTGCACGGTAAATATAAGTATCGAGCTGCTTATAGAAACCGGCAACACTGAAATAACCCTTCTTGCCGAAATATTTTTCATAGGACAAATCGAAAGCCTTGGCACTGAAAGGCTTGAGCTCGGCATTGCCGCCGCTGCCAGTGAGAATAGGGAAGGCGCCGCCGGTCTTGACGCCAAATTCCTGGCTGGCACGCAGATCATCCATATTGGCACGTGACAAAACTTTTGCCAGACCCACACGTAAGAACTGCTCTTTACCCAGATCAAAAGAGACATTCAGGCTAGGCAAGAAATCAGAATATGACTTGCCACCAGAGGTAGTCTTGAATGGGCAAGTGTCAACTGTAATGCCCGTGCACTTGGCCAGATCAACCTGGTTACCGGTCGAGCGCTGGCTGGTGTGAATGAACTGTCCACCAAAATTTCCACGATAGTTCAAGCCCATTACCTGACCATCCAGGTCGCCCATGGCATAGGCAGTGGTGACTTTTTCACTTACAGACCAATCTTTTGCCAATACAGATGCGTCAACCCAGCGCGCCAGGTCATAAATCGTACCCAAAGAACCATCGGGATCAAACGATACAACTGGCAAACCGACCGTACCTGCCGTTGCGACAGCACTGCCAGGCACAGCTGCAGATGCATATCCGCTGGTACCCTTGACAACCAGGCGTCCCTCCTGGCCCGTGCGGTCCTTGTCGCGGTCAGTATAATTAAGGCCAAACTGCGCCGCGACAACAGGACCAAAACTCAGGTCACGTTTAGCACTCAGACGTATGCTGTTGACCTTGTCATTAATATCTGGCAGAGCCACATATCCCGCTTGCGGCGTATTCGGACCGCCACCCCAGCCATCCACGTCAGTCAGCCTGGCGACATTGCGGTCGGAATAGTTCAGGCTGGTAGAGTACTTCACATCAGAAAAATTGCCGCCATTAAAACCGGTATAAGAAATCGAACCCAGTGCCGACGCATCACCTGGCTGACCTGCGGTGGTTTCATAGCGCTTGCTATGTTTGTCAGCTTTCGAATAAGACAGATCAGCTACCGCCGTCCACTCATCGAGTTTCATTTCACTGTTCCAGCCTATCGACGTCAGCTTGTCGTCAGCGCTTTCTTTATGATTACGGACCACGCCTTTATAGTTACTGAAAGTACCAGCTGTAGCAACACCATTGACGATGGTTGCATTGCTGAGTACGCCGTCAGGATCATAACCACCGGCTGAACCGGCAATGGCGCCTTCCAGACCTGTTTTCTTCAGACTAGTGGAACCCGCAGAATAAAATACGTCTACAGAAGATTTGAAGTTTTTATTTGGCTTGTATTGCAGCGTCAGAGAAGCGCCGTCGCGGTTACTCTTGCTGACTTCAGTGTCAGACTTAAATCCACCCGGTGCCACGACTTTGGCGCCGTTATAATCGACTGTTGGCGCAAAGCCGCCCCAGGAATCAAACTTTTGCTGGCCACCGCCATCTTCCTTGAACTTGGTCAAGCCCAGCGAGACACCAATAGTGCGATTAGCAAACTGGTCTACATAAGAGAAAGATGCACGATCGCCTGTCCCCTCTTCGGAGCCTGATTGTACGCCAGTGCGTTGTTTGCGGTAGCTGGCAGCCAGTACACGCTTGCCAAAGTCCAGTGGCTTGAGGGTATTCAAATCAATAGTCGCTGCCAGGCCCTGACCAACCAGTGCGGCGTCGGGTGTTTTATAGATCAACACCGAACCCATGAGTTCAGCCGGGAACAAATCAAATTCCGGGCTACGGGCATTACCTGTGGAAGCCTGCTCACGGCCATTCAGCAAGGAGCCATTAAAACTTGGTGACAAACCACGCACGCTGACATCTGCCGCCTTGCCGGAGGAACGGCTGCGTTGCGCAGTCACGCCAGGCAAACGGGCAATCGACTCTGCCACGCTGGCATCAGGCAATTTGCCTATGTCTTCTGCTGAAATCGCTTCGACAATGGAATTGGAATTTTTCTTGATCGAGATGGCTTCTTCTATACCCTTGCGTATGCCTGTCACGACCACGGTATTGTTTGCTGCTTCTTGCGCCGTCGCAATGTCGGTCATGCCAAAAATCAGCACTGCACATCCAGCCGCAACCGGGCTTAATTTAAAAGAAAAGCGATGCAGAGCCTGGCTCTGATGACGCTTTTGCGTAGCTTGTTTCATGTAATGTCCCCTCACACTTTTATTTGACCTGCACTCTTCGAGCTGCCAGACCACACACCCCAAACACCAGCCTGACAATCAGAACCCAACGTTCCGAAATGAATTTTGTACTAAAACTAGATTACGTGTCAAACGAAGACTACAAAAAACTACAAAGAAAATACATGCACCACATAAGACCACTATAGGCACCTGGCGCTAGTGCACCAAAATGTGTTGCACACGCCCCACAAGAGAACAAGGAAATAATGTAGTTAGACTACTTTGTGTAATTGAACTACTTACAAAAGAAGTAAGTATCGACAAAAATCAAGACGCTGCAAGGCCGTCAAAGCGCGTTGACATCACCAGGAGACTGCGTGAGTGAGAGGTTGCCATCTCGGCATGGCAATAACAGATAGGCATGGTTTGAACACACCTTATGCAAAGGGCAAATTTTTCTTTGCAGCAATGCCTATACAGGAGAGAAGGATGCAAGCACGATGCTGGCAATCAAATTTTGGTGCTTTATACGTAAAGTTCGCCTTGCGCTACCATGCAGACTTGCCCCCGTACCAGGACTGTCTCATCTACAGCGTTGCAAGTGACATGCAACTCACTGGACCTGTGCACATAAGCGCCTTGCACAAAAATCTGGGTATCACCTGCCTGCGCACGTTGATGCCTGACCAGATAAGCAGCGGCGGGCCCGACTGCGCTGCCTGTAGCAATATCCTCGACTTTGCCTTCATTATCCCAGGTACGACCTTCGCGACGCTGCACATCAAGCACATAGACAAACTTGGCGCCCACGCCTGCCAGCAAGGCCTCAAATTTTTCATGGCAAATGCGTGCCTTGTCGAGATGCTGCTGTATCGGCACAATCAGATAGGGCAAGCCAGTTGAGACTACCTGCAATGGCAGGTCCGTCACCTTGTCATGCACATGCAGATTCAGGGCCTTAAAGAAAGTCTCGCAGGCGGACGCAGTCAAGGGCTCGCCAAAGCTGGCCTTGCCCTGATTCATTTCAGCAAAAAAATGGCCTTGCTCTTGTCTGCTACTGGCAAAAACACTGCGCTCATTGAGAACGAATTCAAATTCCGCACTGGCATCCTCAGGATGGAAGCGCTGATGCAGGCTGGCGGCAGCGCCGATGATGGGATGACCGGCAAAACCGAGCTCCTCTTCCATGGTGAAGATATGCGCACGCCATTTGTTCTGGCCTTCGAGTTTTTGCAAAAAGATAGTTTCAAACTGTCGCATTTCCCTCGTCATTGCCTGCATCATGTAGGTGGACAAGGTTTGTTCCAGCACAAAGATACTCAGGCCATTGCCCGCCAGCGTTTGCCTGGCAAAGACATCCACCATGGAAAACGGAAAAATTTGTTTTTTCAATTTATGCTCCCCAGCATACGTCTGCACAAACTCAGCAATACTGTGCCCTTAGTATAGGTAAGAAATTTTAAGGACAAAGTGAAATATCATGTCGGCTTTTTCTGTTGTCTATGCCAATACCTGCCATAGACATGCAAGCTTGCCATGGGCAATAAAAACCAGAACGCAGCATTGGCAATCACGCTCGCTTGCGTAAAATTGAAGTGATAGTGGTAACCGCTTGCATCAATATAGACAGCCATATAAGGGAAACCGGCAAACCAGCCTTCGCCAGCAATATTTGGATAGGGTAGCAGCATCCAGAACATGCCCAGCCATGACGCCAGGCCCAGCAACAATCCAGCCAGCAAGCTGTAAAAAAAGAGCTTTTTCCAGTTTTTGGGGTAATTGCCAGATCGAGACCAGTACAAACTGGCAAAAAGGCTATACGCCCCAGCCAGCATCAGCAAACTGGCAGCCACAACGATGATCATCAACATAATTTATCAAACCATGAGAAAAAGACAAATATGAATGCTGATTATGATAGCACCTGCACTTTGTTTTCCTGTAATTTCATGCAGGCGTTGTAAAACAGTTTTCTTTCCGCAATTAAGTGGCACTTAGCTTGATAGTCGTGTGCGACTGGATTAAGCTGAACCAGTTAGTTTGTGTCAGTCTGCGTCTCCATAAAAATTATGCCCATCCTGCCACGTCTCTTGCTAAGCCTGACTACCCTGCTACCGCTGCTGAGCGGCGTCGCCCTTGCCGACAACGCCGAAGAAGATGAAGATCTGGCACTGGTATATGGTGACAAATCCATGGTCAGCATCGCTACTGGCAAGGCGCAGAGCCTGCGCCGGGCACCCGCCGTAGCATCCGTCATTACTGCCGAAGATATTCGCTCGCAAGGCTTTACCGACATTGATCAAGTACTGGAAACCATACCGGGCATGCATGTCAGCCGTGCCGCGATACTTTACTTCCCTGCCTATATCATGCGTGGCATAGGTGGTGGAGGTGTGACCAACCCGCATATGCTGGTATTGCAAAATGGCATACCCATGACCACCGCATATACCGGCGACAAGGGGCAGGCGCTTTGGCATGCAATTTCAGTTGAAAATATCTCTAGGATAGAGGTCATACGCGGCCCAGGTTCTGCGCTTTATGGTGCAGATGCATTTTCCGGCGTTATCAATATCATCACCAAGACTGCAGATGAAATACCTGGTACTTTTGTGGGTGCCGGGTTGGGTTCTTTCCGCACTCGTGATGCATGGGTATTACATGGCGGACTATGGGGTCCATTCAAGGTCGCAGCATATTTGCGTGCCGGGGCCACGGATGGGCAAAAAGAACTCTTGACTGCTGATGCTCAAACCAGGAATGATAAATTATTTGGCACCCATGCAAGCCTGGCACCTGGCAGCGTACATACAGGAGTCAATCCGGTCGACGCCAATCTGGATGTCAGCCTGGATAACTGGCGCTGGCGTTCCAGTCTATTGCGCCGAACTGATCTGCAAACTGGTGCAGGTGTATCTTCTGCACTGGATTTTGGAGGTGGTAGCACGACAGAAAGATTAACCTCCGACCTGTCCTGGGTAGATACTGCTTTCGCAAAAGACTGGACATTGGGCAGCACCCTGGGTTTCATGTACTACACAGAGAAAAGCAGTCTGCAACTCTTGCCGCCGGGCCTTAAATTACCTACCGGTGTTTTCCCGGATGGCATGATAGGCGGCCCTTCACGCTGGGAAAGACAATTCCGGTTATCCGCCTTTGCTGGCTATTCAGGCTGGTCCGATCATCAATTGCGCATAGGGCTGGGACATGATGATGTCTATCTGTACCGCAGTCAGACCATCAAGAATTTCTTGCTCAGCCCGGCTGGCATCCCCATACCAACCGGGCCCGTCATGGATTATAGCCAGATACAACCACATATCCTGCCTACCCGCAGACAGAATGATTACCTGTATCTGCAAGATGAATGGAATTTTGCCAAAGACTGGACCATGACAGCCGGTGTGCGTCATGACAGGTATTCAGATTTAGGTGGCACCACCAACCCGCGTCTGGCGCTGGTGTGGGATGCACGCCATGATTTGACAGCCAAGTTCTTGTATGGCCGCGCCTTCCGCGCCCCAGCCTTCAATGAGTCCAATGGTCTCAATCCCGTCGCCAATGGCAATCCCAATCTCAAGCCTGAGCGTATCGCCACCACGGAGTTGGCGCTGTCCTGGCAAGCCAATCAGGATATCTTGCTGAACCTGAATGTTTTTCGCTATAACATGCAGGACATCATCCGTGCTGTTGCCAATCCCACACCAGGCACGGGAGCCACTTTCTTCAATACCGGCAATCAAAATGGCCGTGGACTGGAAGCAGAATTGCAATGGACTTTAAATAAAGATCTCAAGTTCCTTGCCAATTATTCTTATCAGCGCTCTGTCGATGAAGCTACACAAACTGATGCGGGTTACGCACCACATCATCATGTGTATGCAAGGGCAGACTGGCAGTTCCAATCCGGCTGGGCCTTTAGCCCGCAAGTCAATTGGGTGGCAGACCGCCGCCGCGCTGCTGGCGACACTCGCCCACCGATCGCTGATTACACCAGCGTTGATATCAGCCTGCGTTCACAGCGTGAACGTGGCAAGTGGGAGTGGAGTGCAAGTATCAGAAACCTCTTCAATGCCGATATACGCGAACCCAGTATTGCGCCAGGACTGGCCATACCCAATGATTTACCCATGGCACCAAGGAGCATCTACCTGCAAGTCGTCTATAAAATGTAAGCATACAAAAAGGATAAGCGCGCAACAATATGACAGAAACCTGTGACAGTCTTTCCTGAGCGACTTATGATGAGTGCATTCAAGCAATGACTGATCCCTGGAGTAGCAATGCACTTGTCACCACACACAGCCATGCTGACTGCCCTACTATTGGCATTTTCATTAGCAGCAAATGCCCGCACGCAAAACAATGAAGAAGACGATGACCTGAAAGCCATCTATGGCGACAAACTGACAGTCAGCATCGCTACCGGTAGCCAGAAATCCCTGCGGCTGGCACCTGCAGTCACCAGTGTCATCACTGCCGCCGATATCCGTGCCATGGGTGCCACTGACCTTGATCAGGTCCTGGAAAGTGTGGCAGGCATGCATGCAGAAAAAATTGGTGCCAATGATTTTTCTGCCTATGTCATGCGCGGCATCATCAATGAGTTGAATTCACAAATCCTGGTATTGCAAAACGGTGTACCTATGACGGTACTTTTAACAGGGAACAGGTCAAGGCTATGGGCTGGCTATCCCTTGCAGCATATCTCTCGCATAGAAATCATACGCGGTCCAGGCTCAGCTTTATATGGTGCCGATGCGTATAGTGGGGTGATCAATATCATCACGAAAACTTCTGCTGAAATAAGAGGGACAGAATTCGGCATCATCACAGGTTCGCTCTCTACTCGCGATGCCTGGATACAGCATGGCGGTAAGATCGCTAGCGTGGACCTGGCCGCCTATTTGCGAATTGGTGAAACCGCAGGCAATACCGACACTATCAGTGTCGATGCGCAAAGTGGTCTGGATAGACTGTTTGGCACCCATGCCAGCCTGGCCCCTGGTCCTTTGAATAACGGTCATCATGCGATCGATGCCAACCTTGATCTGAGCTATGAGAAATGGCGTTGGCGCAATAGTTTTATCTTGCGCGATAATATAGGTACAGGCACGGGCACTTCTTCTGCTCTTGACCCCAGCGGTAAATTGAAAAGCCAGCGCCTGACATCGGACGCATCCTGGAGCGACAGCCATTTTGGCCAGGACTGGGGCCTGGGTTTCAATCTCAGCTATATGCAATACTTGCAACGCTTGCCCTCGCCCCTGGTTTTATATCCTGCCGGTGTCACTTTCCCCACCGGCAATTTCCCTGATGGCATCATAGGCTCCCCCAATACCTCAGAGCGACAAATACGTACTTCAGCCTATGCCATGTATTCTGGCTGGCATGAGCATCAATTCCGCCTGGGCCTGGGGCATGATGATCTGAATATGTACGACACTTATGAATTCAAGAATTTCCTGGTGACACCAGCTGGTCTGCCCCAACCGGCCGGTGCAGTGCAAACCTATACAGGTGCACTGGCCTTTCTGGAACCGCGTAGACGCAAGATAGACTATGTGTATATTCAGGATGAATGGCAGTTTGCACCCGACTGGAACCTGACGGCTGGCCTTAGGCATGATCGCTATTCAGATGTAGGCAGCACCACCAATCCACGTCTGGCACTGGTCTGGGATGCGGCCTATGATCTCACTGCAAAACTCATGTACGGAGAAGCGTTTAGAGCTCCCTCCTTCGCAGAGTTATACAGCATCAATAACCCGGCCCAGCGCGGCAACCCATCCATACAGCCTGAGACCATCAAAACCCTGGAAGCAGCCGTGATCTGGCAAGCTCGCAATGACTTGCAGGCAAAAATCAATATTTTCCAGTTCAGGATGAAAAACCTGATACGCACCGTTTCCAATGCCATTAAAGGTACGGGTAGTTCGTATGCCAATACCAATAGCCAGGAAGGGCATGGCATGGAAACAGAGCTAAACTGGCAAGCCAGCCGACAACTGCGTTTGAATGGTAATTATAGCTATCAGCGCAATACCGACCAGACCACCAATCTGGATGCAGGATATGCGCCGCACCATCATCTGTTTGCCCGCGTCGACTGGCAATTTGTACAGAACTGGCTGCTGAGTCCGCAATTCAATTGGGTGGCGGGACGCGAACGTACAATTGGTGACACGCGCCCACCTGTCGCCGATTACAAGACAATGGATATCAGTCTGCGCACCAATGCAGGTTCATGGGAGGTTTCTGGCAGCATACGCAACCTGATGAATGTCGATGCGCGTGAACCAAGTTTCGCCCCGGGTAGCATAGTGAACGACATCCCCTTGCCAGGCCGCAGTTTTTATTTGCAACTGGTTTACAAGATGTGAAACAGCCTCGTATGCGGAATCGATATAAAGAATTTTCATTCCACTCTTTCATTGCGTGGGATAAATGCGACATTTCCACCACACTCCTCCGCTTACAGCAAGCAAGTAAAAAAATAGCCGCGCTCAAGCCAGCATAAAGCCATGACAGTCTGTCATATCAGATTTATGATAAACCTATTGAACAGTCTGCAAACTCTCTGAACCGGCGATTTACCTGCGGAGGAAAGATGTGCTTACGGCGACGCACCAGCTGGCTAACCAGCATCTTGCTGGCATTTTCATTGTCCGCCCATGCGCAGACACCAAGCAATGAAGAGGATGAAGATCTAAAAGCAGTCTATGGCGACAAACTGACAGTCAGTATTGCCACAGGTAGCCAAAAATCGCTGCGTCTGGCACCCGCCGTCACCAGTGTGATCACTGCTGCGGATATCCGTGCCACTGGCGCCACTGATCTTGATCAGGTCTTGGAGGCAGTCGCTGGCATCCATGTGGAGAGATTTGGCTCAGCTTATTTTCCGGCCTATGTCGTGCGTGGCATCGTCAGCGACCTCAATCCGCAGATCCTGGTATTGCAAAATGGCGTACCTCTGACCGTCTTATTTCAAGGTAATAAGTCTCAGCTCTGGGGTGGTTACCCCCTGCAACATATTGCTCGCATAGAAATCATCCGTGGCCCGGGTTCGGCGCTATACGGGGCCGATGCGTATAGCGGGGTCATCAACATCATCACCAAGAATGCGGCAGAAACACCGGGTACTGAGTTCGGTGTAAGCACCGGCTCTTATGCCACACGTGATGCCTGGATACAGCATGGTGGGAAATGGGGTAATTTCGATGTGGCGGCTTATCTGCGTGTCGGCAAGACGTCAGGCAATAATGAAATCATCACCGCAGATGCGCAAACCGGGTTTGACCAAGTGTTTGGCACCCATGCCAGCCTGGCTCCCGGTCCTATTAATAGCGGCTATGATGCGATTGATGCCAATCTGGAACTGGGCTATGAAAAATGGCGCTGGCGCACGAATCTCATCGTGCGTGACAATCTCGGAGTAGGCTCGGGTATCGCTTCGGCTCTGGACCCGCTGGGCAAGATGAAGAGTCAACGCCTGACTTCGGACCTGTCCTGGAGTGATGCGCATCTGGGCGAAGATTGGGGCGCAGGCTTTAATTTCAGTGCCATGCAATATTTGCAGCGCATACCGGTTCCTTTAAGACTTTTTCCGGCGGGCGTCACCTTCCCCGCAGGCAGCTTCCCCATAGGCATGATAGGTGCACCAGATACCTCCGAGCGGCAATTCCGCATGTCGGCCTATCTCTTGTATTCAGGCTGGCGCGAACATCACGTACGCATAGGTGTAGGGCACGATGATTTGAATTTGTATGACACTCTGGAGTATAAAAACTTTTTGATTACCAGCAGCGGCTTGCCGCAACCTGCAGGAGATGTCAAGGCTTACACCGGTCCTCTGGCTTTTCTGGAGCCCCATCGGCGCAAAATTGATTATCTGATCTTGCAGGATGAATGGCAGCTAGCACCAGACTGGAGTCTGACTGCGGGCATACGCCATGATCGCTATTCCGATGTTGGCAGCACCACCAATCCACGTCTGGCGCTGGTATGGGAAGCAGCCTATAACCTGACTGCCAAACTCTTGTATGGTGAAGCTTTCCGCGCCCCCTCATTTGTGGAATTGTATAGCATCAACAATCCCACCCAGCGCGGTAACCCCAGTATCCAGCCTGAAACCATCAAAACCCTGGAAGCAGCCCTGATCTGGCAAATTCGCCCTGAAGCCCAGGCCAAGTTCAATCTGTTTGCTTTCAGGATGAAAAACCTGATACGCACTGTTCCTGATGCCATATCTGGCTCAGGGAGTGCCTACGCCAATACCAGTGGCCAGGATGGCCGCGGCATAGAAACCGAGCTGAACTGGCAAGCCAGCCGCCAGCTCAAATTGAGTAGTAATTACAGCTATCAGCACAACATCGACAAAGCCACCAATGAAGATGCCGGATATGCGCCACATCATCATCTATTTGCCCGTGCTGACTGGCAATTTAACCAGAACTGGCTGGCCAGCTCGCAATTCAACTGGGTAGCCGGGCGCAAACGCACTGTCGGCGACCTGCGGCCTGCCATTGCCGATTACAAAACCCTGGACATCAGCCTGCGCACTAGCGCCGGACGCTGGGAAATTGCAGGCAGCATACGTAACTTGATGAATGTCGATGCACGCGAACCCAGTTTCGCACCGGGTGCTATTCCTGATGACATACCAATGCCACGCCGAAACTTCTATCTGCAGGTCATTTACAAGATGTAAGCCAAACAGCTACATAAGCCCGCTTAGCTGCGGCGTGAAACCAGCAAGCCCAGGCCCGCAGCTGCCAGCAAACCTGAGCAACTACGGTTGAACAGGCGCTTGCCGCGTGGCTGGGCAAACAAGCGGCGCATATGCACACCCATATAGGCGTACAAGACGATGGCTATCCATTCCAGCAGCAAGAACGCAAGGCCCAGAATAGTGAATTGCCCGGCAGTTGGCTCAGCTGGATCGATAAACTGCGGCAGGAAAGCCGTGAATATCAGTATCGCCTTGGGATTGCCGATCGCGACCAGGAACTCCTGCCTGGCCAGCGCCAGCAAGTTCAAAGCGGGTGTCGTCACTTCTGTGGTTTGTGTAGTATCGCTGCGCCACAATTGCCAGGCCAGGTAAAACAGATATGCCGCACCACCTAGCTTGATGACTGTGAACAGCAACTCTGAAGTATGCAAGACCACCGCCAAACCTGCCGACGCCAGCATCAGCATGAGAGCAAATGCCAACAGGCGGCCAGCACCTGCCAGACATGAAATACGTAAGCCGTAACGGGTGGCATTACTTAACGAAAGAAGGTTATTCGGGCCTGGTGCCATATTCAGGGCAAAACAGGCAGGGACAAAGAGTAACAGTGTAGTGAAATTCATGGCTAGGTAACGGCGAAAAGTGATGAAAAATTCTATATCAACACGAGGAATTCCAAAATTGGAAATCCAGGGGCCATACATTACAGGAAATCGCAAGCACCGGCTGAATTCTGGTTAAAATAGCTCCTCAGTTCAGAACCTAGTCGTCCCAAAACCAATTGCATACTCCTATTAATTATCAGGTATTTCCGTCTCACCCCAAATTATCTCCATTGCTCATGCACATCATGACCGTGGAACTGGATGATTGCGAAGTGTTTTTGCCAGCGACTTTGTGCCCTGCCATCATGCTGTTTGCGCACGGTGGTGGCAAGGTCATACAAGATGATCAAAGCGAACTGCAGGCAGAGCGCTTCTTTTTGCGCGGCCCCATGATGGAACCCGTGCATGTACGCTATCAGCCCAAGACTTTGTCACTGGCGGTGTGCTTTCGACCAGGTATGCTGCAACAGGCTATGGGTATCAATGTTGCTGAAATTGCTGGCAATGCACTAGCTTTCCATGAACTGGTCAATGCGGAACGTGTCCAGACATTCTTGCGGGAACTGGATGGACTCAATGACAAGGCGACCATCGTGGCTTTGTTTCAGGATTTTTTACTTGAGGTACTCGATCATCGACCACGGAGCACTATAGGGGCAGCATTCCTGGCAGCACACAAAAAAATCTTCTTCCCGCTGCTGGAACTGTCTGACTTTTTTGGCATAGGACAGAGGCAACTAGAAAGACGTGTCAGGGAAAATTTTGGGGTGACCTTACGTGATGTCAGGCGCATAGTAAGATTTGGCTTTTCCCTGCCTCATATCATTAAACCAAATGTCACCTGGGGTGACCTGACGCAAATCGCCCACGATACTGGCTACTACGATCAAGCCCACATGCACCGCGAATACGTGGAACTGGCAGGCATCCCGCCCGCCCAGCTCAGGCAAAAAATCAGTGCCCGTGATCCTGCTTACTGGATTTATCTGATCCCTGATGAAGACTTTAATAAACTCTTTTTATTGGTCGATTGACGAGTCGGTACAAATTTGACGGCTTGATACAATTATAGCTAAGGCTAATTATTTAGACTGTTTTTCATTGCCTAATGAGAGACCTGATGAATATGAGCCAGCAAAAAAACAGCCCAGACAGTCCACGAAAGCCACTGCAAGTACGTCAGTTAAAGATAGATTTATCCCGGGGGTTTTCACGCCACTGGCTGGGTGGCGATGCCTTCCGCACACATTTGTTCAATGCGCAGTCCTTCAGTTTTCCGCTCGGAGAACAATATTTCATAGATAGCGTCAAGGCTGCTCTGCCCTTGATCAAGGATGAACAATTGAAAGAAGAAATCAGGGGATTTATCGGTCAGGAAGCAAGTCATCGTCATATTCATGCTCAATATAATCAGCAACTGCATGCCCAGGGCCTGAGTTACCTCCTGGAGGGCTATATGGCCTGGCGCATACGCACCACAGCCAGGTTCAGCGTTGAGAGCAATCTCGCCATCACCATAGCCTATGAGCATTTCACCGCCATTTTTGCCGACGCTACTTTGAGTGAACCAAGCTGGATAGGGGATGCAGAAGAACCACTGAAAACCTTGTGGACCTGGCACTCGATAGAAGAAACTGAACACAAATCCGTGGCCTATGACACTTATCATGCGATAGGTGGTGGCTATATACGGCGTATAGCCTGGTTTCTGTATGTGACCATGCTGTTTAGCTTTGATACTGCGGTGCAGACCATGCATTGCCTGTACAAGGATGGTCAGTTATTCAAACCAAGAACCTGGTGGCAGGCACTCAAATATTGTCTGCGCCCGCGTGGTTTGCTATGGTTTTCGCTACCGCATTACCTCGCCTATTTCAAGCCTGGTTTCCAGCCCTGGGACCGTGAAAACCTTCACCTGACAGATCAGTGGCTGGCTGAGCAAGAGACTATGTACCGCGAAATCGGTAAACCAGCCAAAACCTGAAAAGCATGTGTCCAAAGAAAAAGCTCGCTTTTCTATAGCGAGCTTTTTCTTTGGTGATGAAACACAAAAAAATGCAGCCCTTAACAACAGCTTAGTGCTGCAGCAAGGTATTTACTTCTCCCAGATCGTCTTCTTTCAAAGTGCCAGCAGCTGATTTCAAACGCAAGCCATTCAGGATGGTGTCATAGCGCGCTTTCGCCAGAGTCTGGCGTGTGGTGTACAACTGTTGCTGCGCATTCAGCACGTCTATATTGATACGCACACCAACCTGGTAGCCTAACTTATTGGAATCAAGTGCTGACTGGCTGGAAATTTCTGCTGCTTCATAGGCTTTCACTTGTGCCAGACCCGAACTTACGCCAACAAATGCCTGACGCGCGCCTTGGGCTGCGGTACGGCGGGCATTTTCATAATCACTGCGTGACTTATCTTCCAGTGCGATTGCTTCCTTGACATGGCTGTCAACGGAAAAACCGGAGAAGATAGGAATGGACCATTGCACGCCTATGGTGGTTGGCTTGAGGACACCCGCACCATTAGGATTAGTAGCACCAGCATTGGAAGTACGACCAGTGCTGGCAACCAGATCGACGGTTGGATAATGTCCGGCACGATTTCTTTGTATTTCACGCTTGGCGATTTCAACAGCGACTTGCGAAGCCACCACACTAAAGTTTTGCTTTTCAGCTGAAGACACCCAATCGTCAATCACCGCTGGCTGTGGTTCATTGAGTTTGACACCGACTTTCAGGGTAGCCAGTTCACCCGCATCCTTGGCAATAATTTGCTGCAAGGCTGCACGCTTGACTTGCAAATCACTCTGACCGGCAAATTCCTGCGCTGTCACCAGATCATAACGTGCCTGTGCTTCGTGAGTGTCAGTGATGGTCGATGTACCTACTTCAAAATTGCGCTTGGCAGAAGCCAGTTGCTCAGAAATGGCACTTTTTTGCGCACGCAAGGTTTCCAGCGTATCTTGTGCAGCCAGCACATCAAAATAAGCCTGGGCAACGCGCAGGATCAGATCCTGCCTGGCTTGCTCAAACTGCGCTTCACTGACCAGCAAAGATAATTTGCTCTGTTCATATTGCTGCCAGTTACCCCAGTTGAACAAAGGTTGGGATAAAGCCAGCGTCCAGGTATTGGTCACGCCTTTCAAAGTACGGGTACCAGATACCGCATCGACTTCGGCATCGGTACTCGACTTGGTGTCACTGCCTTTCAGAGCGATACCGGGCAACAGACCTGCGCGGCCTTGCACAGGTTTTTCCTGACCTGCAGTCAGGCTGGCACGGGCACTTGCATACTGCGCATCATTTGCCAGAGCATCCTTGTATATTTGCAGCAAATCAGTCGCATTTGCATTCAAAGTCAAGAAAGCAGAGGCCAGCAGTGTGGCAAGAATAGGATTACGCATGTAAGGCTCCGAAAAAAAGTAAATTAATAAGTGGGCATACCCGTATCGACTTGTTGTGCCCATGCATGCACACCACCAGTCAGATTAATTGTGTGGGTAAAACCCTGACGCTCTAAAAAATTTGCTACCTGCATACTGCGCCCGCCGTGATGGCAGATACAAACAATCACATCATCCGGTTCCAGCTCTTGAAAACGGGCTGGCACTGTCTGCATGGGCATCAATTGCACACCCGGGATATGACAAGTTTCATGCTCCCAAGGTTCCCGTACATCGAGTAAAACCGGAGCTTTTCTACTACTATCGTTGAGCCATTGTGCCAGTTCTGTTGCGGTAATATTTTCCATGCCATGTCCTCCGTTTTCTACTCAGGATTACAGGCTGAAATGCGAAACAGGCTTGGCACCTGCGGCAGCTTCCACCACAGTTTCAAACAGGTTTTGCTTACTCACTGCAGTTGCAGAAGTGCGCGTGAATAATTGCGCTGTCAATGCTGGCAGTTGCCCGACGAAGGCTAGCAGACGGCCACCGACATTCAATTGCTGTTGCAGATGCTCAGGCAATTCTTCCAGGCCACCGGCGATGATGATGGCATCATAAGTACCTGTGTTTTTATCACTGAAGGCATCCGCCAGCACCACGTCAACATTGCTGACATGATTGTGGTGCAAATTATTGGTCGCCAATTCATGCAAGACCTTGGACGATTCCAGCACGGTCACATGACGGGCAGAGTAAGCCAGCAAGGCCGCCAGATAACCTGTACCTGCGCCAACCAGCAAGACATTTTCCTGTTTCTTCAAAACCAGTTCTTGCAGGATACGCGCTTCCAGCTTGGGCGTCATGGCCTTGCTGCCATCCGGCAAGGGTAATTCTGTATCAAAAAACGCCAGGCTTTTTTGTTCCGCCGGGAAATAGTCTTCGCGTTTAACCACAATCAGCATATCCAGTACTTCCTGGTTCAACACATTCCAGGGGCGGATTTGTTGCTCTATCATGTTGAAGCGTGCTTTTTCGATATTCATTTCTATACTCGATTGCGAAATTGATGGAAACGGCATTTTATCAAAGCGCTTGGACAGTTTGACGATTACCGCGCCATTTTTGCGTAATCCATAGACCCAAATCATCCAGATAGGTATAAATCACTGGCACCACCACCAAAGTCAGCAATGATGAAGTGATAATCCCCCCTATTACAGCCTGCCCCATGGGCGCACGCTGCTCGGAACCTTCAGACAGGGCAAATGCCAGTGGTACCATGCCAAACACCATCGCCAGCGTGGTCATCAGGATGGGACGCAGGCGTACATGGGCCGCTTCCAGCAAGGCTTCCATACGGTCCATACCTTCTTTTCTTGCCTGATTAGCAAAATCTACCAGCAAAATCGCATTTTTGGTCACTAATCCCATCAACATGATGAAACCGATGATGGAAAACATATTCAGCGTAGAGCGGAAGAACATCAAGGCCAGGAAAACACCGATCAAGGTCATGGGCAAAGCCGACATGATGGCGATGGGCTGCAAGAAGCTGGCGAATTGCGACGCCAGGATCATGTAGATGAAAATCACCGCCAAAGCCAGCGCCGACAGAGCGTAGCCAAAAGATTCTGTCATGTTCTTGGTGGCACCACCCATTTTGTAGCGGTAGCCGGGTTGCCATTGCATGCCATCCAGCACTTTTTTGACTTCAGCACTGACTTCACCGGCAGAGCGGCCCACCACATTGGCAGACAATTCCACTTCGCGGTTCAGGTCACGGCGATTGATCTGGTTGGCACCTGTCGATGGCTTGATGTCTGCCACCTGGCGCAAAGGCACCATTTTTGGTGAACCGTCTGCATTGGTCTGGGTACTGCTCAACATCAGGCGCGACAGGTCTTCAGGATTATTCCTGTCGTTCGGTGACAGGCGCACGGTAACATCATAGTTTTCATCGTCAGGTGCGCGCCAGGTGGTGGCAATTTCACCTGCGAGCAAAGGCCGCAAGGCGCCACCTATCTGAGCCACACCTACTCCCAGGTCGGCCCCGATATCACGGCGCGGTTGCACCGAGATCGTTGGTTTTTGTGCCTTGAGGCTGGAATCCAAATCAACCAGACCAGGAATGGCGCGTAATTTTGCCTGCACCTGCTCAGATAATTTGCCCAATTCATTCAGGTCACTGCCCTGCAAACTGAAACGCAGATTCTTGTTATCGCCACCCACGCCATCAAGCGCACCGATATGCGTGACGGTGATACCGGCAATCTGGCTCAGGCGATTACGCAAAGGCACTGACATCTGGCTGGTTGTCCTGGCCCTGTCCTTGCGTGGTACCAGGCGGACAAAAGTACTGACATAATTCTTGCCCTGTGCCGAACCGGTATTGACCGTGCTATAGGTATCGAGCACTTCTGGAAATTCCTTGATCACGGCCTCCACCTGGTGCACCTTGGTCTCTGTCAGTTCCAGTGATGAACCTACCGGCGTGTAAAAGGTCACGCCCGTTTCAGAATAGTCGGCCTGCGGTACAAATTCTGAACCGATCAGTCCTGTGCCTGGTATTGCAAGGCCAAGGAAAAAAGTCAGTGCTGCAATCAGCAAAGTCTTGATGCGGTGCTTGAGGGACCAGCGCAACATCACCTGATAGCCACGCGAAAACCATTGCACGCCACGTTCAAATTGTTCCAGTACGCGGCCTATGCTATTCGCATACCAGCCCTTGCGTCGTGGCTTGCCATGCTCATCCAGCGCAGCATGGCCATGTGCATCCGGGTCTGGCCAGATGGATGACAGCATAGGATCGAGCGTGAAGGATACAAACATGGAAATCAAGACAGCGGCAGTGACGGTAATACCAAACTGATGGAAGAAGCGACCGATAATGCCGCCCATGAAACCCACAGGCAAGAACACGGCCACGATAGAGAATGTTGTCGCCAGTACCGCGAGACCTATCTCTGCCGTACCTTCGAGCGCTGCTGTATGATGATCCTTGAACTTGCCATGGATCTTCATACCAGCATGACGCACGATGTTTTCACGCACCACGATGGCATCATCAATCAGCAAACCCACGCACAGCGACAAGGCCATCAGGGTGATCATATTGATGGTGAAGCCAAACATGTCCATGAACAGGAAAGTACCTATCAATGCCACAGGCAAGGTCAGGCCAGTGATGACCGTAGAACGCCAGGAGTTCAGGAACAGGAAGACGATCAATATGGTCAGTGCTGCGCCTTCTATCAGGGTGCGGCGAACATTTTCTACACCCACGCGTATCTGACGTGAGCCATCCTTGATGACTTGCACTTTGACACCGGGATATTGCGCCTGCAATTGTGGCTCCAGCGCTTTTAGAGCCTCGGTCAGGCCATCTGCCACTTCTATGGTGTTTTGCCCTTGCGCCTTCAAAATATCGAGAGCGACAGTACGCTGGCCGTTATACAGGGCCAGACTCTCCTGCTCTTCCTGACCATCGACTACGCTGGCGACCTGTGACAGCAATACCGGCTGGCCACCACGGCGGGCGACGATGATGCGACCAAAATCTTGCGGGTTCTGGATGCGTCCCTGTATCTGCACAACCTTTTCACTATCGAGGGCACGGATGGCACCAGTAGGCAATTCCTGGTTTTCATTGCGCAAGGCATTGATGACTTGATCCACGCCCAGGCCCAAGGCTTCCATTTCACCCGGCTTGAGGTAAATCTTGATCTCGCGTTTGACGCCACCGACCAGGGTCACAGAACCGACACCGCGTACATTTTCCAGGCGCTTCTTGACCAGTTGGTCACCTATAGTGGTCAACTCACGGAAATCACGTTTCTTGATCTTCTCGTCATTCGTTACCGAGACCGAGAAGATAGGTTTGTCAGACGGGTCATAACGCGTCACCCGCGGCTCTTTGACTTCCTTGCGGAAGCCAGCCTTGATGAGCGCCACTTTTTCGCGTACATCCTGCGCTGCCTGTGCGGGATCAACCGTCAAATCAAATTCCAGGATAACGACAGAGGTGCCTTCGTAAGAACGAGAAGTCAGGGCGCTGATGCCGTTGATGGTGTTGACGGTTTCTTCAACCTTGCGGGTAATATCTGACTCTATGGTCTCAGGTGCGGCACCGGGATAGTCAGTCTGAATCACCACGACCGGGAAAGTAATATCGGGGAACTGGTCTACCCGCAAACGCTTGTAAGAGAACAAACCCAAGACCACAAAAGCCACCATCATCATGGTTGCCAGCACCGGGTTGCCTATGCTGATACGTGTGAACCACATGATTACACCTTGCCTGTCGTGGTTGTCGTGGTTGTCGTCGTTGTCGTGATAATCAGCTTCACAGCCACACCTGCACGCAGACGGCCCAGATTGGCTTTGACTATCTTTGCTTGCGGTGCCAGGCCAGACAATACCTCTACCACGGGCCTGCCCTGGCTTTCACCACGCAGACCCAGTTTCACCGGCTTTTGTTGCAAGACATTGTTTTCTATCGCATACACGAAAGCCTGTTCAGCTTCATACTGTATCGCTGTTTCTGGCACGGTCAGGACTTCTGATTTTTTATCGACGACCAGTTGCGCCTCGCCAAACATGCCTGCACGCAAAACGGTATCGGGATTGGCGACTTGCACATAGGCCATGATGGAGCGTGAGCCAGCAGTCGTGGCCGGGTTGATGCGCACTACCTTGCCATCGACAGCCGATGACACACCTTCTATTTTTAGTTGCACGGCCTGGCCAATTTTGATGCTGGCAATATCTTGCGTTGGTACCGGTGCTTCCATTTCCAGCAGGCGTAAATCAACGACATCCAGCAGGCGGTTATCTGGGGAAATTTTTTCCCCAGGCTGCACCATGCGATTGCTGATCATGCCTGAGATAGGCGCACGTATGACGGTGTCCGCCAATGCCTTTTGGGCCACGGCCAGCGCGCCTTTGGCGCTGTCTACATTAGCCAGCGCGATGGCATATTGATTGTTGGTATTGTCAAAGGCATTTTTTGAGATAAAACTTTTATCCAATAAAGCCCGGTTATTGTCGCGCGCCAGGCGGGCAATTTCCAGCTGCCCTTGTGCTGCTGCCAAAGCACCCCTGGCTTGTTCTTGCCTGGCCAGGTAATCACTAGTATCCATCTTTATCAAGACCTGGCCAGCTTGCACGGCTTCGCCTTCACGCACCAGAACTTCTGTAATATCCCCGGCCACCCTGGCTTTGACGGCAGCCTGGTTGATGGCGCGCAATGCTCCAGACAAGGCCAGTAATTTCCTGACTTCGGAATTGCTGACTTCGATGATGTCCGCAGGTAAAAACTCCAGTACTGCTGGCGCCGTCTGCATGCCCGCAGCGCTGGCAGTTGCCGGTGTTTGCACTACATTACCTTGTGATTTTTTCCTCACCAGGATCATGCCTGCGGCTAATAGCAGCACCACAGCGATGATCCAGAAAGTCTTGCGTTTTAACATGCTTGTTTTCCAAAAGTAATTGTTTCAGGACCTGAGAGAAGACGGTCGATAAACTGTCCAGGTCATAAGAAACCCTGACTTTAAAGCCTGACACTATGTCAGGGTCAAGCAAGACATGCTATTTCGCATTCAAACCACTGAACTACTTTTTCAACAACAAACTATGCAAGGCCAACTCTATATAATGCTCCAGGTAGGTATCGAGCTTATCCGGGTCGACATTGCAAACGCCTTGAGAATGCTTCCATATCATCATCATGATCATGGGGGCAATCAGTATCCTGGCATCAATTTCTACATCCACGCTGCGTATTTCACCACGTGCCATACCGCGCTTGAGCATGGTCATGACCAGGTTTTCACCACGGTTAATGACCTCTTCCTGATAGAACCTGGCCAGTTCAGGGAAATTACCTGCTTCTGCCATCATCAGCTTGGGCAAGCCTGACAACTTGGTATTGCCTATGCTGTTCCACCAGGTCCCCATGACCAGGCGAAATAATTCTTCACTATTGCCTTCAAACTGTTCTATTACCCCCTCTGCTTCGCCTAACAGGGGCACTATGCTTTCCCTGACCACCGCCTTGAACAATTCTTCCTTGCTGCAGAAATACAGGTATAAAGTCCCCTTGGAAACACCAGCCGCACGCGCCACATCGTCCAGGCGTGTCGCAGCAAAGCCGCGCTCTACAAATAAATCGAGGGCTGCAGCAAGTAATTCTTGCGGACGAGCATCCTTGCGGCGCTCCCACTTGGGCTTGAAAGGGCATGACATAATAATAACAACTCAATTAACTTACTTTTGAGTCAGTAATATAGTCCGCGCTCAGATCAGCGTCAAGACAAACTAGGCGAGCAGCACTAAAGCATGTATCAAGTTGACATTACTTGAAGAATAAATTGCCTTTTATATCAGCTTTCATGAAAAAACCATCTACCAAAATTACTCTGCAAGCAACAAATCAATTCAGCACGCAAACCTGATTCGCTACCCGCTCTGTGAACTTGCGCAAATTTTGCCAAGCAGCAGCATCTGTCACAATCACAATGCGACAGAATGCAAAATTGAGGCGTCCAAACAAGGTAATTCTGGAACAGGCTGTGTTTGACTTGCGCGCATACGGAATGCGGCAGTTATCCGGGAAATGGGATTTTCACAGTGAGAGTGCCTTAGCTCAGGCCAGGAAGTAGAAAGCAATGCAAGCGCAGACAATTACAACTCATGCGCCTGACATTTGCTGTTTCATTTCAAGCTGGCTGTTTTTGCCAGCGTCCGCCGATATTTTTCAACAAGATATTTGTTGCTGCAAGCTGACGGTTGCGTATCGACAGCAAATTGGATTCACTGGACAAGGCAGCGTTCTGTGATGTGACTACATTCAGGTAACTGACGGTACCAGCCTTGTATTGTTCTTGCGTGATTTCAAGATTGCGCTGGGCTGCCTGCAAGGCTTCTGTCTGCAATTGCAGTTCTGCATCCAGTTGTTCCAGCACGACCAGATTGTCTTCCACTTCCTGCAATGAGGTCAGTACCGTCTGGCGATAAGCAGAGGCGGCGATATCTGCCGCTGCACGTGCCTGGTCACTGGCTAACTGACGTGCCCCCCCATCAAAAATAGAGAGCAACAGGGATGGCCCCAGCGACCAGACCAGGTTAGGCGCATCGATTAACTTACTCAGGGAAGAACTGCGGTAACCCGCATTGGCCGACAAGCTGATGTCAGGGAAGAAGGCGGCATCCTTGACGCCTATCTGGGCATAAGCGGCTACCAGCTTGCGTTCAGCCGCTGCAATATCAGGCCGACGTTCCAGCAAGGTCGCCGGGATCAGCACTGGCACGGCTGGCGCTGCTGGCAAGGTGGCGGTATTGCTGATATTGAGTGCTGCTGGTGTTACGCCCAGCAGCACGGCAATCGCATGTTCGAGTTGCGCCCTTTGTGCCACAGCGTCTTTCAATTGCACCTGACCGGTTGTTACTTGTATTTTGGCTTGCAAGACATCGCTCTGACCTGCGACACCAGCCTTGTACCTGGCCTCGGTCAATTCCAGGCTGCGCTGATTGGAGGTGGTGGTCCTTTGCAATATGGCTTGCTGGGCCTCGGCCACGCGCATGGCGAAATAGCTTTGTGCCAGCGTTGCATGGGCAGACAGGCGCGCCGCGTCATAGTCATCACGGCTGGCTTGCAAGCTGGCGTTGGCTACATCGGTGGCTTTTGACAACCTGCCCCATAAATCAATTTCCCAAGAAGTATCGACAGCGAGCGAATAACTATTGCTGGTAGTACGGCCATTCTGGCCTGAACCAGGGTTACCGCTGCGCGTGCCGCCCGCATTCAGTGACACTGTGGGCCACAATGCAGACTGGCTGGCTTTGAGCACAGCCTTGGCATTGGCGATCTGGGCGGCGGCTGATTTCAGGTTTTCATTACCCAGCAATAGCTTTTGTTGCAGTTCATTGAGCACAGGGTCATTGAACATTTCCCACCAGGATTCTGACACTGCAGCTTCAGCAGCGGCGCGTGTAGCATGCGCTGATTTCCAATAACTGGCTTCCTTGAATTCTGCGGTCAGCGGGGCTGTAGCCGGCGGAGGTGTCTTGGTCTGTGCGCAGGCTGATAGCAGCAAGACCAAAGTCAATGCAGATAGGCGCGGAAAAGAGGAACTTGTTACAAATGCGGGGCGCAAGTCAATATTTTTTTTCATAATCACTCTCATGCAATATCCAAAGCGCCTGCGCTCGCTATTGCTTTTACTGGTTTTTTCTTGCGACGTAATCTGTCCATGCAGACAAAGACGACAGGCGTGGTATACAGAGTCAGCAACTGGCTCAACAACAGGCCGCCGACGATGGCTATGCCCAGTGGCTGGCGCAATTCTGCACCATCACCCGTACCGAGTGCCAGTGGCACGGCACCAAATATCGCCGCCAGGGTAGTCATCAGGATAGGACGCAGGCGCAGCAGGCTGGCGCGGTAAATTGCCGCGCCAGCAGTCACGCTGCTGCCCCGGCTGTTGGCTGCATGTTGCGCAGAAATCGCAAAATCGATCATCATGATGGCGTTCTTCTTGACGATGCCTATCAGCAGCACCACACCGATCAGGGCAATGATGGAAAAATCAGTGTTGAACAACATCAGCGCCAGCAAGGCACCGATGCCTGCCGAGGGAAGAGTTGAGAGTATGGTCAGTGGATGAATCAGGCTTTCATACAGCATGCCCAGCACCAGGTAGATGGTGATAATGGCGGCCAACACCAGCAGCGGCTGGCTGCTCAGGGACGACTGGAAAGCCTGTGCCGTACCCTGGAAGCTGCCATGCACGGATATCGGTACACCCAGTTTGCTGATGGTGTCGTTAATCGCATCCACCGCCTGTGACAAGGCGACATCCGGTGCCAGGTTGAAGCTGATGGTGCTGGCTGGCGAGCCGCTCTGGTGATTGACAGCCAGAGGCGTATTGGTGGTCTCGACCTTTGCCACGCTGGCCAGGGGTATGCGCACACCCTTGGAGGTGGTGACATACAGGCTCTTCAAACTCTCGGGGCTTTGCAGATAGGCAGGTGCCAGTTCCATTACGACACGATATTGATTCAGCGGGTTATAGATGACACCGATCTGGCGCTGTCCAAAGGCATCATTGAGTGTGCTGTCGATGGCGCTGACGGTCAAACCCAGTCTGGCCACGGCATCGCGGTCTATCACCAGCGAAGTCTGTATGCCCTTGTCTTGCTGGTCACTGTTCAGATCAGCCAGTTCAGGCAATTGCGCCAAGGCCTTGCGTATGCGTGGTTCCCAGGTGCGCAAATCTACCAGATCATCGGCCTGCAAGGCGTATTGCCAGGCGGCGTTACTTTGACGACCACCGATGCGGATATCCTGTACCGGTGACAAAAAAAGATTGGCCCCCGGCAGATGTGCGAGCTTGCCGCGCAGGCGGTTGATAACCTGATCTACACTCTCTTCACGCTCAGTCCTGGGTTTGAGTGAGATGAACATGTTGGCGCTATTGCGCTGGCCACCGCCGGTAAAGCCTGTTGCATTGGCCACCGCAGGGTCGGCCAGCACTATCTTGCTGAAGGCATTCAGTTTTTCCTGCATGGAGGTGAAAGAACTGGCCTGGTCGGCCTGTACGCCACCCATCATCAAGCCGGTATCCTGCTGCGGGAAAAATCCTTTGGAGATCGTGATGTACAGCGATACATTCAGCGCAATCACGCCAGCCAGCACCAGTAACGTCAATGGCTGATGACGTAAGGTCCAGCGCAGGCTGCGGCGATAACCACGCATCATGCCACGCTGGAAGCGTGAAAGCGCACGTGAGAATTTACCCGGTGCCTTGGCTTTTTCCACGGGCCGCAACAGGGCTGCTGCCATCATGGGCGTGGTGGTCAGCGATACCAGCATGGATACCAGGATAGACACCGACAGCACCACCGCAAACTCACGGAACAAGCGCCCGACTATGCCACCCATCGCCAGGATGGGGATAAAGGCGGCAATCAATGACAGGCTGATAGAAACGACTGTAAAACCAATTTCTCGCGCCCCCTGCAATGCAGCTTCCATCGGTGTCTTGCCGCGCTCTATATGCCGCGAAATATTTTCCAGCACGACGATCGCATCATCTACCACAAAGCCGGTAGCCACTGTCATCGCCATGAGCGAGAGATTATCTATGCTGTAGCCTAGCAAATACATGACGCCGAAAGTGCCAGCCAGTGAAACCGGTACTGCCACTGCGGGCAACAAGGCAGCGCGGAAATTGCGCAAGAAAGCGAAGACCACCACGATCACCAGACCAAAGGCTATGGCCAGTGTACGCTGCACTTCCTTAATGGAGGCACGTATGGTTGGTGTCCTGTCCATGACCACATTCACATCGATGGCCGGTGCAATCGAAGCGCGCAATTGTGGTAACAGGGCGCGGATAGTGTCTACCGTCTTGATGATGTTGGCACCAGGTGCCTTGTTCAGTATCAGCAGGATTGCAGGCGTGCCATTTGCCATACCGTAATTGCGCACGTCCTGTACGCTATCGACCACTTCAGCCACGTCGCGCAGGCGCAGTGCGGCACCATTGGCATAGCTGATGATCAGCGGCGCATATTGCTCAGCTTTATAAGACTGGTCATTGGCGCTGAGTTGCCAGTAATGCTGCTGGTCTTCGACCGAACCCTTGGGACGGTTGGCATTGCTGGCAACGACCGTGGCGCGTACATTTTCCAGAGAAATACCATTCGCTGCCAGCTTGTTGGGATCCACCTCTATGCGCACCGCAGGTAATGCACCACCACCTATGGTGACCTGGCCTATGCCATCGACCTGGGACAGGCGTTGTGCCAGCACGGTGGAGGCAGCGTCATACATCTGGCCGCGTGTCAGCGTCTTGGATGTCAGCGCGATAATCATCACCGGCGCATCAGCAGGATTGACTTTGCGATAAGTCGGGTTACTGGGCATGCCGGACGGCAGCATGGCGCGCGCGGCATTGATGCCAGCCTGCACATCCCGTGCTGCGCCATCAATATCCCGGCTCATATCAAATTGCAGGGTAATGCGCGAACTTCCCAGTGACGAAGATGATGTGATTTCATTGACACCGGCAATGCTGCCCAGTGCACGTTCCAGCGGTGTAGCAACGGTGGCTGCCATAGTATCCGGGCTGGCACCCGGCAATGAGGCGTTGACGGAGATGGTAGGAAACTCAACCTGCGGCAATGGCGCAATCGGCAGCAAGAAATAGGCGATGATGCCCGCCAGCGCCACACCCAGGGTAATGAGTGCAGTGCCAACCGGGCGTTCTATGAAGGGGCGGGAAAGATTCATCTGCTCACGCCGCAGTTTCTCTTGCAGTTTCTGAACCTGGCTTGCGGGCAAACCTGCTGGCCAGCGCCGTGAAGCCAAGATAAATCACTGGCGTCGTGAACAGGGTTAGCAACTGGCTGACAATCAGGCCACCGACCATGACCACGCCCAGAGGGTGACGCAATTCACTGCCCACGCCCGAACCCAGCATCAGTGGCAGCGCACCGAGCAAGGCCGCCATGGTGGTCATCAGGATGGGGCGGAAGCGCAACAGGCACGCCTTGTGGATAGCTTCACGCGGGTTCAAGCCTTCTTCACGCTGCGCATACAGGGCAAAATCGATCATCATGATGGCGTTCTTCTTGACGATACCGATCAGCAGCACAATACCGATGATGGCGATGATACCCAGGTCCAGCCTGAATGCCAGCAAGGCCATCAAGGCTCCCAGGCCAGCTGAGGGCAAGGTAGAAAGTATCGTCAACGGATGTATATAGCTTTCATACAAAACACCCAACACGATATACATGGTGACTATCGCAGCCAGTATCAGCAACAGGGTGCTGGACAGGGACGCCTGGAATGCCAGTGCAGCCCCCTGGAAGCTGGTTTCCACGCTGACGGGTAAATGCAGGGCTGCTTCTTCTGCCTTTATCGCATTGACTGCATCGCCCAGTGCCGCACCCTGGGCGAGGTTGAAGGAAATCGTCGCAGCAGGGAATTGCGCTGCATGGTTGACTGCCAGTGGCGCTATCCTTTCCACTACTCTGGCGACGGAAGACAGCGGCACCTGTACGCCATTTGTGCCCGGTACATACAGGTTATTCAGCGCATCCATCCCCACTTTGTATTGCGGTGCCACTTCCAGCACCACACGGTACTGGTTACTTTGGGTAAAAATCGTCGATATCAGGCGCTGGCCAAAGGCGTTGTACAGCGAGTTGTCTATCGCTGCGACACTGACGCCAAAGCGGCCTGCGGCATCCCTGTCTATATCCACATAGGCTTGCAGGCCCAGCTCTTGCTGGTCGCTGGCGACATCGGCCAGTTGTGGCAGCTTGCGCAAACGTTCCAGCAGCGCAGTAGTCGAGCGCGATAGTTCAGCAATATCAGGTGAACTCAGCATGAACTGGTACTGCGTCTTGGCTATCCTGTCTTCTATGGTCAGGTCCTGCACAGCCTGCATATAAATGGCGATGCCTGGCACCTTGCGCGTCCGCTCACCCAGGCGTCTGGCGATCTGGGTAGCCGATATCACGCGTACATTCAGGGGCTTCAGCACGATCAGCATGCGGCCTGCATTCAGGGTAGCGTTTGCACCATCCACACCGATGAAAGAAGATACGCTTTCCACCGCCGGGTCCGTCAAAATTACGCTGGCCAGCTCTTGCTGGTGTTCTGCCATGGCGGCAAACGAAGTGGATTGCGCTGACTCGGTAATGGCCTGTATCTGACCAGTATCCTGGACAGGAAAGAAACCCTTGGGGACAAAGATGTACAGCAAGCCAGTCAGAGCCAGTGTCGCCACAAACACCAGCATGGTGGTTTTTTGCCTGTCCAACACCCAGGTCAGCATGCGGCCATAGCCTGCAATGGTCTGGTCAAACATGCGGCCCACGGCACGCTTGACCGGGCCAAAGTCTTCTTCTTTTTCATGATGCAAAAGACGGGCGCACATCATTGGTGTCAGGGTCAGGGACACGAAGGCAGAAATCAATATCGAGACAGCCAGGGTAATCGCAAATTCATGAAACAGGCGGCCCACCACGTCGCCCATGAACAGCAGTGGTATTAATACCGCAATCAGCGAAACGGTGAGGGAAATGATGGTGAAGCCGATTTGCTGCGATCCCTTCAGGGCTGCTGCCATTGGCGATTCGCCTTCTTCGACATACCGGGCGATGTTTTCTATCATGACAATCGCATCATCAACCACAAAGCCCGTTGATATCACCAGTGCCATCAGCGTCAGGTTATTCAGCGAAAAACCTACCATGTACATGACACCAAATGTACCTATCAATGACAAGGGTACGGCAACACTGGGGATGATGGTGGCAGGCACACTGCGCAAGAAAACAAAGATCACGAAAACCACCAGGCCTATGGCCAGCAGCAATTCTATTTGTACATCATCGACAGAGGCGCGTATGGTGGTGGTTCTGTCGCTCAGTACCCGCACATCGACAGAGCCCGGCATGGCAGCCTGCAAGCTGGGCAGCAAGGCCTTCACGCGGTCTACCGTCTGTATCACATTCGCGCCAGGCTGACGCTGTACATTGAGAATAACAGCCGGGGCCTTGTCGGCCCAGGCTGCCAGGCGCATGTTCTCAGCATCATCGACCATGGTGGCAACATCACGCAGACGGATGGGGTTGCCATTTTTGTAGGCGAAGATCAGGTTGGCATATTCAGCCGCGCTTTTCATCTGGTCATTGGCATCGATCGTCGACGCGCGCAGGGGGCCATCAAAACTGCCCTTGGCCTGGTTGACATTGGCGCTGCCTATGGCAGTGCGTAAATCATCCAGCGACAGACCAAGATTAGCCAGTGCCGTGGGGTTGGCCTGTATCCTGACAGCAGGCCTGCGCCCACCGGCAATACTGACCAGGCCGACGCCACGTACCTGCGAAATCTTTTGTGCCAGACGGCTCTCGACCAGATCATGTATGCGTATGACTGGCAGGGTTGTCGATGAGACCGCGATCGTCAATACCGGCGCATCAGCAGGGTTGACCTTGCTATATACCGGCGGCATCGGCAAATCACTGGGCAACAGATTACTGCCTGCATTGATGGCGGCCTGCACTTCTTGCTCGGCTACATCGAGTGACAGACTCAACTCGAACCGCAGGGTGATCACAGAGGCACCACCAGAACTGGTCGATGACATTTGTGCCAGGCCCGGCATTTGTCCAAACTGGCGTTCCAGCGGCGCCGTGACCGACGAGGTCATGACATCCGGGCTGGCACCGGGATAAAGCGTGGTCACCTGTATGGTGGGGTAATCAACTTCAGGCAAGGCCGCGATAGGTAATAGGCGGTAAGCCAGCAAACCAGCCAGCAAAATCGCCAGCATCATCAGCGAAGTTGCGACCGGTCTTTCAATAAACAGACGTGAGGGGTTCAGGGTAGCCATGATGTGATGAGCTAAGTGCCCTTATTTCCTGGTTTCTGCTGTGGAGGCTGAGGCGGGAGCTGATGCCGCTGCTGGAGCTGAAGCAGGCACCGATGCCGACGCAGCCCCTGAAGCAGAAGCACCGCCTCCTTTACGTCGTTTGCCACCGCCACCACGCGGCTCATCACCGCCGCCTGGTCTGGCCGACGCTGCAATGACTTCCACCTTGCCGCCATCGCGCAAACGGTCTGCGCCATCGGTCACCAACTGGTCACCCGGCCTGAGTTCCGCCTTGACGGCCACCCAGTCGCCATCGGTGGCCAGTATGGTGACTGGCTTCAGCGTCACTACACCGCCTTCACCGACGACATACACAAAATTGCCTACCGTGCCGCGCTGTACTGATGCAGCAGGCACTGCCAGCGCGTCTTTCATGGTATCGAGTTGCAAGCGCACATTGACAAACTGGTTGGGGAACAGACCGTTGTCCTTGTTGGGGAACAGGGCCTTGACCTTGATCGTGCCAGTCGTCAAATCTATGCTGTTGTCAGTATTGGCGACACTGCCTTCTGCCAGGACATTTTTTTGCTCCCTGTCCCATGCTTCTACCCGCAAAGGCACATCATTCTTCATTTGCTGGCGCAATTTATCGAGGCGTACATCGGGGATGGCAAATACGATGGCAACCGGCTGGGTTTGCGTGATTGATACCAGGCCATTGGTGTCCGAGCTATGCACAATATTGCCCAGGTCAGCCTGCTTCAAACCAGCCAGGCCAGAGATGGGAGCGGTTACGCGGGTATAACTCAACTGCAGTTTGGCATTATCTACTGAGGCCTGGTCGGATAAGATGGTGCCGTGCAGTTGCTGCACCAGCGCCTCTTGCGTATCCATTTGCTGTTTTGGGGCTGCCTGCTTTTCGACCAGGTCTTTGTAACGCTGGTAATCGAGTTCGGCATTTTTTAACTGCGCCTGGTCACGCGCCAGCGTGCCCTGTGCTAGTGACAAGGCAATCTGGAAAGACTTGGGGTCTATCTGCGCCAGCAACTGCCCGGCTTGCACAGCCTGGCCTTCCTTGAAATAAATCGCTTTGAGTTCACCATCAGCCTTGGTGCGTACCACAGCTGTATTGGCGGCAGCGATATTACCTATCGCCGTGACGATCATGCGTATGTCACGCTTTTGCGCAGGCACGACGGATACTGGCTGTGCCTTATTGCCGCCATCACGTCCGCCACCTCGTTTCCCAGAGGGGGCATTGCCTGCATCTGCTGGTGCGCCGGCATCCGTGCGATGGGAATACCACCAGCCACCTGCCGCTACTGCACCTACTACCAATATGGCAGCAGCCGATTTCCAATTGACGATTTTTGATGTCATCTTCCTGCCTTCACACTGTCAGTTCTAAAGCGAGTAGCAAATCAGTTTGTATCCATGCGCTCTACAGAAAACCCTGAGGAAATACTATAAGTACAAACCAATAGCCGTTTTATCAAAACCATACTATCTGGAAAGTTCGAGCCTGTACAACGTGAAATTCAATTCGTTACTTAAAGGAAAGACTACGTTACTTAGCCTGCGGCACTTTATCCTCTGAAATCAAGTTCTGCTTATGACGCTAGCGTCTTTTGTGTTGCCATTCAGGCTATACAGCGTGCTCTTGTCTAAAAGCCTATTTCACAGAAGACTGCCTTGATATTTAGGTTTTCCCTGACGGGCATTGAAGGATTAGACGTTTATTTTTTGCGGGCAGTCGCTACTGCCGCGAAACTGGCATCGTCACTCGCTGAGGATACGACATTCGTTTCTGAAGGTTCGCCAGCACTCTACCTGCTACCTGCCATACTTGGAGGTGCAGGCGTGAATATTATTTCTCACGTACTGATAAAACATTTAGATGAAGCGAACAAGCTTTTCAAGCAAGATCATGAAAACTCATGAGTTGATGCGCTCTTCAAAAGCAGGTTCAGCGCCCTCCCATGGCGAAAGCTCTCAAGAGCAGGGTAGATAGGATCAATGCGGAGGTAGTGCATGAGTGACCTGCATTCTTTTCCTGAGCGCAATACTTATAAATATAAACTCAGCGCATGCGCCTGGTAGTTTCCCTGGCGATCAATTCCAGCCCCGGCAATACAGCATCCACCGCAGTGCCGCCAATCAAGCCCAGCAAGGTTTTGGTAGCGAGTAAGCCCATGTCATACAGGGGTTGATGTATGGTCGTCAATGGTGGCGTGGTATACAGGGAACTGGGTAAATCATCAAAACCTATCAGGGATATATCTTCCGGCACGCGTATCCCTTTGCGGTATAAGCCCAGCCTGACGCCGTAAGCAGACAAGTCATTCGCGGCAAAAACCGCACTGAATTGCTGCTGGGTTTCCAGCAAACGGTTAATTGCCAGCAAACCACTGGCCTCATGAAAATTACCTTCAGCTATCAGGTTTTTTTCGAAAGGGATATTGGCTTCCCGCAAGGCGCGCTGATAACCTTCCTGACGCTCACTGGCATCGGTATTATTTGCTGGCCCAGTGACAAAGGCAATACGCCTGTGACCCAGTTCTATCAAGTGCCTGGTCGCCAGGTAAGCGCCGTGGACATTATCCAGCTTATAGCCTATCGCGGTTTTGCTATGCAAACTGCGGCCAGTAGCAACAATAGGTTTATCCAGGGCAAATTCAAGCACTTTTTTATCAGCGATACGACCCGACAAAAGAATAATGCCATCCACCTTGCGTGCCAGTAAAAGCTTGATGCGGGCCGCCTCTTCCTCGGCATTCCAGTGCCCGCTGACGATGACCGAGGCATAACCAGTACCCTTCAGGCCATCATCGACACCATGCAATGTTTCATCAAAAAACGGACTGGCAATATCCTGCACCACAATGCCTATGGTCATGGAACGACCACTTTTAAGGCCTTGTGCCAGCTGATTTGGCTCAAATTTCATATCAGCAATGGCAGTTTCCACAGCCTTGCGTTTATCGTCAGAGACTTTGGCCGTACCATTCAAGATACGCGACACAGTACTGGGCGATACGCCAGCTTCACGAGCCACATCCAGCAAGGTTACAGGTTCATTTTTTCTTTTCGTTCTTTCAACCACGCCATGCCTTCCTGGTACGAGTATTCACAATTTAATGAAAAGCTTTTCACAATCAGCATACCATGAATTTTTGTGCACGCGTACTAAGTCAGCCCGCTATCATACAGATGGGACTAGCGTGCCGTCTTGCACAAGTGCTCTACCAGCAGCCTGTGGTCCGGCAGGTCTGCCAGGGCGCGCTGTGCCATTTGCGCTATCATCTGGAATTCCTGCCTGGCATCTTGCGCTTGTGGATAGTTAAAGTGATTGTTCGCCATATCGGTTTGAAACTCCATCCCATATAAAACAAATTGCCAGCTGGATGGCGGATACATTTCCAGATCGGCGATAAAATCCATGCGGTGCGGCGGGCGGCAGCTCCACATCTTCAGCTTTTCTTGCAGACTTTCAGGTATGGAAGCAAGCTCGCGGTTATCGCGCCAGAATGCCGAGTCTGTTCTCTGGCTAAGACAGAAATGCATTTTGACAAAATCAACGATACGCTCATAACGCGCTTTCATATGCTGATTGAACTGCCTGGCAACTGCCTCAAACTCGCCATTGAAAGGGAACAGATAGGTCAGCAAATAAGTGGCCGTTTCTATCAAGCCTATGCCGGAAGATTCCAATGGCTCTATGAAACCACCTGACAAACCTATGGCCACGCAATTCTTGATCCACTGGGTTTCACGGTAACCCACATTGAGCTTCAGTAATCTGGGTGTCATCTCATCTGCTGCGGGACCGATGTATTTGCGCAAGACTTGCTCAGCCCCGGCGTCGTCAGTGTGGCGACTCGAATAAACATAGCCTATGCCGCGCCTTTGCTGCAAACCAATATCCCATATCCAGCCAGCCTCTTGTGCGCTGGATATGGTGTATGAGGGTATGGCTGCATCCGGCCTTGCATAGGGCACTTGCAAAGCCACGGCACGGTCGACAAACAACACATCGTTGAGGGATTTGAAAGGCGACCCCAAGACCTTGCCTATCAGGCTGGCACTAAAGCCGGTGCAGTCTATGAACAAATCTGCCGCCAGCGCCTGGCCATCACGGGTATGTACTGCAGCAATAGCCCCCTGCCCGTCGAGTTGCACATGCTCTACCGTCGCCAATACCTGTTTTACGCCCAGCGATTGCCCATGCTCAGCCAGCAGGGCGGCAAGACGGCCCGCATCGAAATGATAGGCATAATTCATAGGCCCCAGAAAATCCTTATCAACAAATCTCTTGGGCGCGCGTGAGGCATCAGCAATGCACTTTTGCATGGTCACTGCATCAGCGAAACCTGGCTGCCGCCCTTCGCACTCTGCCAGACCTTGCAACCAATATGGCAGCAATTCCGGACCACGCTGACTGGGATGACTAAAGGGATGAAAGTAATGATCTGCACCAGCACTACCCGCGGGACGAACCCAGTGATCAAAGCGTATGCCTTGCTTGAATGTGGCATTGCAGGCTTTGACAAACCGGGCCTCATCTATGCCGATTGCGGCCAAAGTACCGCGTATGGAAGGAAAGCTACCTTCACCCACGCCAATAATGCCTATGTCTTTTGATTCGACCAGACGGATCTCTATGCCTGTCCCGGCCCTGGTCGAAGACAGGTGTTTCGCCAGGAAACAGGCACTCAGCCAGCCGGCCGTACCGCCACCGACGATCAGGATACTTTTGACAGCTTTCATAACGCATGCTCCCCTTAGTCAAGATGCCCTGCTCTGGTGATAATCATTGAGAAAAAATTCACTCAAGCAAGGACTGTTGCATCTCATATTTACTGCTCGCTTACATATTACAACATTCTTGAAAACGTTATCATTTTATGTTTGACATGGAAATCAAGTTCTATGTATTATGAAAACGGTTTCAAAAGAAAGCAAATGAAACACAAATAAGAAAACGTTTTCATAAAAACGTCATGGTTAATACAAATCAAAAAACCAATCCAACCTGTAACAGGAGACATATGAAAATCCGCAATCTTGCGACCCGGAAAGTCGCGATCACACCAGTTCAACTGGCGATCCTTACCCTGATCGCCAGTATGGGCGCAGCCCAGGCGCAAACCCAGCCGCCAGCACCTGCCCCCGCCACCAGCCAGACCAAGGCCAAGGACAATGCCGACAGCAGCACCATTTCCGAAGTCATCGTCACCGGCACTAAACGGGCCACTCCCTTGCAGCGTACCCCAGTCGCCATCACAGCCATCAATGCAGCGGCACTGGACGATGCCCACGTGCAAAACGTACAGGATGTGGTCAATCTGGTGCCTGGCTTTCAGGCCACCAATGAAGGCGATCATGGCGTCATCACCATGACCATGCGTGGCATAGGTAATGACAGTGCTAAAACCGAGTATGCTGATCCTGAAGTGGCCTTGTTCATCGACGGTATTTATGCTCCCCGCCCCGAAGGCGCAAGCTCTCTGCTGTTTGATCTCGAAGGCATAGAAGTATTGCGTGGCCCGCAAGGAACATTATGGGGACGCAATGCCACCGTAGGTGCAGTGAACATGCAGACTGCCAAGCCAAAAATTGGTGAAAGCTCGGGCAGCCTGGAAGGCGGCCTGGGTAGCTACAATCGCTTTGGTGCCCGTGGCGCATTCAATATACCAGTGAGCAATGAGTTCGCCTTGCGCTTTGCCTTTGCCCATGAAAAACATGACGGCTATGTCGATTACCAGGCTCCAGCCATGCTATCTCTGGATAGTCAGAAAGCAGCATTTGCCAGCTATCTTAAAAACGGTGGCACCGTCGTGGCTTTCCAGCCTATCAACTATGCCTTGTTTGTTCAGGATGGTCCCAAGTATGGTGCCCAGGATCAAAGTGCAGCACGCATCAGCATGTTGTGGAAACCGAATGCGGCTACCAAGATTGACCTCTCTTATGAGAAATTCATAGACCGTGGCACGCCATCGATGAACCTGCTGCAAACACCGCGCCCAGGTCAAAGTCACTGGTCGGCCTTGATCGACACTGCCCCCTTCGTGGAACGGGATAGTGATGCTGTCAGAGGCAGGATAGAATACGCCATCGACAAAAATATGCAACTGACTTACATAGGCGGCTATTCCAAGTTCAGCGGCTCCTCTCGCTTCGATCAGGATGGCGGTGCCAATGTACCGACCAGTTTTACATCTGGCGGCAGTATGCAGGCAAATAATACAGTGTCCTCACACTATAAAAATTTTAGCCATGAAGTGGAATTGCAATCCGTCGGCAGCCGCGATATAGACTGGCAGCTCGGCCTGTACTATGGCTCCGAAACCAATGACATCCGTTTTGATATTCCTATCCTGAATGGCACCTACCAAGGTACTGTGGGCTGGCAAGGCTCGTTTATCCAGCCCAAGGAAACCGTAGAAACCGCGGCAGCCTTTGGCCAGGCCACCTGGAATGTCAGCAATGAGACCCATATCACCGGTGGCTTGCGCTACACCCAGGACAAACGCACAAATGTCGGCGGCCGCGGCTATGGTTTTTCAGGCAAACCAGAACTCAGCCAATTACCTATCACACCGAATGTCAATCCCGCCTCAGCCAATTCCAACTTCTCCGCTTACTCCTTCAATGATGGCAGTTATAGCGGCAACAAAGTCACAGGTTTGCTGCGTCTTTCGTACGATATTGACAAAGATAATATGGTGTACGGCAGTCTCTCTACCGGCTATAAATCTGGTGGATTGCAAGATGGTGGTAAAACCTATGGCCCGGAAACCCTGACCAACTTTGAACTTGGCTCCAAGAGCACTTTGATGGGGGGAGCAGTCAGGTGGAACAATGCCCTTTACTATGGCAAGTTCAAGGACTTCCAGTTCAGTGCTCCCGTCACCGCACCTGATGGTACCCGCGGCTTGCAGACTTCCAATGCAGATGGCGCAACGGTATATGGCTTTGAATCCGAACTGGCAGCAAAACTCAGCAAGGACGACAAACTGCAAGTCACCATAGCCATCGCCAAGGCGACCCTAGGTAACCTGATCGGTGGCTCGAATGACTATGCGCTGCCACCCTGCAAGATACCGGGCATCAGCAACTGCCTGGACGTATCAGGAAATACCATGCCACATACCCCGAAGTTCTCGGCGCAAGTCTTGTATCAACATACTTTCCATCTGAGTGAAGGCACATTGACGCCACGTATCAGCCTGCATTATGAAACTGATACCTGGTTAAGCGTCTTCAACTATGGGGATGGCGACAAGCAAGAAGCCTATGCCCGTGCAGACCTGGGCATGCGCTATCAATCCACAGGCAAGGCCGCTTGGTATGCAGACTTCTTTGTGCGCAATGCAAGTGACAACAAGGTCAAAACCAGTGCCTTGAATGCCAACGGCCCATGGCAGGCACAATACCTGCCACCACGCACATTCGGCGTGAATGTCGGTATTGATTTCTGAGAACTGAACCAGCGTTGCTCCCCCTCTCTCCCTGGCTCACGCAAGTGAGCCAGGGATTTTCATTGCGGGTCTGGAAAAAGACGTTTTTTCATTGTTTAACATATGTGCAAATCGCAAACATTGCATTATGTAAATTCAACATTAGAATGAATTCAGGCCAAGCGCGACTGAGCTTTCCCCTTTGCCATGTATTTTTTAACAATAGGAGATCAAGATGCGAAGATTATTCATCAAAGCTACACTTGCTGTTCTGGGTTGCTCACTCATGGCATTCAGCCTGGCCTCAGCCGCCGCCGAGAAAGGCAGTGCAGATGAAGCTGTTGCCCTGGTAAAAAGGGCCGCCGCCTATTTAAAAGAAAACGGCAAGGACAAGGCTTATGCTGAATTCAACAATACCAACGGGCAATTTGTCGTTAAAGATTTATATGTTTTCGTCTATAACACCAACGGCGATGGCATCAATCGTGCCCATGGTGCCAATCCCAAGATGGTAGGTAAAAACCTGCTGGACTTAAAAGATGTGGACGGCACACCCATAGTCACAAAATTCCTGAACGTAGCCAATAGCAAAGCCGGGCAAGGATGGGTTGATTATAAATGGCCCAACCCAACCACCAAGGTATTGGAACCAAAATCTACCTATGTAGAAAGAGTGGGGGATGTGTTGATAGGGTGTGGGATTTATAAATAAAATTATTTGCGGTATCTGGGAGTTTGCTCCTCCCAGATACGAAAATGAATCAGACCTTTCTAATTTCCCGAATCAAGAGGAAACTGGCACTACCTTCATGAGGGCTACGATAAACGCCTTTGGCATCCAGAACATGGGCTGCGACAGCGGCCATTTCCCATGCATCTGCAGTCTCGGCTCCCCATTTTGCGGTATTTAGCCAAGGGTATTCATGTTTCTCACCAAATTCACGCCCCCTTAACATGCGCTTACGAAAATTTTCTTTTACGTGAAAATTTTCCCATGCCCACAACCAATTGCTATAAGTCGTTGAATAAGAGCCGATTAAGTCTATATCTGCGATGACCGCAGTCACACTATCCTGACACCAATCGTGACGCTCGTGCTCTCCAAATTGAAAACTGCCGTTTCAGTTCATTTATTTTACCTTGCAATTCTTCTATACAAGTATCGACAAAATCGCACCAACGTTCATAGGAAAGCCACTTCACATAATCCAGGCTGGCAGTACACATGTCGCCATAACAAACATGACAGGCGATATTAATCGGCGTTAAATCTACATTGCGCTCACTCCACTCACCTTCCGCCTGGTAATGCGCATTACATACCGCACATCAGGCATAAGGCCAAGGGTTTTCAGCATCTGGATAATCCGAGTGCCATTTTTGCACAGGATCGGCAATCAGGTGCTCACATACATAAGTCGCATGCGCCTTGCCATGTTTAGTGCAGTCCAACTCATCAAATCCAGCATTCACACCAATACGGTTCGTACTATTCGAATATCTGAAACTAACAGTAAACCGTCAGCTTGGCAATGCGGTCTTCAAAAATCCTAAGCTTGGTATGGTCAGTATGCATCCTCAACGATAGCTCAATTGCGTTCGCACGAAATCCCTATACCAATAGGCACTGTCCTTCAAAGTGCGCTGCTGGGTTTGGTAGTCCACATGCACCAGACCAAAGCGCCTGGCATAGCCAGAGTTCCATTCAAAATTATCCAGCAAGCTCCAGTAAAAATAGGCTTGCACATCAACTCCACTCTGCATGGCAGCATGCAGAGCCTGCAAGTGCAACTGCAGGTATAGTATGCGTTGTTCGTCATGGACTTTGCCATCTTCCATTTCATCTGCCACTGCCATGCCATTTTCTGTGATGTAGATTGGTGGCAAGTCTGGATATTCTGCGTTCAGCTTCAGCAATAAGTCCGTCAAACCAGATGGATAAATCTCCCAGCCCATATCAGTAAAACCCAATTTTCCTTCAGGCAGCCTGGGTGGATTTTCAGTGCTGACAAAGGCACGAAAATAATAATTCACGCCGAGGAAATCCAGCGGCTGATGGATGATATCCATGTCTTCGGGATGAACATGAAATTGACTCATGTCCATGCGGTCCAGCGCTTTTTGCGGATAGCAGCCTTTGAATATAGGGTCCATGAACCATTGCACCGACCGCGCATATTCCCATTCAGCCTGAGCAATATCTGCAGCAGATGCCGTTGCTGGCATGGCCGGCCATTGATTCAAGACTATCCCCAGTTTGGCTGGACAATGAATAGTCCGCATGGCTTGCATGGCCAGGCCATGCGATAGCAAAAGATGATGGGACACTTGTATGGACAAGGCAGTATCGGCCACACCCGGAGCAAACTGGGCATTGCCATACCCCAGATTAGCCGTGCACCAGGGTTCATTGTGCGTAGCAATACTGGCCAGGCGATGTCCAAAGCGACGTGCCACTTCAGTCGCATATTCAGCAAAGCGCAAACAGGTATCACGATTCAGCCACCCACCGAGGTCTTGCAAGGCTTGCGGCAAGTCCCAGTGATACAAAGTCAGGTGGGCGGCTATGCCATGCGCTTCCAGTGTATCCAGCAAGTTTGCATAAAACTCAAAACCTTTTTCATTCCAGTCACCATAACCCATGGGCTGTACCCGCGACCAGGAAACAGAAAAGCGATACGCCTTTACTCCCAGCGCTGCAATAATACCTACATCGTCCACATAGCGATGGTAATGATCACAGGCCACATCTCCTGTACTGCCATCAATGATGGTGCCAGGAGTATGGGTAAAGCTATCCCAGATGGAAGGTCCGCGACCATCAATATCTGCCGCCCCTTCTATCTGATAGGCACTGGTGGCCACGCCCCAGGTAAAAGCAGGTGAAAATGCAGGCATTGTTGAAGGATTAGTCATAATCTCACTTAGTATAAGTTTGCTTTAGGGAACCCCTGATTCAGTTACTGCGCGACGCTATTTGGGACCTGCGATGCTCGCCGTACAGTCATACGAAACGCTTCATGCCAGTCAATGCGTCCAACTGACGCCGCTCGCTACACTTAATCTGAGATTCCTTAGGTATATTCAAGTGCATATTGCTACCATGCATCACCATGTTTCATCACTTAAGAGCGCAATAGCCACTCTTTTTTAGCGCCCCGGCCCCGGCCCCGGCTCTGCGCTAAAAATATGAAACAAGCCACACAAAAAAAAGAAAACGTTTTCAAAAATACCAACAATTAAACAGCCTCACCACCGCAGTCCGTTTTATCAATAAATCAGCCTCAAACGCGCATAATTCTTATCGGATTTCAAATAAAGATAAATGAAAACGTTTTCACAACCGGAATTTATCACTGGATATTTAAGCTGTCAACGCCCGACTCCATCAATTTGGATGACTTCCCATGATAGTCGGTGACATTGCCAGGTAAAGCAGCGCTTACACTAGCCTGATTTTTATCCGCAGTTCACTTATTAATCAAAATCATTCTCAAAAAAAAATCATTGCTATCAGCTATGGTGTGCCACGCTTTAATCACGAAATGCCAGCAGTATTTCTTAAATAAATCATGCTGTGAGAAACTAAAAAAATCTCAAAAGGACAATAATCCCTATATGAAATTAATCAGTCAAGTTTGCATACTGCTTCAACTATTTTTGGATTTTTTTAATAATCTGAAGTGCATGAAGAAAAAATCATGCTATCCTGCGCTTGAAAAGGTTTTCATATCAACGTAAGACCTTTCCCCATAAAAAACCATATTAACGAGACAGCCTGACTAGTCATTCTCCTGCTACAAATCAGCTTCCAAATTGATTTCAGCTTCAGGTGAGAGAATGCAAGCCGACATCAATGCCATTGCTGAATTGTGCACAGGTATAGATCAAGCGCAGCAGGCTTGCCGCCCACTTGTAAAGAAGCGTGCAGCCCATGATAACTGAGACAGAGATCCATATTCCGACGGCAAACCCAGTCAGAAAATCCCCCTTATTCTGGGTGCCGACAACTTACTTTACGATGGCACTGGCCTATATGATGCTGACCAATGTCAGCGCCATCATGTTCAAGAACATGGGCATGGACAACGGCAAGGCAGCTGAATATGCGAGTTACCTTATCCTCGCCTATACCATCAAGCCCCTGTTTGCCTCTTTCGTGGAAATGTACAAGACCAAAAAATTCTTTGTCATTTGCACGCAACTCATCATTGCTCTAGGTTTTGTCTGCGTCACGCTGACCATGTCCTTGCCTAATTACATGCTGATACTGATGAGCCTGTTCTGGATTATTTCATTCCTCGGCGCTACGCAAGATATTGCTGCTGACGGTGTATATGTCACATCGCTGGATAGCAAGGCGCAGTCACTGTATTGCGGCATCCAGAGTTTGAGCTGGAATATCGGGCCCATCGTTGCAGCAGGTGGTCTGGTCTATTTGAGTGGCAAGCTGCATACTGATCTGTTTCATCACGACCCCAAGGTATTCGGGGCCGACTGGATAGACGCCTGGCGGGTGATTTTCCTGGTCGTGGCCGGCATCATTGCCCTCATGGCAGGCTGGCATTTACGTACCATGCCGGATGGTGCCAAGGCAGAAAACACACCTGCCAATGTCGGTGAAGCCCTGTTCATCCTGCGCGATTCTTTCGTCACTTTCTTCCAGAAACGCGATGTCTGGCTCATGATAGGCTTTGCCTTCCTGTTCCGTCTCAGCATAGGCTTCCTGGAAAAAATCGGCCCTTTCTTCATGGTTGATCCCGTCAGCAAAGGCGGCCTGGGCTTATCAAATGAAATGCTGGGCCTGACCTACGGCACGTATGGTCTGATCGCCGTGTTACTCGGTTCTTTATTGGGCGGCTGGTTCGTCGCCAAACGCGGCTTGCAACCTACTCTGTTCATACTCTGCTGCGCAGTCAACATACCCAACGCCAGCTTTTTGGTCATGAGCATCTTCCAGCCAGAAAGCCTGTGGCTGGTCACCACCGGTGTCGCCGTGGAGAAATTCTTTTTCGGTTTTGGCTCAGTCGGCTTCATGATCTATCTGATGCAGCAACTCGCCCCAGGCAAATACACCACAACGCACTACGCCTTCGGCACTGGCCTCATGGGCCTGTGCATGATGGTCACCGGCGTTATTAGCGGCCACTTACAGCAATTGCTGGGCTATACAAATTATTTCATCTTCGTCATGCTGGCCACTATCCCCTCATTTGCGGTATGCTGGTTTGCGCCCTTCCATCACAAAGAAGGTCAAACAGAGCACTGACACGCAGCACACAATAAAATAAAGGCGGCTCGTCCCAACCGTTCACGCTTTAACGTAACAAGTCCCCCACTTTCAATGCCGCCTTGCGCGGCATTTATTTTTGTTGGTTGTGGATGCTGTGAATGAGCATATCTTAGGGTATCACCAGTATCAAAAAATAGATCAAGGTCGCTTTGGTGTTGCCGTTGATCTTTGTGTTGCCGTTGATCTTTGTTTTGCCGTTGATCTTTGTTTTGCCGTTGATCTTTGTTTTGCCGTTGATCTTTGTTTTGCCGTTGAATTTGGTGTTGTCGTTGCTTTTGAAGTTCGTAGTTCCCATGTGTCGATGCCTTTGCTGCATGGCAGAAAATGGAAATAGAAAGTCCGATGTTTGAGCGTAGCGAGTTTTCGGACTTTCCCATTTTTTGCCATGCGGCAAAGGGAACCCCGCAGGGGCAGCGACGCCTGGGTCGCCTTTTTGGCACACCTTTTTGGCGAAGCAAAAAGGTGTGTAGCTGCCGGTCTACCACCGGCCTGCAATCGCAAATAACGAATGAAGGAATTTGAAAAATCCGGCTCGAAATTGACAAAATTTCGATGTAAATAAACTTCATGGCCTACGACAAACGCCCCTGGATTCCTGCCAAAAGCACGCAGGAATGACGTTATTAAGTATATTCGTTTGCGGCCTTCGAACAGCCGGATAGGACACAGCACCATGCTTCACACATAAAGCCTTGATATAAGCAAACCGCATATACCCCAACAATTTTCCAAACTATGGCTATACTATTCCCATACTTGCCACTTTGACCTCAAATCAATCTTACCCAAATGCAAGTAAATCATTTTCCAACTATGCATAGTTGGAAAAATTCCTTAGCCTCAGGAGATGAAATAGCTAGCATAGCTGCCTCATAAACAAATGCTAAACCTGTCGCACTACACTGTATGCACCCAGGAGCACACTAAGATGACAAAACAAACTGATCCCGCAGTACTTGCGTTGATTGGCAATACGCCTATGGTCAAGGTTACCCGCTTTGACACAGGGCCATGTGAATTATTCCTCAAACTGGAATCACAAAACCCTGGCGGCTCCATCAAGGACCGCATAGGCAGGTCAATGATAGAAACAGCAGAACGCGAAGGCCGCCTGCAGGCAGGTGGTACCGTGATAGAGGCCACTGCTGGCAACACCGGCCTGGGCCTGGCGCTGGTGGCGCGCGCCAAGGGTTACCGCGTGGTGCTGGTGGTGCCGGACAAGATGTCCACAGAAAAAATCCTGCACTTGAAAGCCATGGGTGCAGAAGTTCACATCACCCGCTCGGACGTAGGCAAGGGCCATCCCGAGTATTACCAAGACTATGCCGCACGCCTGGCCAGGGATATCCCGGGCTCCTTCTTTGCCGACCAGTTCAATAATCCAGCCAACCCACTGGCGCATGAAACCACGACAGGGCCAGAAATCTGGGCACAGACTGATCATAAAGTCGATGCCATCGTCGTTGGCGTAGGTTCTGCCGGTACGCTGACTGGCCTGACACGTTATTTCAACAAGGTGCAACCTGAGCTGGAATTTGTACTGGCCGACCCTAAAGGTTCGATACTGGCCGAGTACATAGAGACAGGCAATGTCAATGAAGTCAGCGGCTCCTGGGCGGTCGAAGGCATAGGCGAAGATTTCATCCCCGGCATTGCCGACATGAGTTCGGTCAAGCACGCCTATACCATCGACGATGCCGAAAGCTTTGGCACGGCACGTGAACTGCTGCGCGCAGAAGGCATACTGGCAGGCTCTTCTACTGGCACCCTGCTGGCCGCAGCCTTGCGCTATTGCCGTGCCCAGACCACACCCAAGCGCGTAGTCACCTTTGTCTGCGACACTGGCACACGCTATCTGTCCAAGGTGTATAACGATAACTGGATGACAGATCAGGGCTTGCTCAAGCGCAAAAACTATAACGATCTGCGCGACATCATCAGCCGCCGTTACGATGAAGGTGGCGTCATCAGCGTCAATGCCAGCGACACCTTGATGGTGGCTTTCAACCGCATGCGCAGTGCCGATATCTCGCAATTGCCTGTCATACGTGATGGCGCGATTATCGGTATCATTGATGAATCAGACCTGCTGTTGAAAGTATCTGCCGATGCCAGCCTGTTCCGCAGTGCCGTAGAAGACACCATGACCAGCCAGATAGAAACCCTGGCACCGGATGCCAGCATCGCTGCATTGCGCGCAACGCTGGACCGCGGCCTGGTTGCCATCATTGCCGCCGACAAGCCTGAAAAACAGTTTTATGGCCTGATTACCCGCTTTGACCTTCTTAACCATATGCGCAGGACACTTTCATGAGCTATCCCGAATACAAGAAGCCTACCCACCCGCAAGCCTTTGGCACGCGTGTCATCCACGCCGGGCAATTCCCCGACCCGGTCACCGGTGCCATCATGCCGCCTATCTATGCGACGTCCACCTTCGTGCAGGACAGCCCTGGCGTACACAAGGGCCTGGACTATGGCCGCTCACACAATCCCACCCGCTGGGCGCTGGAACGTGCAGTAGCTGACCTCGAAGGCGGCGCGCAGGCATTTGCTTTTGCTTCCGGCCTGGCAGCAATAGCCACTGTGCTGGAAATCGTCGATAGCGGTGCCCACATCATCGCCGGTGACGATATGTATGGCGGCAGCTATCGCCTGTTTGAACGCGTACGCAAACGTAGCGCTGGCCTGCAGTTCACCTACGTGGACATGACCAAGCCGGAAGAAGTGCTGGCCGCGATACGCCCTGACACCAAGATGCTGTGGGTAGAAACACCAACCAACCCCATGCTGAAACTGGCGGACCTGCGCGCGATTGCAAAGATCTGCCGCGAGCACAATATCATCGCCGTGGCAGACAATACTTTTGCCAGCCCTAAGGTACAACGTCCGCTGGAACTGGGTTTTGATATCGTCGTGCATTCCATGACCAAATACCTGAATGGCCACTCCGACATCATCGGTGGTATTGCCATCGTTGGTGGCGAAGCCCATCAGGCTGACTGGCGCGAACGCCTGGGCTTTTTGCAAAATTCCGTTGGCGCGATCGCCAGCCCCTTCGACAGTTTCCTCGCCCTGCGTGGTATCAAGACCCTCAACATCCGCGTTGAACGCCATAACTCAAATGGCCTGGATTTGGCACGCTGGCTGGAAAAGCAGCCCAAGGTCAAAAAAGTGTATTACCCGGGCCTGGAAAGCCACCCGCAACATGAGCTGGCCAAGCAGCAGATGGATGGTTTTGGCGGCATCATTTCCATAGAACTTGATACCGATCTGGCAGGCGCACGTCGCTTCCTCGAACGTTGTGAAGTATTCGCCCTGGCCGAGAGCCTGGGTGGCGTAGAAAGCCTGATAGAACATCCAGCCATCATGACGCATGCAACGATCCCGGCAGAACAAAGAGCCAAACTGGGTATTACCGATTCATTCATACGCCTGTCGGTAGGCATAGAAGATGTGGAAGACTTGAGGCAGGATTTGCAGTCTGCTCTCGATGCAGTTTGACGTAGTCTGATGTAATTTGATGTAATGTTGAACTACAGCCCCTGGCCTGGCAAACCAGGGGGAGTACATTCAAGCAGCAAGCCGCCGTTTCCAGAATGATTGATCTGCCCAGCGTTGCTCCTGCTGATACCAGACTTGCAGATGATGCAGATAAGCTGCCTGTATGGATGCCAACTCCGCCACATAAGCAGCTTGTGCCTCAGCATTATAATGCGACACAGCCTCCGCAGCAGCGAGGCCAGTGTACAAGGCATTGAATATGCCTTGCGAAGACAGAGGATCAAAACTCAATGCGGCGTCCCCAATGGCCAGCCAGTTGGGCCCGGCAAATTGCTGCAGTACCGCAGTGCGGGCAGCACAATATCCATGCTGCTGTCCTGGCACAAAACCATATTCATCAAGACAGGCCGACAATTGCATATTCTGGCGCAGACGCTGTAATAGCCCTTGCTGATGATTGCAGGCGGCTGCTTCCGGCAAATCGGCATCGGTGTAAAACGCCACGATGCGGCCCTGCCCTGGCAGGGATGAGCTATACCACCAGCCGCCGGCTTCGGCACTGATGTGACTGGAACCTGCTGTCTTGTCTGTGTCCCTGCCCACCAGCCAGCTGCACACCAGCTTATCCATGGCTTTGCGAGCTATACCCAGTTGCCGTGTCAGTAGCGATTTTCTGCCGCTGGCATCGATCAGCATTTTGGTCTCTACCTGCACAGTCTTGCCCTGCACGGCGATGACGACATCCCAATACTCAGGATTGCTTTTTGCCGATGCAAAAGACAGCAGCTTGCTTTGCCTCAGCAAAGCCGCACCACGCTCTTGCGCGACATCCTGCAACCAGCAATCAAAGCGTTGACGATCGAGATACCAGCCATGCCCATCAAGATTGCGCATGGCATCCTGCTCTGTCGCCAGATCACTGCCCCAGTGACTGATATTCAAATGCGCAGGCTGGTGGCCTTGCTGTAAAAATGCTTCATACAAACCCATGTCAGCCAACAGCTTGCTGGCTGCGGCTGGCAGGGATTCACCTATGCGCATGGCTGCTGGCGGTGCTGCTTCCAGCATGACTACTTTTTGAAATGGCGCGAGGTTCAAGGCAAAGGCAGAGCCCGCAGGCCCTGTCCCTAAGACCAACGCATCTATCTGCAAGATCGTCATACTTAACGATGCAAACCCCGCGGGAAGCGGCGTACTTTTTCTATCGTCATGATATCGACAGATTCAGCATTCGTCACTTCTGCTGCCCCTACCCTGGCATGCTCATCATGCGCGACATGCTGAGCATTGGGTGCAGGCATGTCGGCGATAGGTATGTGCTGGTCTTCGACTTCAAACTCCGCCGGAAAGTGTGCATGATCAGATGGGCCGGGATACACTTCCACCACACCGAGATGATCAAAATGATGGATCATATTATTGATCTGGTCGGTATAGCTGGTGCTGCCCAACGGGTTGATCCATGAGGCGCGGTTGGCAAATGCGGCCAGTCTTTCACCCAGCGGCTTTTTCTCATCCATGACGACGGCATAGTTTTGCTTGGTCAGAACCTGATTGGGCACACGGGCAGGCCAGAAGCTGGGTACATAAGGGTCATAAGACTTATCGTAACCCGAGCGGCAGCTTGCGGTATCTGTCTGCCATGGCACAGCCATCCAGCGGGTAATGCCGCCAGCCTGCTGGCCGTACAAGGGGCCGTTAGGTATAGTGACTCCGTCGCTGGTCAGTATCTCGCCCAGGCCAGGTGCAATCCAGCCATCGACGGCATGAGCAAAGCGGAAGGGTGCCATATACATGGTGCTGGCACGTACCGGCCAGGTCATTTCACAACCTGGGTGGAAGGCATCGGCCAGGCAAAAGTCCAGCGCTGCCTGCGTCAATGTGTCGCCTTGCTGCTCCAGCGGCACCTGGTCTATGCGCTCAGCATGTTTGCGATCAGGGTCGTAGTCTTCAACAAAATTACCCTCTGCCCATTCCATCAGCATTGCCAGTTGGGTTGCCGTTAGCGAGGCATTTTGCCTTGGTGTTTGCGCAGCGGGGATAGCCATGGCATCGCCATACAGCCACGGCCAGGGCTTGGGCGACCAGGCATCGACTTCATAATTGCGGAACTGGTTGGCGATGGTACGGCGCAATTCTACATAGGCGGTATTGGTACTCGCCAGGCGCGACAATGCCTGCTCACTCGTGAGGTCCACCATGCCCTTCCAGCCAAAACCTGCATTGAAGCCAGCATTCACCCATTGCAAGCCATGCAGGCGCTCAAACAGGGGCAGGATATCGAAAGTAAAACTGGGGCGTTTTGGCTTGGGCAAAGTACCGGCAGTAATGGCGACATCGCGCATCAGATCCCACATGGTACGCACTGATTTTCTTTGCGGCGCATAATTTGGTGGCGCGACAACGACCCAGGACGGCTCTACCATCAATTCCAGCCCTTCATAAACGACCTTGGCGTTGATGGGGCCGTCAGAAGTATCATCATGCCAGCCTTCATTATTGGCGAAGGTAATAGCGCGGCTATTGTCGTAAGAGGCGGATACACCATGCCCACCCAATACAATCAAACGACCTTGTTCATCAGTGAAAGCCTCGCCCAGATCTACAGGCTTGCCCATGAATTTGCCATCATCAAAACGCTGCGGCTTGGATTTTTTGCCGCTGACTTTTCTTTGCTTCGGCGTGATGGACAACATGGTCCTATCCGGCACTGCCGCATTGCGCAAGGTGGTTTGCGGTGCCGATGCGGCTTCAGGAATATCCAGCGCCAGCTGGAAGCCATACCAGGCTGACTTGGTATTGGCGAGTTGCACCTGCCACTCTATCTTGGCATTGTCGGCATTGAGTTCCTTGACGATCTCGCCTTTGGCATTCACGCCATAGACGCGGAACCTGGCTCCCTGGCGTTTGAGTTTTTTATGGGCGTCGCGGTAATAGCCGGGGGCCTCTGGTTTTGGATAAGGCACTTCCGGCCCCAGAAACCATTCTTTCTCACTGGTGCCTACACGCGCCACACCGATGGACGGGTAAATCACGGCCTTGACGATGCAAGTGTCCTTGACTACGGGTTCTGCTTTTGCCTGCGCTACCGCATGAAAGGGACAGCCCGCAGTTGGGGAACGCGGCTCGCGTGGATCTTGCAGGCTTTGGCCATTGGCTTCATGCCTGGCATCTGCACCTGCTGCATACACGACTTTGCGCGCCTCGGCGATAGAACCAACTGGTGCCTGCTCTGGCGGCACGCGCCAGATATTGAAGGCCAGGCCCTGGCCATATTCAGACTGTCCACGCACACTGATATCCTGCTGCGGCAAGATCAGGGTGGCGACATGGATGAAAGGGCTTTCTGACTCTGGCCATTCCACCGTTGCTTCATCCAGCGGCATGGTCTTGGGATTGGTACGCAGTTGCACCATGAAGCGGAACTGGTATTCACGCTTGGCCAGGCGGTTGCACATATCGACTGCCAGATAGTCGCGCTCATCATTTGGCACGTTCTCTGGCGGTGTCACTGGCTCCAGGCGGTATTTGACATAGTCTTTTTGCCCGGCATGAAACGGCAGGATGGCCCAGTAAGTCGTGGTCAGGGTGCTGCCCTCGACCTTTTCCATCTGATCCAGTATTTTTGCAGTCTTGGGATGTTTTTTCAGATAGCCGGGATAATCCTGCGCGATCACACCGGCATAAGTGAACTCCACCATCTCCTTGGCATTATCGACAAAGAAGACCGGGAAGTTTTGCATGATGAAGTCAGCAGTGTCGCCATCATCACCCAGCGCCTTGGGGCCGGGCACGCCAAACAGTTTGATGCCTATGCCCAGGGTTGAATACAAATCGGGGGAAGTTGGTGTGGTGTCGCTGGAAAACCTGACCCAGGCATCCAGGCTCTCATGCGCAAAAACACCGACCTTGAGTTTGGCCGGTATTTTCTTTTCCATCACCAGCCTGGCGCTGGCAACCCCATGCAATTTGCGGAAAACCGCACGCTCTGCCGGACGCTGGCCCAGCCTGATACGGTTTCCCTGTGCTATCCCGACAAACATCTCGGTCAGACGCTCAGGTGCCTGATTGGCCTGGTCAAAACATGGCGGAATGGGGTCTTGATCTTTGCTCATACACTGTCTCCCTATTTGTACTGAATGCGCAATTGCTAGCTTTAGTTTTAGCTGGTGCGCATTGTTGACACGGACATTTGTCGGACACGCATAGCAAGGCGTGTCCGGCAAACATGAAAATCAGGAATGCAGAATGATTATTTGATAATATTAAATTTTCGTCAAGTTTAGATGTGCACGAATGTGCATTTTTGACAAAACTTGACGATGTTGGTTTGGGGCATTAACTCAAAATGCCCCAAACTAAAGATGCAGAAAAAGCTATTTGGCCCCGACCTCACCCGTCATCAGGCGATTGAAGTAAACCGTGCCCTGGCCCTTGCGCAAGCCATACAACTGCGCCGGACGATTACTTCCCAGACGCCACTTGCCCGGCAACTCTTCCAGGAAATCACCTTCCCGGATACGCTTGCGAAACGCGCTCTTGTCCACCAGACGCCCCAACAAGACCTGGTACACGCGCTGCAGTTCAGACAGCGTGAATTCTTCCGGCAATAAATGTGCTGGCAAGGAGGTGTATTCCACCTTGTTGCGCAGGCGCTGGACTGCCACATCGAGGATCTGCGCATGATCAAAGGCCAGCTTGGGCAGGCCCTCGTCCGATTCAACCGGGCACCAGCGCACCGCATCGGCATTGCCACCGTGGCTGAGCGTAATGCGGTCAGAAGAAATCAGGGCAAAATAAGCAAAGGTGGTAGACCAGCCACGCGGATCACGGTTGCGGCTGCCAAAGCCCTGCAATTGCTCAAGATAAGGCGCTTCTACCCCGGTCTTTTCCTTGAGCTTGCGCAGCGCTGCGCCATCCAGGTCGATATCATTGTGGACATCGATAAAGCCACCAGGCAAACTCCATTGCCCCTTGCAAGGATGGTCACCCCGCTTGACCAGCAAAACTTGCAGAGCCTGATCCCTGATCGTGAAAATCACCAGATCTACACTGGTTAAAGGGACATCATAGTCATGGATATTGTAATTGAGCAGAAATTCTTTTTCGCTTTGCTTAACAGTCGCCATGCTTTTTCCTCTGAGTATTCAATGCTGACATTGTAAGCGAAAGCTGGATTTAGTACAAATCCGCCACTAAGTTTGTAAATATTTAAAACTAACTTAGTTGAAATTTGCAACAAAGTGCCTTATATTACAGTCAGTACGAAACAAATCGAGAACGACATGGAACTCAATAACTACGGTGCAGGCGTATTTGGCATTAAGAATTTCATCACTGAAGAAGAATGCGAGCGCATGATCTTTAGCAGTGAACAAATGGGCTATGAAGAAGCCATGATACAGACTGGCACAGGTATGCGCATGTATAAGGATGTACGCAATAATGACCGCGTCATCTTTGACGACAAGCCCCTGGCAGCCGCTATCTTTGAAAGAGCAAAGCTGTTCCTTCCTGCAGAATTAAAAGAATGGACTCTGCTGGGCCTGAATGAACGCTTTCGCTTTTACCGGTATGAAGAAGGTCAGTATTTTAAATGGCATAAAGATGGCAATTATGCCCGCAATGAAGATGAAGTCAGTTTTTTGACCTTGCTGATTTATCTCAATGGTGACTACACAGGCGGCAGCACTTCATTTCGCTGGGAAACCATACAGCCAGAAAAAGGCATGGCCCTGGTTTTCCCGCATATGATGTTGCATCAGGGTGCACCCGTGGAAAGCGGGGTGAAATATGTCTTGCGTACGGATGTCATGTACAAAAAGGCTCCAGGCTCAGAAATACATGCAGCATAGTGTTTTAAAAACCTTATGAAAATAGATGAACATGGTTCAGGTGTATATAGCATCAAAAACTTCCTGACCGAAGAAGAATGCAAGCGCATGATATGTTGCAGCGAGCAGATCGGCTATGAAAAAGCTGATATACAAATTCAATCGGATGCAAGCAGACAAGAACAGGTGCGCAATAATGAGCGCATTATTTTCGATGACACTGCACTTGCCGACTCCATGTACAAGCGCAGCCATCTAATTCTGCCAGCGACCTTGAAAGAATGGACTTTGTCAGGCTTGAATGAACGCTTCCGTTTTTATCGTTATGAGGCTGGCCAATATTTCAAATGGCATCACGATCTCCAATTCAAGAGATCAGAAGTAGAAAGCAGTTTCTTTACTTTATTGATTTACCTGAATGCAGATTATCATGGCGGCCATACAGCATTCCGTTTTGCAGACATCAAATCTGAAACAGGCATGGCATTAATTTTCCCTCACTTGCTAGCACATCAGGGAACAGCTATTGATACCGGAATTAAATATGTCTTGCGCACTGACATCATGTATAAGAAGCTAGCGTAGAAAACACGCATCCATGTCTGACTCAAGCCATTGAACATGATTGCCTGTTTGCGGATGCACTCATAGTCAGGATTTTTGCTGATAGCTGCGAATCGCCTCATTGTGTTCACGCAGATCAAACTGATACAAGCCAAACCATCCCTTGCGCACCTTGACGGTCAGGGCTTCATCCATACGCTTGCTGCACCAATAAGCCCTGCTTGGCTGGTGATATTTGACGACCGGCAGGTCCTTATCTTCGGGTAGCAAATTCATGCAATTCGCATCACGGTGATATCTGGCTTCCAGCAATGATCCACCGGCGATTTGATTAATACGAATACCGCCTATATAACTGGAAAAACCAAATATCACCCCGCTGAGCAGCGCCAGGCCAACGACTATGCTTCGTGGTATGACATCAGGCTTACTTGCCTTGATCATTAAAAAGACCAGTATTACGACGACTGCCAGCCCTGAAACAATATGCGGTAAAAAATAACTAAAGTTAAAGAATGCATATTCCTCATGCTGCAGCAACACATCCACGAAGCTGTATGTGGCCAGCACCGCCATTGCCAGCAATACCATCCTGGTAGCGGAGTGTTTCAGCAAGTCAAAATCAGACGCTTCAAGCTGAGTGTTTTTGGGGAATTTCTCCAGAATTGCTAGTTCACGAAACACTTTGAGCAAATCAGGTTCTGCATTTCCGCTATTTAAATCAGCGTTTTTATTTTGGAGCTGCCAGTCTTTAACATCTATGCTCAAGGGGCTGGCTGCATAAGTTGGACGCAACTGTATCAACTGCAAACGTTTCATATAGCTAGCATCTTTCAAATCACTCCAAAGCAACTCTCTTTCAAGGAAATTGACGATTGCAAGGCCACTTCCTGGTGGGAGCTTGAGTCGCACACCAGACTCGTCAATATGCAATTTAGCTGCACGATAAAATGCAGCCTTTATAAGATCAAAGGCAATAACTGCGATGCAGGCCAGAGTAGGAAATAGCGGCAAAGATATTTCTGATGCGATCTTCAGGAGATCTTTCGGCCTTAGTAAGCCCTGATACACAAGCCAAATGAAAGGCCCCGTGACAACAAGTAAAAGTAATGTGAAAATTAACAGATGAAAAATCGACGACTGTCGATTTTTCTTCCAGCTAAATACATAGCTTGCAGGTGTAATTTGCATACTATTTTTTAATTGATTTGTGCACTCAAAAAACCGATTAGCCTGCATGATGCGATAGATAAATGCCTGCCTCAATATCAATCATGATCGATGGGGCAAACACAATTCTCGTCACGAGCATGGTGCACATGGCGCACATGGCGCACCCTACCCGCTTACCAGGCTAGCCACGTCACTACCCTGGCTGACAACCTGCCTTAAGATTTTTGCTTAAAACTGCGTATTGCCTTCGTCTGCTCCCTGAGATCAAACTGGTACAATCCAAACAATCCCTTGCGGACCTTGACCATGACTGCATCCTCTGCGTCTATGCTGCACCAATAGTCTTTAGTCTTGCTGGTATATTCAACGACAGGTAAGCTCTTCTCTACAGGAATTAAGTTTTCACAACTATCATCCCTATGATATTCGGCCGAGATCAAAGGGCCGCCAGCGAACTGGTTAATCCGGATACCGGCAACATAGCTAGTGACCACAAACGAAAAGCTGGCAAACACGATCATCGCTGCAATAATCCCCTTGGGAGGGGGCTCGCTTTTATTTGCTGTCAAGACCGCCCAGGCCAGCACGAGTGTCGCCAGAGCAGCAATAATAATATGGGGAAGCAGATAATCTTTATTGAAAAATGCCCAGCCCTCCTGCTGCATCATGACATCGGCAAAGCAATAAACAACGAGGGCAGCAACTCCCATTAATATATTCCTCGTTACCGGATGCTTCATTAAATCAAATGTCATCGCCGCCAGACGTGGATCTTCACCTTCAGACGCTGCCTCGAAAATACCCAGCTCGCGCAAGACGCTGAGCAAATCGCTACGCGCAGGTTTTATTGCATATTGCGAGAGTTCAGCACCGGGTATTTTCCAGTCCTTAAGTCGTATCGCCCAAGGGAGCCAGCTTGTTTTCGAACGAAGTTGCACGACTTCAAACCTGGGTAGATAAGTTGCATTTTTCAAGTCTGCCCACTCTATCCTCTTCTCAAAGAGCTTCCATTTAGCAAATACTGATCCTGCTGACCACTCCAGAAACATTCCCTTTCCATCAACAACAAGCTTCATTGAACGGTAAGCACATTGAATACCAAGCTGGATAAAAATAATAAGCGCCAGGGGTAGGATCATGGGAAGAGTTCTTTGCCAGGCCTTGCCTGATACCAGAATTTTTTTAAAGTCTTCGGGCTTGAGTAATTCCCAATAGCGCATCCATATGATGATTGCCACAAACAATAAAACTGGAACAAACAGTATCAGCTTTTCCCGCATTGACAAGGCACTCTTGCCATGGATAAAGGTGTATCTTTGTTGTTGATCTTGCATGTAGCAAATCTCAGTTGGAATGGAGCTACAGTATAGACAGAAGAGGAATGCCTTGTCACAAAAAACAGCTCCTGGCAAGCCTCGCCATACTGGTTTACTTTTTCAAAGATGGTCCAAGGTTTTTATTTCCCTGTATAACGCTTACGCAGCAACTGCATCATCGCCACATTCAATTCCCAGGCATCAGACACTACCTGGTTCGTATATGGCAGGCTTTGCGTATAAGGTGCAGGACCAAACTCTGGTGTGAGCGTAATCTGCTTTGCACCTGAGGTACTCTGGCTGGCAACAATCGCATCCCACCAAGATAGGTGCTGTTGCAAGGCTGCCGCATGCTCAGGTGCGCGGAAATCATTGACTTGCGGACCCTGGCTATGGCCGACGCGGGCATGGATGTGGCGCACATGAGGGAATACTTTTTCCAGTATATGCGCCTGGTCTTCCAATAGGGATTCACAGGAGCAGCACCAGTGTGAAAGGTCTGCATTGAGTTGCAATTGTGGGCGTTGCTCAAGGTAGGGCAGCAAGAGCATGGGATGGCCACTGAAGCGACTGCGGTGGATTTCGTGGACGATGGCGACACCGGTTTCAGCAGCTATCTCGTCAGCTAGATCCAGCAATTCATTGTTTTGTGCCTGGCTGTAAAAGTCCTTGCCGGTATGAGTGTTTACGAACAGGGGTTTTGCTGCGCAGGCATTGCGTAGCAAATCTATGAGTGCTTGCTTGTGTGTGGCAAAGTCACTGTGAAAAACAGTTTCCCATTGCTGGGCGATGAGCTTTAGACCTGCTGCGTCAATCGCGCTAGTCCATGCCTCACGTTCAGCCACATCCATAGGCAGGGACATTTCTATGCCATCGAAACCAGCTTCCAATACTTGGGCAATAAAAGCTTCACGGCTAAGGTGAGCACTGCCCCAGTGCGGGGCGAAAATCAATACTTCAGCATTCATCATATGCTACTCAAACAAAACCACGGACAGGGAAACTGGCATCACGTTGTATCCAGTTTTGCGGCGAATAATTGGTAGTTCCATCCGTTACATGCAGGGTATAGGCATGGCGTGAAACTGCAGAGCGATTTGGTGCGCTGTAATGTGGCAGCAAGCCATGGAAGCATACCAGGCTGCCTGCCTTGACTTCCAGAGGAATAGCCGTGCTGTCATCTGGCCACGGCATGCTGTCGAGTTTTTCTACCCGCACCTGATCGCCTTCGCGCACAAAGCGTTCACGCATGGGTGTGCGGTGCCCGCCCGGTTCGGCCGACATGCAGCCGTTTTCCAGAGTCGCATCTTCCAGGGCAAACCAGAAAGTGGTGACACTGACAGGGTCGGTTTCAAAATACGTTGCATCCTGGTGCCAGCGTACTTCACCACCTATGCCAGGCTGCTTGAAGATATACATGGACTGGTAAATCTGTGGCTGCTGCAAACCCAGTTGCTCAGCCACTTTAGCCAGCGCAGTACCGCGCGAAAATGCGCTGAAGACAGGATCAAGATCATGTATCGCATGGCCTATCTTGTTGATGGACAAGGACTTGGCCTGGCGCAGATTACCTTGTTCATCAAAGGCTTCTTCTTCAAAGAAACAACTGATGTTATTGGCAGAATTGAGGAAGTAATGATCGACCTTCTTTTCCTGCTCCTTGGTTGTGAAGATGGTTTTGGAAGAAGCCGGATCAAATTCATCAACGATCTGGGCAGCACGCTCGCGCAAGGCGGCTATTTCGTCTGCACTTTTGAAATTGGGGACGATGACGTAGCCGTCTTGCTGAAATTGCTGGATTTGTTGTGCGTTGAGCATGTTGACTCCTGGCTGTGAATGCGGGGGAAGCAAAAGACCATCATTTGTTGTGATGCTTTAGCTTGATATGCATCAAGTGTAGCCAAATTAGCTTGTCTTCCACAATACCAACAATAGTTGACAGATTGTCGTCAAATTGAAGACAATCCCTTTATGGACCAACTAAAGGCAATGGAAATCTTCGTCGAAGTAGCAAGGCAGCGCAGTTTTAGCGCGGCAGGACGCCACCTTGGCATTAGCCGCGCCATGGTCAGCAAGCACATCATGCAACTGGAAGCGGAACTGGGCGCACGGCTGCTGCACAGGTCTACCCGTGAAGTCAGCCTGACCGAGCTAGGGCAAGCTTACCTGGAACCTTGCAGCGCCAGCGTGGAACATGCACGGCAGGCGCGGCTGGTGGTCAGCCAGGCGGGCAATGAACTGGCCGGTGGCATACGTATACAGGCACCAAATAGCTTTGGCAGCGAATGGCTGGCCGATGCCCTGGCCCGCTTTACCCTGCTCCACCCCATGCTGCAACCTACCTTGCATGTGGATGACAATCTGCTGGACCCATTCAAACACGGCTTTGACCTCAGCATACGGGTAGGTGGTATCCCTGACAGCCCTGGCTTGCATGCACGCAGGCTGGCCCCCTGTCGCGGTCTGTTGTGCGCCAGCCCGGCTTATTTGGCAAAGCATGGCATGCCAGCCCACCCTACAGAATTGAACCGGCACCGCTGCCTGCACTTCAGCCATCTCACCCAGGGCAATACCTGGCATTTTGAACGGGATGGTGAAACCCTGGCAGTGGATATCACACCGGGCTTTGCCTCCAACAATGGTAAGGTCTTGCACCAGGCTGCTTTGCGTGGGCTGGGTATAGTCTATGACACGACTTTTCTGGCATGGCGTGATTTAATCGAAGGTAAGCTGGTGACAGTTTTGCCAGACTGGGGCTTGCCGCTGAACGACTTTACCGCGCTTTACCCTGCTACCCGCAAGGTCAGCCCCAAGGTGAGGGCACTTATCGATTTTCTGGTGGAAGAGTATCAGCCTGTGCCGGAATGGGACAAGGCATTGATAACAGCAAAACTGATCTGAACCTCATGAGCTAAACTCTTGCGCCAGCTTACCCAAAGTCTTGATACCCTGCTCCATCTCCCGTCCCCATGGTCGCCCTATATTCATGCGCAGATAATTGGCGTATTTGCCTGAGCCAGAAAACAGGCTGCCGGGTGTAAAAGCAATACCCGTTTCCACTGCCTTGCGTAGTAAAGCCAGACTATCTACATGCTCAGGTAATTCCAGCCATAGCCACCAGCCACCGGCAGGGCTGATGACTTGTGTACCCAAGGGGAAATAGCATGCTATGGCCGCAGCCGCCAGCGGGATATTGGCTGCCAGGCGTTCACGTAATTTGCGTAAATGAGATGGCAAGGCCCCTGAGTCAATGAACTCAGCCAGTACCGCCTGTTCAAACAAGGGAGTGATTAAAGACGCACTTAGTTTCAGAGAATTGATCCTGGCCTGATAGCGGCCACCCGCTATCCAGCCTATACGAAATGCTGGGGCCAGGCTTTTGCTGCAAGAACCACAATAAATGACCCTGCCATGCTTGTCCCAGGCCTTGATGGCTTGCGGTCTTTCCTGCTGGTGCGACAGATCGCCAAAGACATCGTCTTCTATCAAGGCCAGGTCATATTGTTCGACCAGGCGTAGCAGGCGTTTTTTGTTTTTTTCCGGCATGGAGCAACCCAGAGGGTTCTGGAAATTCGGCATGACGACGATAGCGCGTACCGTGCCCTGATGTTCCAGCGCATATTCCAGTGCTTCCAGGCTGATGCCCTGACCTGGCACACAGGGGATTTCTATGGCCTTGATGCCCAGGTTTTCCAGCATTTGCAACAAACCAAAATACACAGGGGATTCGACGATGACAGCATCACCCGGCTGGGCAACGGCGCGCAAGGCCACACTCAAGGCTTCTGTGCTGCCATTGGTGATGAGCAGATCGGTGGCCTGCAAATCCATGCCTGCGCTTTTCAGCCAATGTATCAGACTGGTTTTCAAGGCAGGCAAGCCAGTCCCCCCCGGGTAGACACCGATCAGCATGGGGTCTTGTCGCAGCAGGCGCTGAGCTATTTTGGCGAGTGCTTCACAGGGATACCATTCTGGTGCAGCACTGGCCAGGTGCAGGCCCAGATGCAGGGGTTGTGCCGTCAGTGAATACAACTCTGTCATTCTGTGTTGCAGGGACATCAGCTTGTCATACTCGACTACTGGTGTAACCTGGTTGAGTTTTTTTTTCGTGCCAGTGTTTGTCAGTTGCCTGGTTTTCCAGTCTGCAACAAACATGCCAGACTTATTGCGCGCCTCGACCAGCCCCAGGCTTTCAAGATAGCGATAACAGCGTATGACCGTAGATACGCTGACCTGCTGTTTTTCTGCAAACTGGCGCACCGATGGCAGGCGTTCACCGACCTGATAGCGGCTGGCCCGGATATCTGCGCTGATAGTGTCTGCCAGTTGCCTGTAACTGTGCTGCATAACAGATGCTCTTCAATTTAATCTGTATAGCATAAGACAGATAGACACTGTAAGTAAATGCCCGCCTGTACTGAACTAGACTAGATGCATGAATACACCACACTCCCTCCCTCTCCCTGCCCCGGCAAATGCTGTCAAGCCGGGTTTTGCCGCTACGGCGGCAGATTTTTTTCCCGCTGTACTGGCTGGTTTGATCGCCGTCCTGATCTCGTATGCCGGGCCCATGCTGCTAGTGTTGCAAGCTGCACAAAGTGCAAAACTAACAACAGCACAGACCAGCTCGTGGATATGGGCTATCTCCATAGGTTCTGGGCTGGTCGGGGTCTGGATGAGCTGGCGGCACAAGATACCGGTGATCTGTGCCTGGAATACGCCGGGCGCTGCCTTGCTGGTGACCGGTTTGGCGACCGTTCCTTATCACCAGGCCATAGGTGCCTACCTGGTTGCGGCAGCCGCAATCTGGCTGATAGGCATTACTGGAGTCTTTGAGAAGCTCATGGCGAAAATACCCAAGAGTCTGTGTGCAGCCATGCTGGCGGGTATCCTGTTTCGCTTTGGCGTCGATGTATTTGCCAATGCCCACAGCGATGTGGCAGGTGCGCCATTGCTGGTGACTACCATGTTTGCAGTTTATCTGATATTCAAGCGCCGCAGTGCACGCTATGCGATTGTGCTGACTTTGCTGAGTGGCGTCATGCTCTGGAGTCTCCTGGGCTGGGGTGACAGCAAGCAAGGACAGGTCATAGCCGTGCAACTAGGTTTGACCATGCCAGTCTGGACTACGCCTGAATTTTCTTTGAGTGCCATCATCAGTCTGGGCTTGCCATTGGCCTTACTTTGCCTGACTGGCCAGCAAGTACCCGGCGTGGCTGTCATGCGGGCCGCTGGTTACGAACAGGCCCCCACCAGCAAGCTGGTCAGTGCCACCGGTTTTGTCAGTATCTTGCTGGCCCCATTTGGCTCCCACGGTGTGAACCTGGCAGCGATTACTGCAGCGATATGCACAGGGCCAGAAGCGCACCAGCAAGCAGAAAAACGCTGGGTTGCTGGCGTAGCCTGCGGTGGATTTTATTTATTGATAGGTAGCTTTGCCGGTTCCCTGACCGCTTTGTTCCTGCATTTGCCACATGCGCTGGTGACTACGGTTGCTGGCCTGGCCTTGCTGGGAGCAATTCAAAATGGTCTGGTGAATGCCATGCAGGAAACAACTGAACGTGAAGCTGCGCTGATTACCTTCATCGTCACCGCATCGAATATCAGTTTGCTGGGCCTGGGTTCTGCCTGCTGGGGCATCGTTCTTGGTGTCATTAGCTACTACCTGCTGCGCGTGAAATCCAAATAAGGAAAGCCTTGCTTGAAGCTCACTCGCTGAACTTGCTGACAAAGGTGGCGACCCCATCCCAGTCGGCAGGCAGCGGGTTTTGCCGGTAGTGGGCAATACGTTCCAGAAAGACCTGGGCAGCCTGGTCTTCTGGACGTACTTCCAGATAAGACAGGAAAGACTTTTCTGCAGCATCCCATTGCTGTGCACGAAAATCATCAAGTGCCTGATGCCAGAGTTCCAGTAAGGCAGATTGCGCATCATCTATGGTGGTCGCGATGGCAAGCGGCTCAAAGATGGAGATGGGCCTGGTCTTGCCTTTGACCCTGACCCTGTCCAGTTCTCTATAAGCAAATTCTGGTGCGGCAGATTGTGTCGCTTCACCAACCACGATACCTACGCCATATACTTTGGTGATTCCTTCCAGACGCGAAGACAAATTCACCGCATCGCCCATAACAGTATATGCCAGCCTGATCTGGGAACCCATATCGCCTACGCGTACTTCTCCGGTATTCAAGCCCACCCCTATCTTCAGCGCAGGCCAGCCGCGCTTGACAAAACTATCACTCAAGCCTTGCGTGATAGTCTGCATTTTCAGGGCACTGGCAACGGCCAGTCTTGCATGGTCTTCCAGGCGCACCGGTGCTCCCCAGAAAGCCATAACACAATCACCTATGTATTTATCGAGAGTGCCGCGATTACCACGTATTTCTTCTGACATGGCGGTCAGGTAGATGTTGATGAATTCACGCAAATCTGCCGCACTCAGGGTTTCGGAAATTGTCGTGAAACCGCGTACATCAGAAAACATCACGGTCAACTCACGAATTTCACCAGCCATGGTGTAGCTGTCCGGTTCTTCTGCCATCACAGCAACCAGTTCAGGCGCTACATATTCACTAAAACGTCTGACCACGCCACGCAGTTTTCTGGATTCAACCAGATAACCCCAGGCCAGATTAAATACAAACAAGGCGGATATCAATAACAGTGCAGATGCCAGCGGCAGCACCAGATCGAAGGACTGGTACATCCAGTAATTGAAACCAATAACTATCACAAAGGTGGCTGAGGTAAAGAAGATCGCTGCCAAAGCCTTGAACCTGGTCAATGCAAATGTCAACAGTAATCCCAGCAAAATAATCTGCATCACTTCGAAAGCGCGACTGGTGTCTGGCCGCTGCTTGAAGTCACCATCGAGTATGGAGGCAATCACGTTGGCATGCATCTCTACCCCCGGAAAGTCCAGGCCCACAGGTGCTGTACGCAAATCTTTCAAACCCGCGGATGTCGTGCCTATCAAGACAATTTTATTGGCCAGCCTATTTTCTGGCAGGACTTTCTTCAACACATCTGCGGCAGACACATACACAAAGCCACCACCACGCGGGCCGCCCTTGCTCTTGTATTGTATCAAGACAGTTAGCAAAGGTTCTAAAGGAACGGTGAGATTAGGAGTCGAGTTAAGCTTGATCGCCTCTATGCTGCCATATTCATTCAAATAATTTTGCGAATTCACGCCATCCGACTGCAGGAAAACTGGTTTGATCTTGCTGGCATTGAGCGCCACCCTGGCTGTGGCCAGGGAAAGCGATTCATAGTATCCGGTATCAAATTTGGCCAGCAAGGGGACACGACGAATTACGCCATCAGAATCAGGGGAGGGATTAAAGAAGCCACCGGCAATAGCTGCTTTTTGCAAGACTGGAAGATTGCTGATGTATTTGCCAAACACCGCCGATTCAAGATGACGGCCACCGAGTTCTGCATCAGTAAAAGCCGGTGTCGGCAATAAACCCTTGGAGAGGTCATCCACCTCATTGGACAAGGCAAAGCCAAGGACTATGGGGCGTCCAGCCAGCGTCTTGGCCAGCCTGTCATCGAAGTCCAGCTGTGTCCTCAGGCCACCCATCTGGCTCAGGAAATGCTGATCTTCTTTCAGTTCCTTCTTTGCCAGGTCTTCCAGAATCCCCAAACCGGAACTACCGTCAGGCTCGGGGAAAACCGCATCTACCCCTACCGCTCTGACATGATAATCATCTGTCAGTCTTTCCAATAGCGTGGCCAGGGTATTGCGTTTCCAGGGCCACTGCCCATATTCCTTGAGGCTTTTTTCATCAATATTGACGATGACGATGGCATTGTTGAGTTTGACAGGCTGCACCCGCATGCGCATGTCATAGATGAAATTATCAACCCTGTCCACCAGGGTCACAGGAAGAAAAGCATTTGCCTGTAAAACCGCGACGATGATCAACAGCAGGCAAGCTCCCCAACGCGCCATTTTATTGACAGGTCTACGCAAGTTACCTCCGCATTAATATGCTGCTCAAGTCAGGATCGTGGCCCGGACCTCAGGGTCAGCAAATCTTTTTTGATGCTGTCGTACTGCTCAGGCTTTATATCCAGGAATCTGACTGGCATCCACTTCATCGATCTGCGCCTTGTCCATGAAGCGTTCGGCATAAGTCAGGTAGACTTTTTTCCTGACGAAGATATCGAACAAGTCCGGGTCTATATGACCATTCAAGGCAAAACTGCCCAGTATGCGCAAGGATTCGGTCAGGGTCTTGCCATCCTTGTAGGGTCTGTCTTTCGCTGTCAGTGCTTCAAAGATGTCGGCTATCGCCATGATCTTGGCTTGCACTGACATTTGCTCACCACGCAGGCCGCGTGGATAACCTTTGCCATCCATGCGTTCATGATGGCCACCAGCATATTCAGGCACGTTTTGCAGGTGTTTGGGCCAGGGCAAGGCTTCCAGCATTTTGATGGTGGTGGAGATATGATTATTGATGATGGCGCGTTCTTGCGCATTCAGGGTACCCGCACGCACCGAGAGATTCTCGACTTCGTCGGCATTCAGGAAAGCCTGCATTGTGCCATGGGCATCAGTCCATTGCCATGCGGCGATATCGGTCACACGTTGTAAATCTTCGGGGCTGGTTCTTTCTGAACCTATGTTCAGTTTGTGTAAAAAATTCCTGGCATCTTCTATTTTAGCCAGCTCAGCCTGCAAACCCAGTTCCAGTTCGGCGATGAGATTTTGATTATTGACGCTGGCCTGGTACAAGGAGCATTTACTTTGCAATACCCTGATTTCAGCATCACGCTTCAAGACTTCAAAGCGGGTATCGAGCAAATGCACACGGTCAAATATGGTTTCCAGTTTGGTGGATTTTTCGACCACATGCACTGGGGTGGAAATCTTGCCGCAATCATGCAGGATGCCAGCCATCCATAATTCCTTGCGGTCCTTGTCTGTCATGGAGAATTGTGCCAGTGGCCCGTCTTCGGTTTCATGTACGGCATTGGCCAGCAACATGGTCAGTTCTGGCACATGCTGGCAATGCCTGCCCGTGTGGGGTGATTTTTCATCTATGCCTATATTGATCAGGTGTACCAGTGAGACAAACAGATTTTCCAGTTGCGATATCAATTGCTGGTTGGTCAGGGCGATGGCCGCCTGGGAAGCCAGGGCTTCAATAAAACGCTGGTCGGTTTCGGTGAAGGCGCGCGGTTCGCCAGTTTCAGGATCGGTGGCATTGATGAGTTGCAGCACACCTATCAACTCACCCTCATGGTCATGCATGGGTACGGTCAACAGGGATTTGGTCTTGTAATGAAATTGCTGGTCAAAATTGCGGGTGCCAGAAAAATTGAATACACCAACGGTGTACACGTCCTGGATATTCACCGACAGTTTGTAATTGGCAGCATAGGCAGCCACGGCATTGAGGTTTTTACTGCCGCTGGCATCCACCAGCGGGATATTGGGTATATCTACAGTTTGTCCCTTGACACCACCCTGATACATATTCAGGGTGTCATTCAGGGAGATATTGAAGCACAGGCTTTGTTTGTCCTTGCTGGTGCGGTACAGGGTGCCGCCATCGGCATAGGTGATGCTTTTAGCCGAACGCAGTATATTTTCCAGCAACAGGGGCGTGTCGTGATTACTGCTCAGCTCCAGGCTCAGCTCGGTCAGCTTTTCCAGGCGTTGTGCAATTTCGCTACTGCTTAGTGCAGTCATAATCACTTTCTCCAGATCTCATCGAGGTTCTTGGTAAACTGCCTGCGCATGCATCTTGCCATTACTTTGTTTCGGCAACATGAACAGTGTATGACTTTCGCCACTGAATTTCAAAAATCGAAATCATCACCAGACTTCAGGGCTTTGAAGATCCTATGCTCATTTTGCCTCAGTTCTTCCATGATTTGCACTTCCTGCCCGGGTTTTAAATGATAAATATAAAACTCTACTGACTCGGGTATCGCAGCAATATCATCTATCAACGAGGATGGACAAAAATGCCTGGAAATCAGGGCCAGTTCTGCTTCAGCATTGGGGAAGGAACAATCGACTATCACCATGTCCAGGGCAGCTTGTCCGGCCAGACTGTCCCATAGCGCGGGCGTACTCGCCATGTCACCTGTAAATACAAAACCTTTGTCCGCTTTACGCACCCAATAGGCAACCGAGCCTGGGGTATGGTCGACAGCAAGCGAGCTAATCAGCCTGTCCCCCAAATTCATGGTACTGCCTGGCTGCATTTCCTGATATTGCATGCATGGCTTGTCAGCGTTCGGCAAAGTACTGAAATCCGGCCAGATGATCCAGTTGAATATATGGGTTTTCAGGGCATGCAAGACTTCTGCAGAGGCGTGTACGGTGACAGGACTACTGCGTTTGCCAAATACGGCATCCATCAGCAGGGGCAGTCCGGCGACATGGTCAAGATGACAATGACTGATAAACACATGATCTATCGCCACCAATTGCTCTATGCTGAGCCGTGACAAACCTGTGCCAGCATCGAGCAAGACATCTTGATCAATTAATAAGCTGGTTGTGTAAGGCTCGCTACCACCTATGCCGCCTGCACAACCAAGAATTTGTAATTTCATAAATACAAAAATAGTGGGCCACTGATACTACATGACTTTGTTATCTTAAGAACAACATTCATCTATCCAGACCTCAGAAGCAGCTTAACACTTCTCTGAAGGCAAGAGAGTTCAAGAGTCTCATTCCTTCCCTGAAGATAGGCTAATTTGCGGCTTTGCGCTATAAAGAGTTGACTTTGTAGTCAGACATTCGACTTCCGTGATACATTTTTGTAAAAATTGACTTAAGAGAATAATAATTTACAGTATCTTGCAATAGCTCCTATGCTTTAGCCGATAATTAAAGCTGAAAGTCACAATTCAAGGAAAACGAATGGTGGTAACTGCTCAAGTCGCAAATGCTTCCAAAGAGAGTCTCGATCACAGGCTGCAATTTTTCAAGAATCTCCAGACACTGACAAACAAAATACATGGTGCAGATGCTTTGGACCAGATCATGCTGGATGTATCACCTGACATCTGCAATCTGTTCGAATGTGATCGGCTGACCATCTATGTCGTCGCCCAGGACAAAATCACCCTGATATCCAAAATCAAAACCGGGCTCAACTCTTTCAAAGATTTGCGTTTATCGATTTCTGACCAAAGCATCGCCGGTCATGTTGCCCTGACCAAGAGCATGATCAGCTTGCGCGATGTCTACGATGATGAAGAGCTGCGCTCACACTCTCCCACCCTGAAGTTCCAGCGCGCCGTCGATCAGCGCACCGGTTACCGCACCAAGCAGATGCTGGTCGCCCCGATCATTGATGCGCAAAGCAAAGACTTGCTGGGCGTCGTGCAATTCATCAATCATCGCTCGGGAGAAGCATTTACCGCCATTGCCGCGGAGGGTGTGCAAGCACTGTGCGAAACCCTGGCTGTTGCATTTTCACAAAAAAGCAAGACTCTGCCTACCAATACACCACGCACCAAATTTGATTTCCTGGTGTCGGAAGCCATACTCTCGGCCCCTGAACTGGAACTGGCGGTCAGGTCGGCACGTCGCAATCTGCAAGATCTGGAAGATGTACTGATAGATGAATTCCAGGTCTCGCGCAAGATCCTGGGACAAGCCTTGTCCAAGTATTTCAACGTACCCTATGAAGAATACAAGGCTGACCGCATTATCCCGATTGACCTGGTCAAAAAACTCAAGCGCCAGTATGTGGAACAAAATTCCTGGCTACCCATCACGGAGGACCAGAATGGTCTGACGGTATTAGCCATAGACCCAGAACATACCAATACCACCCATGTGGTGAATCATGTATTTGCCACTTCCAAGATACATTACCGCGTCACCACCAAGAAAGAATTCCGCCAAACCATAGACCAGTTCTTTGGTAGTGCCAGCGACAGTGGCTCAGTAGATGAGCTTTTGTCCGGCATGGAAGACGAAGATGATGAGCATGCTGGCCAGGCCGTGGTGGAAGTCTCAGCCGCAGTCGAAAATGAACTGGTCAAACTCATCAATAAAATCATTATCGACGCCTATCAGCAGGGTGCCTCCGACATCCATATAGAACCGCGGCCAGGCAAGGAAAAGACCCTGATACGCTTTCGCAAGGATGGTTCGCTGTCACCATATATAGAGATACCGGCCAGTTATCGCAGTGCTTTGCTGGCGCGTATCAAGATCATGTGCGACCTCGATATCTCGGAACGCCGCAAGCCCCAGGATGGCAAGATCAAGTTCAAGAAATACGGCCCCCTGGACATAGAATTACGGGTCGCCACCATCCCCTCCTCTGGCGGTATGGAAGACGTGGTCATGCGCATACTGGCAGCGGGCGAACCTATTCCCCTGGAGAAGCTGGGCATATTGCCTTACAACCTGGAACGCCTGAAACAGGTGGTCAGCAAACCCTATGGCTTGTTTTTTGTCTGCGGCCCTACCGGTTCCGGCAAGACCACGACCTTGCACTCGGTGCTCAGTCATCTGAACACGCCAGAGACCAAGATCTGGACAGCCGAAGACCCGGTAGAAATCACCCAGAAAGGTTTGCGCCAGGTACAGGTCAACCGCAAGGCAGGCATGGACTTTGCCACTGTCATGCGAGCTTTTTTACGGGCTGACCCTGACATCATCATGGTCGGTGAAATGCGCGACAAGGAAACCGTTTCCATAGGCCTGGAAGCTTCACTGACCGGTCACCTGGTATTTGCCACCCTGCACACCAATAGCGCACCAGAATCCATAGTCCGCTTGCTCGACATGGGCATGGACCCTTTCAATTTTGCCGATGCCTTGCTGGGCATACTGGCGCAGCGCCTGACCAAGCGCCTGTGTGGAAAATGCAAGCTGCTCTACCATCCGGAAAAAGAAGAAATGATGGCTTTGCTGGATGAATATTGCCAGGAATTGCTGAACACCGATGCCTTTGTCAAAAACCCTCTGGAAGCCAAGAAAAAAGTATTCACTACCTGGCAAAGCCAGTACGCCGACAAGACCGGAAAATTCACTTTCTACAAGGCCGTAGGCTGTGAGCAATGCTCAAATGGCTATAAGGGCCGGGTGGGTCTGCATGAACTGATGGTAGCGAACGACATGGTCAAGAAACTCATACAAGACCATGCCCGTGTCTCCGAATTGCTGACTGCAGCCCTGGCCGATGGCATGCTGACCCTGAAGATGGATGGCATAGAAAAAGTCATGTCGGGGATTACAGACATGAAGCAGGTGCGCATCGTCTGCATCAAATAGATTTTTGCAAATTCAGCTAAAATCTCTGCCTGAACTTTACAAACTTTCCAGTGAAAGCTGGAAAGTTGTCTACATTTGAAAAGGCTAGCATGAAATACCTGCACACCATGGTGCGCGTCACCGACCTTGAGGCTTCCCTGCGCTTTTATCGCGATGCACTGGGGCTGGAGCTGGTACACCAGAAAGAATATCCCAAAGGCCGCTTTACCCTGGTTTACCTGGCTGCGCCTGGCGATCATGATGCCCAGGTTGAGCTGACTTATAACTGGGATGCGGAAGAATATACCGGCGGCCGCAATTTTGGTCACCTGGCGTACCGCGTCGATGATATCTACCAGCTATGCCAGCGCCTGATGGATCACGGCGTCACCATCAATCGTCCGCCACGTGATGGCCATATGGCCTTTGTACGTTCCCCGGATAATATCTCGGTAGAGTTACTACAGGCAGGTGAGCCACTGGCACCAGTCGAACCCTGGGCTTCCATGCCTAATATTGGTAGCTGGTAATTAGTAGGGTGCCCGTAAAAAACGCAGACCCTGGTCTGCGTTTTTTCTATTGATGATAATCTGGACGACGACTTTCCTTGTTCATCGCACGTATCAGGATAATAACGGCAATAAAAAAAACTATGCCTATAAAAGTGAAAATGCCAGTCCACATAAAGAAATCCAAGCGCGAATAAATGATGTTTCTTTATATCAAGCTTAAATATATTAAGTCAATGCCAAAACTATTGTTTTGACTTTCCTTATCAATTGGCAAATAAATCCAAACTCTTGACCTCCCTGTCAGACATGGCCATGCCTGCGGAAATAAGCAATCAAGCCACTGGTCGAAGTATCCAGATGGGCATCATAATCCTGGTTGCCCAGGATGGCTGGCAAGAGACGGTTTGCCAATTGCTTGCCCAGCTCCACCCCCCATTGATCAAAGGAATTAATACCCCAGATCACACCCTGGACAAAGACCTTGTGCTCATACAAAGCCAGCAGCATGCCTAACTGGAAAGGGTCCAGGCTGGGCATGAGTATGGTGGTCGATGGCTGGTTACCGGCAAACACCTTGTGCGGCAAAAGCTTGGCGATATGGGCATCGCTGAGCCCAGCCTGTGACAACTCATCACGTGCCTGCGCCTCGGTCTTGCCAAAGGCCAGGGCTGCGCTCTGGGCCAGGCAATTTGCCAGCAGGGGAGCCTGGTGGCCCGGCAAGGGATAATCGCTGGAAGCTGCTACCACGAAGTCGCAAGGAATCAGCCATCCGCCCTGGTGCAAAAGCTGGAAGAAAGCATGCTGGCCATTCACACCTATCTCCCCCCAGACGATGGGGTTGGCGCGGCAAGTCAGGGCTTCACCATCACGGCCTACGGTCTTGCCGTTCGACTCCATTTCCAGCTGCTGCAAAAAGGCAGGCAGATGGCGTATCGATTCGTTATACGGCAAGATGGCCGTGGTTTCAGCACCGAGGAAATTGGTATTCCAGATCGAGATCAGGGCCAGCAGGACTGGCAGGTTCTTTTCCAGCGGTGCCTGGCAAAAATGCTTGTCCATGGTTTCTGCACCTGCCAGCAGGCGTTCAAAACCATTCATGCCTATCGCCAGGGCAACTGATAAACCCACTGCCGACCATAGCGAATAGCGCCCGCCTACCCAATCCCAGATTTCCAGGATATTGGCATCAGGTATGCCAAATTCATGCGCCTTGGCCGGACTGGATGTCACTGCAATGAAATGCTTGCTGACTGCCCATTCTTCCATCGCTGCTGCCATCAACCAGGTGCGGGCAGTCTGGGCATTGATGCTGGTTTCCTGTGTGGTAAAAGTTTTGGAAGCGACGATGAACAGGGTAGTGCGCGGATCGAGTTTTTCCAGCAAAGGTGCCAGATGGGCACTGTCAAGATTCGAGACATAGTAAAAAGCCAGGCCGGGATGCTGGAAGGCAGACAAGGCACGCGTGGCCAGCTTGGGGCCCAGGTCTGAGCCACCTATGCCTATATTCACCACAGTCTGTATCGCATCGCCCTTGAAGCCACGCCACAAGCCACTGCGCACCCGTTCGACGATGTCGCGCATTTGCTTGCGCACTGCCCTGACCTTGGGCATGACATCTTCGGCCTCATTGGGGAAAGGGGTGAAATCGGTGTGTCGTAAAGCCGTATGCAGGACGGCGCGGTCTTCACTGATATTGATTTTTTCGCCCGCGAACATGCGGTCACGCCAGCCCTCTACTTTGGACAAGCGGGCCAGAGCCATCAGGCTGTCCAAGGTAGGCTGGTCTATGCGCTGCTTGGAATAATCCACCAGCAAGCCATCAAGTTCCACAGAAAAATGCCTGAACCTGTCAGTGTCGGCAGCAAACAATTCGCGCAGATGCTGATGCTCCAGCCTTTGTTGATGTGCCAGCAGTGCTTGCCATTCGGGGGTGTGGGTAATATTCATATTATTCCTGAAATGTATGCCTCAGATTATAGGTCAGGCAATTATGCATGTAGCCAGCTTATTTATTGCTAAAATAAACATTAATTAACTTATTCAGATTTTTGCAGACAAAAACACAAACTGGAATTATCGTAAACAGAATTAATAGCAGAAATTAATGCATCTCTGATGAGCAGGGGAAACAGATGATCATGTTAGACAGACAGGACATAGGCATCTTTATCGTTGATGATAACGATATCAGCCGATCCATGCTACGTCACATCTTGCATAGCGAGGCATTCAATGTCATCGGAGAGGCGTCAAGCGGTGTAGCGGCAATGGACTGGCTGGAAAAAACCATCCCTGAAGTTGTTTGCCTGGATGTCATGATGCCGGATATCAGTGGCCTGGAAATTCTCGAGCACATCAAGAAAATTTCACCCGACACTGTGGTGCTGATGGTCACCGGCAGCAATAATAAGGAAACCGTGGTCAAGGCCATCAAGGCGGGGGCAAATGGCTTCATCGTCAAACCCTTCAACCCCGCGACCCTGCTGCAATCCATGCATTATTCCGTCAACAAATCCCACAAGCAATTGAAGACCCTGATAGATCGCAGGAAGGCCTGGCGTAATAGCGGATTGTTGTAAGAACCCGCTTACGATCTTAAGCTCATGCATCATTGGAGTTCATGCGGGGCTCATGTGCTGCTCAAAATGCTCATATACTGAAGTACATTCCGCTTTTTGCGCTGCGTTTTTATTACTCTGACCCCGTTGACGCCCGCTCGCTACAGATCGAAAACAGGTTCCAAACGGCTTCAGACCTGGCGTGCACTCAGCAGGTTGGCCATGGCAACATAGGCTTCCAGCGCGATAGTCTCCGGGCGCAGTTGTGGGTCAACGCCACAGGCCAGCAAGTCAGCTTCTGTCAGCAAACCGGCGACGCAATTGCGCACTACTTTGCGCCTTTGAGAAAAAGCCTTGGTGACCACTTCTTCAAGTTTTTTGATATCGCAAGGCAAGGCACCCGGCTTGGGTATCATGCGCACGATGGCTGACTCTACCCTTGGTGGCGGATCGAATGCCTCGGGCGGGACGATGAACATCAATTCCATGTGGTAGCGTACTTGCAGCATGACAGACAGGCGGCCATAAGTTTTGCTGCCCGGTTCGGCAACCATGCGTTCTACCACTTCTTTTTGCAGCATGAAATGCTGATCTTCCACCAGCGGTGCGATCTCGGCCAGGTGGAACAGCAAGGGGCTGGAGATGTTATACGGCAGATTACCCACCACACGCAGCTTCTGCCCTTCCGGCACAGGAATGGAAGCAAAATCAAATTGCAGGGCATCACCCTCGTGAATGATGAGCTTCTCTGGCGAGAAATTTTTCTTCAGTCTGGCGACCAGATCCCTATCCAGTTCGACTACATGCAATTGCGTCAATCCATCCAGCAACTGGCGTGTCATGGCAGCCAGGCCAGGACCAATTTCGACCATGGTTTGTCCAGGACGCGGGTTGATGACGCGCGTGATATTGCTCAAGACCAGTTCATCGGTCAGGAAATTCTGGCCAAAGCGTTTGCGAGGGATATGTTTCATAGTGTTCTTACTTATTTTCTTGCTTGTTTTTACTTATTTTCTTGCTTATTGACCATGCTGGCTGCAACACGCATTGCCACCAGCATACTGCTGACATCGGCATGACCGGTGCCCTTGGCAGCCAGGTCCAGGGCAGTACCATGATCGACCGAGGTGCGTATCAGCGGCAGACCCAGGGTGATATTCACGCCCAGCCCAAAACTCGCATGTTTGAGTACTGGCAGGCCCTGATCGTGGTACATGGCCAGGATACAGTCGGCCTGCTCCAGGTATTTTTGCTGGAACAGGGTATCAGCAGGATAAGGTCCACTGACCTGCATGCCAGCCGCCTGGGCTTTTTTAATAACGGGCGTAATGACTTCAATTTCTTCCATGCCCAGATAACCGTTTTCACCGGCATGCGGGTTCAGTCCAGCTACCAGGATGCGTGGGTTTTCTATACCAAATTTGCTGCGTAAATCTGCATGGATGATTTCCAGGGTCTTCCACAGGTCATCAAATTGTATGGCTTCAGCAACTTTGCGGAGTGGCAAATGGGTAGTCGCCAGTGCCACCCGCAAGGCTTGCGGCAAGTGATCATTGGCTTCACTGGCCAGCATCATGACGACGCGGCCAGTATAGGTTTTCTCGGCGAAATATTCAGTATGACCACTAAAAGCAACGCCCGCATCATTGATGGTGCTTTTTTGCAGCGGTGCCGTCACTACGGCCTGACACCATTTGCGCTGCACGCTTTCTATCGCTACATCCAGGGTCTGCAAAACGGCCCGGCCATTTCGCGGGTCCAGCTGACCAGCGATGACAAAGGCACTCAAGGGGCAATCGATGATGGTCAGGCGTTCATTGCCAGACGCAGGCAAGCCCTGATGGCGCAAGGCTTGCAGGGATACGCCCATCATGCTGATGGCGGGGTCCAGCTCGGCGGCCAGCATGGACAAATAGGCAGTGTCGCCTATCAGCACTGACCTGACTTCATGTCTTAACTGCCAGGCAGCCCGTATTGCAATTTCAGGCCCTATGCCGGCCGGTTCGCCTACGGTTACCGCGATAACCGGCAAACTGGGCTGTGGCATTATTTGTCTTCCAAACGGTAATCGACGTAGGCACGATCACGGATTTCACGCAGCCAGTCTTGCAGTGCTTCATCGGATTTGCGGTCACGCACTGCCTGGCGGGCAGCCATGCGTTGCCTGTCTTTCGACAATTCATCCGATTTGCGCTCAGTCACCTGGATGATATGAACGCCAAACTGGGTAGTAATGGGTTCACTGATCTGATTGATCGCCAGTTTGTCCATGGCTTGCTCAAACTCAGGCACAGTGTCACCTGGATACAACCAGCCCAGATCACCGCCCTTGGCTGCAGAGCCATCAGATGAATGCGTCTTGGCCAGTTCTTCGAAAGTCGCTTCCTTGGCTTCTATCTTGCGTTTGAATTCTTTGAGCTTTTGGCCAGCTTCGGCTGCGGTCACGATCTGGCTGACCTTGATCAGGATATGGCGGGCATGGCTTTGTTGCACAGCCGCTGCGGCCTTGCTGTCATTGGCAGCACGTTTGCCATTGACTTTGACGATATGAAAACCATTCGGGCTGCGGACGATCTCAGAAATCTCGCCGACCTTGACCTTGCTGATTGCATCGACAAACAATTGTGGCAAACGGTCTTGCTCGCGCCAGCCTATGTCGCCACCTTTCAAAGCCTCGGAACTATCCGAATAAGTCACGGCTGTCTTGGCAAAGTCCGCACCCGAGCGCAGCTTTTGCAAGACTTCTTCAGCACGCTGACGGCGTGCCGCGATTTGTTCAGCAGATGCCTTTTCAGGAATGCTGATCAGAATATGAGCCAGATTCAGTTCCTGTTTGGCGACTTTATTGTTCGCATCTGCAGCCAGGTAATTATCGATCTCGGTTTCAGATACTTGTATCTTGCTATCGACTTCACGCTCACGTATGCGCTGCTTGAGGATGTCATCGCGAATTTCTTCGCGGAATTTTGCGTAGGATGTACCTTCACGCTCGATCTGGTTACGGAATTCCGGCAAAGACATCTTGTTTTGCTCAGCCAGACGCAGCATGGTGCGGTCCAGCATGACATCATCGACACGCATGCCATTTTCTTTGGCAACTTGCATTTGCGCACGATCGACGATCATGCGTTCCAGCAATTGCTTTTGCAAAGCAGCGCGGTCTGGCAAGGGAGTGCCCTGTCTTTTTAAATTCGTTTCTACGGCCAGGATTTGTTCATTCAATTCCTGACGGGTAATGACTTCATCATTCACCACCACAACGATACTATTCACCAGTTGCGCCTTGCTTTGCGTTTTAGGCGGGGCAACAGGGCTAAGTTTGACTTGTGACGAGGCTGTCGTGCTGATGAGCAAACCAGCAGAAACTGCCAGTGCAGTGAATAAGCTGGAAAGTAAGTTACTTTGTTTCATTTGCAATAAATGTCGCATATCGGTCCAAAATCCTGTTAAGCCATTCCCGTTATAGAGCTACAAAGCGGGCAAAAGTTGCAATATACACGTTCGCTCCCGTTTCACAAACAACGGGTTAGTGCATACTTATTGTTAATACAGCAAATTATTCATTTCTGACTAATGTTTAGAACCTGTTTACGATCTGTAGCGAGCGTCAGCGGGGGTGAAGAGCAGCACATGAGCACCGATCACGCACGTGATTCAGATCGTCAGCAGGTTCTTAGCGATCATTAGCAGACTGGTAACCTGTAATATTCTTCTTCAAGGCATCAAGTGGATTGGCGCCAAAGCCCAGCCTCGCCAAACCATTCAACTCCAGTTGTATCGAAAAGCCGGATGTATTGTTAACGCTGGTGGTAGCAAAACGCTGTGCCAGGAAACGCAAAGACCAGCAATCTGCTTTGTATTCAAAACCCAGCAAACCATCCACCAGTTTTTTATCCATCATGGAATAATTACTACGGCCTACTGCATACCAGCGGTCTGCCAGGGGCCATTGAGTAGAGACATCCACTTGTTCAAGGCTATTGCGCTGGTAACGATATTCCAGGTTCAAGATCTTTTTCGGTGAAGGCTGCCAGTGTATGCCATAGTTGGCACGTACCGATTGCCTGTCTGTCTGGCTCAATTGCAAGGCCATTTCACCCGTCAATGTTGTTGATATTTTGCCTATGGCGGCCAGCAACAAATCTGAACGGCTAGGACTGACAGTATTATCCAGTGTGACTTTTTGGGTATTGAAATAGAAACGCTGGCCGATAGCCAGTTTCAGGCTTTCATCACCATTACCTTCAATGAAGCGAGAAATCAGGGCAGCCGTGATCTGATTGGAATCGCCTATCCTGTCCTGACCGGTAAAGCGGTTTTCACTGAAAATCTGGGCAAAATTAAAATCGGCGACCGCACTATCAAAATTCGGCATGCTCGACTGATCGCGGTAAGGCGTATTCACATAGAACAGGCGCGGTTCCAGCGTCTGTGTCAATTCCTTGTCGAACATATTGGTCTTGCGTTCAAATACCAGACCACTATCGACGGAGAAAGTGGGCACTACGCGATGGAAGTCTGCCTCTTTGCCAGGATCAGGATTAACCAGGTGATAACTGGTAGCATGCAGGGATATCTTGGGAATGACAAAAACACCGGCCTGTACCAGTGGCAAGGAAATCTGCGGATTGATCACTGTACGGTCACCACGCACCTGGGTAGGATGCCAGAATCGTGTCAATATGGTATCGAGCGACCAGTCCAGCCCTGCCACATCATGCTGTTCTGCATGCAATTGCAATTGCGGCAAACGGTCATAGGGGCGGTCAATATGAGAAACCGGATCTTGCAAAACCTGGTAATTCGAGGTCCTCAGACCTACATTCCAGAAGGAACCAAAATACGTCAGATTGGCTTCGCGCAGCAAAAGGCGCTGGGCTGTCTTGGTAATAGTGCGTGAAAAATCTGCCGGATAATCATCATCCGAGGCTGAATTGATATTCCAGGATAAAACCAGTTGCGGCAACAGTTGCTGCTGATGAATAGAAGCCACCGCATAGCGGTTGGTATTGGTGACCCTGTCATTGAGCAAACCTTCGACACTGGTTTCACCAGAATAAGTCTCACCCAGGTAACGCCCTTCCAGGCCCAATTGTAAACCACGTCTGGCAATCAGCTTGGGATAGACCGTCAAATCACGATTGGGGGCAATATTAAAATAATAAGGCACCATGATTTCCGGGCCACCTTTGGATGAAGCACCCAAGGTCGGTGGCAAAATGCCGGAATGGCGGGCACCGGACAAGGGGAAAGTCAGTGAAGGTGTTGCCAGTATAGGCACGCCCTTGAAATAAATCACAGACTTGCCAGCCGTACCACGGTCAAGACCGGTATCGAGATTGAGTGTGTCGGATTCCAGATACCAATCCGGGTTCAGGCCCTCGCAAGTACTATAGGTGCCGCGCGTGATGAGTGAACGTTCTTCATCCTGGAAATCGATACGCGCCGCATGACCCTGAGCATTATTGCGCAAGAGTTTATAGACGGGATTAGTGACAAAACCAGAATTCGAATCCAGCTTCATGCGCACGCTATCGCCTATGTAGCAATCGCCATAGCGCTGCATGTTGACCCTGCCAATAGCCTCGATCTCGTCGTCGAGGTTGCGGTAGGTAGCTTCATCAGCATTGATCTTGGTGCCGCCCTTGATGACTTCGACGTCATGCTCGAACTTGATATAGCGTTCCGGGCTGCCTATAAAACTGCCCGAGCGTATGGTGACAGGCGCATTCTTGTCATCCTGCTTTTGCTTTTCGCTAAGCTTGTCGAGTCGCTTTTGATCTTGCAGCAGCTCTTTGGCTGACATTTCATCAGGCCGTTTTTGCGGCTGTATTTTTACCTGCCCATCCTCAGGCTTGTCCGAGGGTATGCTCTGGGCCATTGCCTGAGAAAAATAGGCAGGCACCAAAACCGACACCAGAATCGCCGGGATAGTAGGAAACAACAGCGGTGAGTGAGATAATACGGGTTTCCTGCGCATGAATTCAGTGGTCAATAAGCGTTTTGCCAACAATGCTGGACGATGTCATACAGACAATATGCCAGAAATCAGTCGCCTATTATAGGTTAAATGCTGGCAAAACCACTTGAAGTATGCAGACAAACTAACTTCTATTAAATTTTATACATGTCTTCTACAGCAATCCCTGCAAATTCTGCTACTCCTGCGCCCATCGCACCAGACCGGGAACAGCGCAAACTCGCCCTGCAAACCTGGCTTGCCGACCTGAATGGACACAGCCTGAAACTAGCCAGTATCCGCACTGCCTCGGCCGATGCCAGCTTCCGTCAATATTACAGAATTGACACAGAAAATGGTGGCAGCCTGATCGCCGTCGATGCGCCACCCGCGACGGAGAATAGCGCTGCCTTTATTAAAATGGCAAATTTATTAAAGAGTATCAACCTGACAGTACCTGAAGTACTGGCACACGATCTGGAACAGGGTTTCATGCTGGTGACGGACATGGGCACCAATACCTATGGACATATCCTCAATAGCGACAATGCCCACAAGCTGTATCTGGATGCCATCGACAGCCTGATCCTGTTACAGGCGCAAAGCCAGGCCGAGGTCTTGCCGGAATATGACAGGGCTTTCTTGCTGCGCGAACTGAATATCTTCAAGGAATGGTATATAGGCAAACACCTGGGTGTGAACCTGACAGAAGCCCAGGAAGCCACGCTCAACAAGGTATTTGATCATTTGCTGGCAAGCGCCCTGGCACAACCACAAGTGTATGTGCACCGCGACTACCACTCCCGCAATCTGATGTGGATGGACAAGGGCAACCCTGGCATTCTCGATTTTCAGGATGCGGTGTATGGTCCTATCACTTACGATCTGGTGTCGCTGTTGCGCGACGCCTATGTGCAGTGGGATGAAGAAATCGTACTCGACTGGGCCATACGTTATTGGGAAAAAGCCAGGCGTGCCGGTTTGCCAGTGGCACCGGACATCGACAGCTTCTACCGCGATTTTGAATGGATGGGCTTGCAGCGTCATTTGAAAATCCTCGGCCTGTTTGCCCGTCTGTGGCACAGGGATGGCAAGGATAAATTTTTGGGCGATATCCCTACCGTCATGGAATATGTGCGCAAGACTTCCCATCGCTACAAGGAACTGATCCCACTGTTGCGCTTGCTCGATGAGCTGCAAGACAATGCGCCGCAAGTTGGCTATACCTTCTAAGGCGGGGCAATAAAAATCATGAAAGCCATGTTACTTGCCGCCGGGCGCGGCGAACGTATGCGCCCATTGACCGATACCTGCCCCAAGCCTTTGCTGAAAGTGCGCGGCAGGCCGCTAATCGTCTGGCATATCCTGAACCTGGTGAAAGCCGGGATCACCGAGATGGTCATCAATCATGCCCATCTGGGCCATATGATAGAAGATGTCATTGGCGACGGTTCGCGCTTTGGCGCAAAAATACAATACTCAGCCGAAGAGCAAGCACTGGAAACCGCAGGCGGCATTGCCAAGGTTCTGCATTTGCTCGGTGATGATCCCTTTATCGTGGTGTCTGGCGACATCTATATCCCTCACTTCAATTTTGCAGAATGCTTGAATACCCTGGAAGAAAATGATCCCTGGGGCAATCCACATCCGGCAGACAAACGTGATATCGCCTGGCTGTATATGGTGAAGAACCCCGGTTTCCACCCGACTGGCGACTTTGCCCTGACACTCATGGGATTGGCGAATGAAGGCACGCCTAGACTTACTTTTGGCAATATAGGCGTCTATCGCCCTGAAATGTTTGCCTCGATACGCCCTGGCGACCATGCCAAACTCGGCCCCCTGCTGCGTGAATACGTAGATGCAGGCCGCATAGGCGGTGAGCTATACCGTGGTGACTGGCATAATCTGGGCACGCCAGACCAGCTTGAAGCGCTGAATGCGCCCCTGAATTTCAAAGGATAAACATGAGTGTGAACACGACTGCCAAATTTGCTGCCTATACGGCGCGCCGCCAGCAACTGATGGCGCAGATACAGGCGCAAGGTGGTGGTGTGGCTGTCATACCAACAGCGCGCGAATGGATACGCAATAGCGATAATTACTTCCCTTTCCGCCACGATAGTCATTTTTATTATTTGTCTGGTTTTACTGAGCCTGAAGCTGTGATCGTGCTGATCGCCACTGCCGACACGCAACAATCGATTTTATTTTGCCGCGAAAAAGATCCCGAGCATGAAATCTGGGATGGCTTTCGCTATGGGCCTGAAGCTGCAGCCAAAGAATTTGCTTTCGATGCTGCTTATCCCATTATCAGTCTGGCAGAAAAATTACCTGCCCTGCTCAGTGATGCGCACCAACTGTTTTACAGTGCCGCACAAGAACCCCATATAGACAGCCAGGTGCAGCAAAGCCTGCAAGCGGTGCGCGACAAGAGCCGCAGCGGTATCAAGTCCCCCTCCATTACGGTGGACGTACGTGAGCTGATAGATGAAATGCGCCTGTTCAAGGATGCAACAGAAATCGCCTTGATGCAGCGTGCAGCCAGCATTTCTGCTGCTGCCCATGCGCGCGCCATGCGTAGCACCCTGCCAGGCAAGTTCGAGTATGAACTGGAAGCCGAGCTGCTGTATGAATTCCGCCGCAATGGCGCTCAGGCACCTGCTTATGGGTCCATCGTCGCCACTGGTGCCAATGCCTGCATCCTGCATTATCAAAGCAATCAGGCGCAGATCAAGGATGGTGACCTGGTCCTGATCGATGCTGGCTGTGAATTTGATAGCTATGCATCTGATATTACCCGTACCTTCCCGGCGAATGGCAAGTTCAGTCCCGCGCAAAGACGTTTGTATGAAATCGTACTGGCATCGCAGCAGGCAGCACTGGAATGTGCACGCCCAGGTTCTGTCTATATGGATGGCCACAACGCAGCAGTACGTGTGCTGACTCAGGGTATGCTTGATTGTGGCTTGCTGGATAAAAACAAGGTCGGCAGTCTTGATGATGCGATTGCCAGCGCCGCCTTCCGCCATTTCTATATGCATGGTACTGGCCACTGGCTGGGACTGGATGTACATGATGTTGGCGACTATCGCGAGGCACTGAAAACTGGCGATACCAGGGCTTACCGCCAGTTGCAAGCCGGCATGGTCATCACTATAGAACCCGGCATCTATGTGCGTCCTGCCGAAGGCGTACCGCAAGAATACTGGAACATAGGCATACGCATAGAAGACGATATCCTGATTACGGCTGATGGCCATCTCAACCTGAGCCGCGACACACCAAAAACCGTAGCAGAGATAGAAGCAGAAATGGCCAAGCCCCAAGGCTAAAAAGATGACTCACACTATCAATGATGTCGATATCGCCATTTGTGGCGCAGGCCCGGTAGGGCAAGCGCTGGCTTTGTTGTTGCAACAACAGGGTTACCCAACTAAGCGCATTGCACTTTACGATGCCAAGACCGCTGAGCAGGCAGCACAGGATGCCCGCTCTATTGCTATTTCCTATGGCAGCAGGCAAATCTTGCAGGCAGCTGGTGCCTGGCCCGTCAAGGCAACTGCCATCCAGGAAATCCATGTTTCACGTCGTGGCCATTTTGGCCGCAGCCTGATGCGGGCAGCTGACTATGCAGTGCCTGACCTGGGTTATGTAGCCCGTTATGGCGACATCATACGACCACTGCAGGCAGCCATCAGTAACAGTGGCATACGTATACAGCGACCACTGAGCGTGACCGCTCTGGAAGAAGCTACTGACCATGTGCGCCTGACACTGAGCCATGCAGACACAGGGGAAATCAGTCATGTCAGCGCCGGCATCGTCATACAGGCGGAAGGCGGCACTTTTGGCGATCAGGAGCAACGCAGTCAGCGCCATGATTACCAGCAAACTGCCATCATCGCCCATGTAAATAGCGACGCCCAGATAGCCGGGCGCGCCTTTGAACGCTTCACTGAACAAGGCCCGCTGGCCTTGTTGCCGCAGGAAGATGGCTATGCCCTGGTCTGGTGTGTGCGTCCTGAGCAGGCAGAGCATTTGCTGGCACTGGATGAGCAGCAATTCAGACTGGCCCTGCAAACTGCCTTTGGCCATCGTCTCGGCAACTTCATCAAGACCTCGGCGCGCATATCTTACCCCCTGGGCCTGAATGCACAGGCACATGCCACTGCCCGCACTGTGGCGATTGGCAATGCAGCGCAAACCCTGCACCCAGTCGCAGGACAAGGTCTGAACCTGGGTTTGCGTGACAGCCTGGTATTGGCACGTGCACTGACGAGGCACTCGCATGACGCTGCCAGTTATGACACTGCGGCCGCCTTGCAAGCCTATCTGGCTGAACGCCAGGCCGACAGAAAACTGACCATACGCATCACCGACAGCATGGCACGTGTATTTGCCAGCAGCCCCGATGGTTCATTCAGCCAGGCATTGCTGGGCCTGGGCCTGAGTGCACTGGATATGGTCAAGCCAGCAAAACGCATGCTGGCAGAACAGATGATGTTTGGCTGGCGCTGAAGCCACTCCGCTAGTCATACAATGTCCCTATGGCCAGCGGCTTGCTGGTCGCTATGATGTGCCCCAGCACTGGCCAGTCAGAAAACTTGTAGACAGCCACCCTGTACTTGCCCATGGAGTCATCTTCAAATGGTGAACCTTCACTGACTGGCAAGTCACGTGCCAGTTGTGCGGCATCCTTGAAATTGATGGCGATCTTGCTATCACTCCTGTTGTTACTGAGTGCATAGACAAATTTGATGCCAGCACATTTCTTGCCTATCAGCCGGATGCGATAACCCGATTCACGCTGGGCGCTGAGCAATTGTTCGCAGGCTGAGCGCATCTCTGCAACATCGTAAATGCCGTCTTCGCGCTCCCTGATGGAATAGCGCCCGCTAAAGTAAAACTGTCCTTGCGGGCGATTCAGGCGCAAGACTGCATCTTCATCATAAGCCTGTTTCAATATGGGCAGACTGGCACGCCCCAGGGCATCGACAGCAATCTCCAGCCTGGTTTTTTCTCCTACTAATTGAAGCTGCAAACCAGCCATCGATGCATCCCTGGCATTTGGCAATGGGCGTAGTTGCATATGTGCCTGTATCAGGGGCCTGGTCCGTGTATAAGTCGCGAAGAAGCTAAAAGCCTTGTAGGCATGGCGATAACTGCCCCACTCTGCCCTCTCTACATTACGCAAGGCCGCAATTTCAACCTTTTGAAGTTCATTGTCATTTTCAGCCATCGTCAAGCGAGGCAAGAAAACCAGGAGTAGCAACAGAGATTGCTTCATGTATGAGAAACCGGAATAGCACTGAGGCAGAGCACACATTGTAGAGCATCACCATTCGAACTACCCGCGCATGAAGGAGAATTTTTGAACCATGACTTCTGGCACTCCTCCTAGTCTGATGCTTAGCGTAAAATTGCGCCGGATTGCCCATAGCCCTGAATAGATACGCAACTGCCATCAAAATTGTCACTGAAACCGTCACTGCAACTTTCACTACTCCAGGCTCTCATTGAGAAATCTCATCCACCATATCCGTCGCAATCGCTACATCTTTGCAGGGATAGCCTTAAGCCTTTTCATTACAGGGCTGGAAAGCTTGCTATTGTGGCTGCGTGGTCCTCAAGTCGATGATATGCGCAGCCTGCTCGGTCAGTCAGTGATCTGGGTAGCCAGGCAACTCACCAAGCCACCCAGTCTGACCAGTGCAGGATCAGATAGAAGCGACCTGATTTATCATCTGTTCTTTTACAGCTATACACTGCTGAGCCTGGGGTTTTCAGTCTTGCTATGGCTGGTTTGCAGAGGTGTCAATCTGCTACTGACAGAGCAGCGAACCAAGTCCAGAGATGCTGTACTACTGCTATTACAGTTGGTCATCGCATGTAGCGTCAACTCCGCTTTTTTATATATAGTCGCTGCCGAGCTGGCTTGCATTTACCCATTGAGGAAGAGCTTGCCGTGGCTGCTGGCTCAAATGCTGCTGCATGCTGGCATAGCTATCTGGTCTGCCTCTGCCATCATCAGCGCAGATGAAAATATGAAGATCTTCCTGCTGTATCAGGGTGCTGAGTTAGTCTTGCAAATCATGGTGTTTGCTGCCTGCCATGTGGGCATACTGGAGCGACGTGGCCGTTTGCAACTGGCCAAAGCCAATGCAGAATTGCTGGCAACCCAATCCCTGCTGACAGAAACCGTGCGTGTCTCTGAACGCATGCGTATAGCCCGTGACTTACATGACATCGTCGGCCATCACCTGACTGCGCTGAAGCTGCATCTGAACCTGGCTCTGCGGCAAACGGAAGAAGCAAGGCTGGAGTCCTTGAACTTGTCTTCAGAATTGGCGGGTAGTTTACTGGCAGAAGTCAGGGACATCGTAGGCAAGGAAAGGCGCGAACAAGACATAGATTTGCGCCATGCGCTGGAAAGCTTGTGCGCCGGTATTCCACAGCCAGAAATACAGCTCAGCTTTACAGGGGCAATCAAACTGCACACGCCTGCCAGCGCCCATACTTTATTTTGCTGCATACAAGAAGCCATCAGCAATACCATGCGTCATTCGCTGGCCACCCAGATGCGCATAGATCTCACGTCTACCGAAAGTGGAAAAGCAATACAAGTCCTGATGCATGACAACGGCCAAGGCTGCCAGCAATTAAAAGAAGGCAATGGCTTGCAAGGTATGCATGAAAGAATTGCAGAACTTGGCGGCAGCTTACTCGCCATGAATCATCATGAAGCTGGCTTCATGTTAAAGATCAATATACCCAATGAAAGGACACTGGCATGATCAAAGTGATCCTGGTCGACGACCAGATGCTGGTGCGTAGCGGCATACGTGGCCTGCTTAATCTGACGGATGACATCCGTGTCGTCGCAGAAGCTGCCAATGGGGAAGAAGCGATTGCCATCATCCGCCAAACCCAGGCCGATGTGCTTTTGCTGGATGTACGCATGCCAGTATGCACAGGCATAGAATTATTACAAACCCAGACAGACTTGCCCCCCACCATACTGTTGACGACTTTCGACGATGACGATGTCTTGTTTGCCGGTATGCGGGCTGGTGCCAGGGGATTTTTACTCAAGGATATTTCGCCTGAAAGACTGGCCGAGGGCATACGTCGTATTGCGACGGGTGCCACCCTGTTCCGCCCCGCCTTGACAGAACGCACTCGCGCCTCCTACGAAAACCCGGGTACGGCCAAAGCCAGTGAAGACAAGCGCCTGCGTGACAGCCTCACAGAGCGTGAAATCGAAACCCTGGCCTTGATGGCAGCGGGTTTGAATAATCATGAAATTGCCACAGCACTGGGACTGGGAGAAGGCACCATCAAAAATCATGTGTCCAGCATCTTGTCCAAATTAGCTGTGCGCGACCGCATGCGTGCCGCCTTGCGTGGCATAGAACTGGGCTGTATTTGATTGATATCTGAGATCATGCCCAAGAAAAAATACTTACTACTGTTTTGCAGCAGCTTTTGCCCCATGCTGCATGCGCAAACACCCGACATGATGCCGGAAGGCTCTACCGACATAGATCTGGGTGTGGCGGCACTGATTGCCCCCAGCTATGAAGGAAGTGACAAGCAAAAATTTTACCTGCTGCCCTTCGCTTCGGTCGTCTGGAGCAATGGCGTTTTTCTCGCACCCGGAGAAATCGGACTGCGCCTGCCCTCACCGCAACATCTGCAATATGGCCCACTGCTAAGCTATGAATTGCAGTCAAATAGAACAGATCGCAATGCCTCGTCATCACTGGTATTTACGCCAGGTGCTTACTTCAATTATCGTCTTGACCATCAGCTTGGTTTTCGCTCACGCCTGGATTATGGTGCAGCTAGCCTGCACCAGGGTATACGCCTGCATCTGGCAAGCTGGTTCAGCATGCCTTTGGCACCACACCAGAGCCTGTCAGCAGAGTTGGGCCTGACGCTGGCGAATCAGCGCTATATGCAATCCTATTTTGGCATCAGCCCTGAACAAACAATGAACAGCGGCTTACCCGCATATGCCGCCAGAGCAGGCATCAAGAACACCTATCTGCAAGTGGGCTGGAACATGGAATTGAGCCCTAAATATGATTTCTCCACACGTCTCAGCATCAATCGATTATGGGGCAGTGCTGCCAGCAGCCCTTTAACGACTAAAACGAATACGGTCAGCCTGATGAGCTCGCTGACTTACCACTATTGAGCTGTGGACACCCGGCTGCATCCCGGTTTCATTGCAAGAGGTGGCGCTGCCTGCAACGAAATCCTGGCCCCAACTTTAGCGATTAAAACCGGTAACGAATGCCAGCTGAAAATCCATCCATATTGAACTTCAAGTTTTTTTCTTTGGCAGTGCCAAAATGTTCCAGCTCCAGCGTCAGATCAAGATTCTTGGTGAGCTTATAAGCAGTTCCTAAAGCGGCATATAAATCTGCCTTGTCAGGGGAACTACTCAGTGCACGCAATCCGCCAGTTCCTGCAAAGCTGGTATTGGTATGGGTTGCACCCAGCTTGCCAAACAAGGACCAGTCCTCGCTCAACAACACGCTGCCCTTGACTGCGGCATACCAGGCATTCGCATGGCTGGTCAAGGTAGTACCTGATCCGGGTATAGGATCTATCGTGGTCCTGCCAAAATTCTTATAACCGAGCTCCACACCCAGATTCTGGTTAGCATCATATCCAACAAAAATCTTCATGGGTATAGCCTTGTCTTTACTCTTGAAATCATATTGCTTGCCAGCGTCAGTGAAATTAAGATTGCTGGAATAGCTACTGCTGACGGTGGCACCGACATAAACATCCTGAGCATGGCTGGCATTGCTCAAGGCAGCAGCAAAAACCAGGGATAAGCAGAAAATACGTTTCATTGTTGAATCCTCTAAGATGAAAAAAAGATTTTCGCCACGCTGGCGAAAATTTCTCTCACCAGGCATGATTGCAAAAACCAGGCTAGCTTAGGGGATGGACTTTGATATCAACAGTGCCAGAAGTCATGGTTGGACTGGCTGCTGTGAAATTTGAAATATTGATTTGCCGGGATTTTTTTGTATGTGGAGGGAGATGGAAAAATGACCAAGACAGTGCATCAAATAAATGATGTAGGAGCGGCTTGAGCCGCCAATGCCTTGCACAAACGGAAATAAGCGCTACGGCAAAACGATCGCGGCTAAAGCCGCTCCTACAAAATGAAGGGATTTGCCCAAATCCCTTATTTGAAAATGATGATGCTCACTTAAGCAAAGATGAGCTGTCGACTAATTCCTGATCTCCAAAGCACGGTTCAGGCTCAGTGCTGCTATTGAGCAGGCTGCTCCGGATAACAGGTAGAGACTGACATACTCCAGCCCGAAATGTGAAGACAGCCCGAGCGCTACCAGAGGGGCAAAACCGGCTCCGACCAGCCATGCCAGATCAGATGTCAGGGCAGCGCCAGTGTAACGGTATTGGGGAGCGAAATTAGAAGTCACAGCACCCGATGCCTGCCCATAGGACAAACCCAGGATGCCAAAGCCCAGCAGAATAAAGATATCCTGTCCCAGCTCACCGCCATCGAGCAAGGCGGGCACGAATCCACTCAGCACAGCAATCATCAGCGCCAGTATGAATAGCATTTTGCGACGGCCTATGCGGTCAGCAACCAGCCCTGAAATAATAATCCCCAGTACCATGAATACAGCGCCAAGCATCTGTATTTCCAGGAACTCGGTCAGAGACCGTTTGGAGTAAATCGTGATCCATGACAATGGGAACACCGTGACCAGATGGAACAGTGCATAACTCGCCAAAGCGGCCAGCGCACCGATGAGCAGGTTACGGCCTTGTGAACGGGTCATTTCAATAATACTGGTTGGTTCCAGTTCACGTTCATCCAGCAAATGCTTGTATTCATTAGTAGAAACCAGGCGCAAGCGGGCAAACAAGGCCACTACGTTGATCGCGAACGCGACATAGAAGGGGTAACGCCAGCCCCATTCCAGAAAGTCTTCAGTCGACAAATTGGCAAGCATATAGGCAAACAGGCCCGCCGCGATCATGAAACCTACTGGCGCGCCCAGTTGACCCAACATGGCATACCAGCCACGCTTGTTTTCCGGTGCATTCAAAGCCAGCAAGGACGGCAGACCATCCCAGGAACCGCCCAGCGCAAAGCCCTGTCCTATGCGCAACAAGGACAATAAGATAATGGAAGTGACACCCAGATGCGAATAGGTTGGCAGGAATGCAATGCCAGCGGTAGATACACCCAATAAAACCAGGGCGATGGTGAGTTTGGCTTCACGTCCCAGGTGTTTCTGGATTTCCATAAAGGCCACTGTGCCAAACGGACGTGCCAGAAAAGCAAAGGAAAAAATCACGAAGGCATACAGCGTACCCTCTAATCTTTGTTCAAATGGAAAGAAAACCTGGGGGAAAACCAGCACTGAAGCCAATGCATAGACAAAAAAGTCGAAATATTCCGAGGCCCGTCCTATGACGACGCCTATGGCGATTTCGCCGGGGGCAATTGAGGAATGATCGGAATGATTGTTTTTGATATTCCTGATTGCAGGATCTGCCATAGATCTGGAGGGCAGTTGATTTTCACTGGTGCTGATGCTAGCCATGATGGTCCCTCATATTGTCTCAAAAATTATAGTCTGGCTCCTGTGCGATCGTCATCGATGATGCTTATTTGAAAACTAGGACAAAACGTCCAATCGCCAAGGCCTTTTTGTAAGGGTACATTAGCACAAATTTCTATATTCATTGACCTATCTCAATATGATTCCCTTATTTGCTCGACGCGGATTTGCTGTTTTTTCTGCAATTTTGTTGGCGGGTTGCAACACGGTGGTAATGAATCCATCAGGCGATATCGCCTCCCAGCAAAGCCATTTGATCTGGGTATCTACCTTGCTCATGCTGCTGATCATCGTACCAGTGATCTTTCTGACCATACTGTTTGCCTGGCGTTACAGAAAAAACAACACCTCAGCAAAGTATGAACCAGACTGGGACCACTCCACTCAACTGGAGCTGGTGATCTGGGGTGCACCCTTGCTGATTATCATTGCTCTGGGCCTGATCACCTGGATCAGCACGCATACGCTGGACCCTTATCGCAAACTGTCACGCCTGGATGAAAACCGCCCTCTTCCTGCCGATGCGAAGGTCCTCAACGTCGAGGTTATAGCGCTGGACTGGAAATGGCTGTTCATCTATCCCGACCTTGGCATCGCCACGGTCAATGAGCTGGCAGCACCCGTCGATGTGCCTGTGCGCTTCAAGATTACGGCATCAAATGTCATGAATTCCTTCTTCATTCCTGCACTGGCTGGCCAGATCTATGCAATGCCAGGCATGCAGACGACGCTCAATGCCGTGATTAACAAGCCAGGTGAATTCGATGGCTTCTCTGCCAACTACAGTGGTGCCGGTTTCTCTGACATGCACTTTAAATTCCATGGCATGAGCACGCAGAATTTTGAACAATGGGTACAAGCTGCCAAAGCAAAAAACCAGACATTGGACCGCAAGACTTATCAGCAATTGGAAAAGCCCAGCCAGCGTGACCCGGTACGTCACTACGCCAGTGTCGATGCAGATTTATATCATGCCATCCTGAATCGTTGTGTAGCTGCTGGCGAAGTCTGTATGGACAAGATGATGATGAGCGATGCCAAGGCAAATGCCAGAGCCTATGCCGCATCTGAAGCAAAACGGGATTTCACCAATTTATTCACGCAACGCCTGGCACAAGACAACGCAGCACGCATAGCACGCTTGTCCGCCGCTCTGGACGCTGACATTTGCAAAACATCTCCAGAAGCATCTCCTCTTATCATCGGAAATAAATGATGCAAGACCATATCGATTTGACGAAGCTGATCTTCGGCCGTCTCTCATGGGAAGCGATTCCCTTTCATGAACCTATCCTGCTGGCGACCTTTGCCGCTGTCGCACTCGGTGGCATTGCGCTGCTTGGTGCACTGACGTATTTCCGTGTCTGGAGCACATTGTGGCGCGACTGGTTTACCAGTATCGATCACAAAAAGATAGGCATCATGTATGTGATTTTTGCCATAGTGATGTTGCTGCGCGGCTTTGCTGACGCCCTAATGATGCGACTGCAACAGGCATTGGCCTTTGGTGATGCAGCAGGTTTCTTGCCACCACATCACTATGACCAGATCTTTACCGCGCATGGCGTGATCATGATCTTTTTCGTGGCGATGCCGCTGGTGACTGGCTTGATGAACTACGTCGTACCTCTGCAAATCGGTGCACGCGACGTGGCTTTTCCTTTCCTGAATAATTTCAGCTTCTGGATGACTGCCTTTGGCGGCGGCCTGGTGATGGTCTCGCTGTTCGTGGGTGAATTTGCCCGTACTGGCTGGCTGGCATATCCACCGCTGTCTGGCATCATGTCCAGCCCGGATGTCGGGGTTGATTACTATATCTGGTCATTGCAGATCGCCGGTGTCGGTACCCTGCTATCGGGTATCAACCTGATCGCCACCATCATTAAAATGCGCGCGCCTGGCATGACGATGATGAAGATGCCAGTGTTTACCTGGACTGCACTGTGTACCAACGTACTCATCGTTGCGGCTTTCCCTGTCCTGACTGCGGTATTGGGCATGCTGTCACTCGATCGTATGTTTGGCACCAACTTCTTCACCAATGACCTGGGCGGCAACGCCATGATGTATGTGAACCTGATCTGGATCTGGGGTCATCCTGAAGTTTATATCCTGGTCTTGCCTGCGTTTGGTGTCTTCTCTGAAATCGTCTCGACTTTCTGTAGCAAGCGTTTGTTTGGCTACACCTCCATGGTATATGCAACCGTGGTGATCACGATTTTGTCTTACCTGGTATGGCTGCATCACTTCTTCACGATGGGGTCTGGCGCGAGTGTCAATTCCTTCTTCGGCATTACGACCATGATTATCTCCATCCCTACCGGAGCGAAGATATTCAACTGGCTGTTCACGATGTACCGTGGCCGTATCCGCTTTGAATTGCCGATGTTGTGGACCATAGGTTTCATGATCACTTTCGTCATCGGTGGTATGACAGGTGTCTTGCTGGCCGTGCCGCCTGCTGACTTCGTTTTGCATAACAGTTTGTTCCTGATTGCTCACTTCCATAACGTCATTATCGGTGGCGTGCTGTTCGGTATGTTCGCAGGTATCAACTACTGGTTCCCTAAAGCTTTTGGCTACAAGCTGGATGATTTCTGGGGCAAATGCTGCTTCTGGTTCTGGACCATAGGCTTCTATTTCGCTTTCATGCCTTTGTATGTTCTGGGCCTGATGGGTATCACAAGACGTTTGAGCCATTTTGAAGATCCATCCCTGCAGATCTGGTTCCAGATCGCGGCTTTCGGTGCCGTCCTGATTGCCCTGGGTATTGCTTCTTTCATCATCCAGTTATATGTCAGCTTCAAGCGCCGCGCATCCCTGCGTGACTTTACGGGTGACCCATGGGGTGGTCGTACGCTGGAATGGTCTACATCCTCGCCACCAGCGCCGTATAACTTTGCCTTTACACCCAAGGTGTATGACAACGATGCCTGGGCTGACATGAAGAGCAATCAATACGCCAGGCCAACGGATGGTTTTGTGCCTATACATATGCCCAAGAATACCGGTGCAGGCTTCATCATTGCCTTGCTGAGTGCGGCATGTGGCTTTGCCCTGATCTGGCAAATGTGGTTGCCAGCCATCCTCGGCTTTGTTGCCATGATGGCAGCCATCATCGTCCATACCTTTAATTACAAGCGCGATTACTACATCCCTGTTGCCGATGTGATCCGCACAGAAGATGAACGTACTCGCCTGCTAGGTGCCAGCCATGTCTAATACCGCAACTTTTCCCAACGAGGGCACGAACTTGAATACCAGTGCAGCTTCGCAGCCTGGCAAACTTGCCAGCAGCGATTTTTATGTCAAGGAACATCATCCGGAAAACGGCACCTTGCTCGGTTTCTGGCTCTACCTGATGAGCGACTGCCTGATCTTCGCCTGCCTGTTTGCCACCTATGCGGTACTGGGTCGCAACTATGCTGGTGGCCCTACAGGTGCAGAATTGTTTGACCTGCCGCTGGTTGCCATCAATACCTCCCTGCTGCTGTTATCTTCCATCACCTATGGCTTTGCCATGCTGGAAATGCAGCGCAAGCGCGTGAAAGCCACCTTGATCTGGCTGGCCATCACCGGCTTGCTGGGTGCCGGTTTTATCAGCCTGGAATTGTATGAATTTGCCCACCTGATACATGAAGGCGCGGGCCCACACCGCAGCGGCTTTTTGACCTCCTTCTTTGCGCTGGTTGGCACGCATGGTCTGCACGTGACTTTCGGTATTATCTGGCTGATTACCCTGATGTTCCAGATAGGCCGTCATGGCCTGACGCCTGAGAATGGCAGGCGACTGATGTGCCTGTCCATGTTCTGGCATTTCCTGGACGTGATCTGGATCGGTGTATTTACCTTTGTTTATTTGATGGGAGTCTTGCCATGAGCGCACACCAAGAACACATGGCGCATGGCCACCACGATGATCATCATGGCCACACACACGCCAATCATGGCAGCCTGAAAGACTATGCCACGGGATTTATCCTGGCTGTGATTTTGACCGCCATCCCCTTCTGGCTGGTGATGGACAAAGTCATGAACAAATCAAGTACCACAGGCATAGTCCTGCTGGTATTTGCAGCGATACAGATCGTCGTGCACATGGTGTATTTCCTGCACATGAACAGCAAATCAGAAGGTGGCTGGACCATGCTGGCCTTGCTGTTCACCGGCATGCTGGTATTTATCATGATGAGCGGATCATTGTGGGTGATGTATCACCTGAATCACAATATGATGCCTGGCATGATGCATGAGACGGAAACAAAGCCACAGTCCATCAATGCTGCGCCCATGTCTATGTCCAAGCCTGCCGCGCAATTGACGCCGGCAGCAACATCGGACGTAGTACCGGCAATAGCACCAGAGGTAGTACCAGCGTCCAGTCCCGCAGCGGACGCTAGCAAGCCCATGTCTTCCATGCAATGAATCAGCTGGAACCAGGAATGGCAAGCAAGGAGGCTGATCTGCCGTCAAACGCAGCTCAGCCTGAACACCCTTCTCGCCATTCCCGCTTATTCAGGCTAGCTTTCACTATCTGCATGCTGCTGATTTTTGCAGGTTTTATTTCACTGGGCACCTGGCAAGTAATACGGCTTCAGTGGAAGCTCGATTTGATAGAGCGGGTTGATCAGCGTGTGCACACAACGCCAGTGCCTGCGCCCGGCTTTCCAGCATGGTCACACATCACTGCAAGCACGGACGAGTATCGCCATGTACAGGCTAGCGGCGTTTTTTTGCATGAGAAAACTGTACTGGTACTAGCATCCACAGAATTGGGTGGCGGCTTTTGGGTCATAACGCCCCTGGCGCTAGCAGACCAGACGGTCATCCTGGTCAACCGTGGTTTTATCCCGGAAAAAATGGCGGCATCTTACAGAGCATCATCAGAAAAAGATCGCGCCCCATCCGACACCAGCACCATCCAGGTCACTGGCCTGTTGCGTATGACAGAGCCTGGTGGAGGGTTTTTGAGGAAAAATGATGCAGCTGGCAATCGCTGGTATTCACGCGATGTGAACGCCATTGCAACCGCAACTGGCTTGGCCAGGTCAGCTCCCTTCTTTATCGATGCTGATGCAAACCCGGCAAATAATCAAGCCCATGCGCAGCAAAATGAAGCTTCAGCCAGCTCGCCCGTTGCAGGCCTGACCGTGATTCATTTTCACAACAACCATTTAATTTATGCCCTGGTCTGGTTCTCGCTGGCAGCCATGACGGCAGCAGCCTGGGCCTATGTCATGCGGGATAGAAAGAATGTCAGCGCAGCCAATACAGGAAACACCGCATAAACCAGGCTGGAATTGCCAATTTAACATATAGCCCATGATCTGTTAGCATGCACTAAAAAGCACAATAACGGGACATGGCAAGCATGATAAGAAAAATACTTCTTCATCGTATCGGGCAAGGAATAGTGGCAAAAACCGCAACAAAAACACCAGAAAAACAGTCTGCCATTGCGATAGAGTATGAAAACTCAGCAGGCCACAAGAATATGCTGCAACTCATACAATTGCGCTGGCTCGCTGTGTTTGGTCAGTTATCCACCATACTCATCGTCATGTTTGGATTTGGCATACACCTGCCCTTATTCAAAATGCTGGTGGTGTTGATCTGTCTGATCGCTTTTAATATTGCCAGCCATTTACGCTGGCATGAGCGCGTCTATGTGACCAATGGCGAGCTGGTTTTTGCCTTGCTGATCGACGTATTCAGCCTGACCGCACAATTGTATTTCGGTGGCGGCACATCGAATCCCTTTGCTTTTCTGTATCTCCTGCAAGTGATCTTAAGCGCAGTCTTGCTGGAAACCTGGTCTACCTGGATCATCGTCATCATCACCAGTATCTGCCTGGCTGGACTATCACTGTTTTCTGAGCCTTTGCCGCTGCCACCTGGTGAAAACGGCGGGCTATCGCGTTTATATGTCAGTGGCTTTGTGATTTGCTTCATGCTCAATGCCGCACTGCTGGTTTTCTTTATCACCCGCATAGGTCACAACCTGCATGCACGGGATGCCCAACTGGCCGATCTGCACCAGCGCTCAGTCGAAGAAGATCATATCGTGCGCATGGGTTTGCTGGCTTCTGGCGCAGCGCATGAATTAGGTACGCCGTTAGCGACACTCTCGGTCATCCTGGGTGACTGGCGACGCATGCCTGAGTTCAAGAAAAACCCCGAGCTATTGGAAGAAATCAGCGAAATGGAAACGCAGTTGCAACGCTGTAAAAGCATAGTCAGCGGCATACTGCTATCTGCCGGTGAAGCACGTGGCGAATCTGCAGTCAAAACCACGATCAATACCTTCCTGAATGATCTGACCAAAGAATTCATGTCTACCCGAACCATCGTGTTCTTTGCTTTCGATAATCTGATCAAAGAAGATATTCCCATCGTCTTCGATACCGCGCTCAAGCAAATGGTCTGCAACGTACTTGATAATGCCCTGGAAGCCTCTCCGGACTGGCTGAGCATGGAAGCCCGGCATCAAGGCGAGTCATTGATATTTACCATCATCGATCGCGGGCCGGGCTTCGATCCAGACATCCTGGCGCGCATGGGAGAACCTTATCAGTCAACCAAGGGCCGGCCTGGCAGCGGACTGGGCTTGTTTTTTGTCGTCAACGTGGCACGCAAACTGGGTGGTCATATCACAGTATCCAATCGCGATGAGGGCGGGGCCATCGTTCAATTGAGCCTGCCACTGTCGGCGATCATGCTTTAGGAAGCTCTGATCAAGCTATGCGCGCCGCTATCTTGGACCTGCGATGCTCCTTGTACAGTCGTAGCAAGCGCGTCCGGGTTATCAATGCGTCAAACTAACAAAGACTTTACAATGTCACAAGAGCTATACAAAAGCTGCATAAGAGTTGAAATAGCAGCTCTGCTGCACCTCATCGAAATACAGTGTTAACTTCAGGAATTTGTTCACTATGCCAGAAAGTCGTCTGCTACTCATTATCGAAGACGATACTGCTTTTGCCCGTACGCTGGGCCGCTCGTTTGAGCGGCGCGGTTATACTGTCTTGCATGCAAGCAGCAAGGAAGATGCTGAAAAACTATTAGCAGATCATATGCCCGCTTACGCTGTGGTTGATTTGAAATTGAATGGCCACTCCTCCGGTCTGGCTTGCGTGCAGCTTTTACATCAGCACAATCCCGACATGCTGATCGTGGTACTCACAGGATTTGCCAGTATTGCAACTGCCGTGGAAGCGGTCAAACTGGGCGCTTGCCAATACTTGTCCAAACCGTCCAACACCGATGATATCGAAACCGCCTTTGGCCATATCGCCGGCACGGCAGATGTCGAAATCACCAATCGCTCCACTTCCATCAAAAATCTGGAATGGGAAAGAATCCACGAAGTACTGGCTGAAACCGACTTTAATATTTCCGAAACAGCACGCAGATTAGGCATGCATAGACGCACGCTGGCACGCAAGCTGGAGAAACAAAGAATTAAATAAATTACTGATCTGTTATTTTTGAGCAAAAAACAGTAAATACCAGCCTGAAGTAAATACCGCCCTCAAAGGGATTACTCTATAATCCGCCCTTCAACTGAAAGGAAACACCATGAAAATGCGCATCAAAAGACGCCATCTGAATTTTGGACGCTTGTACAATCACCAACTGGCTGCTGTTCTTGAAGCTGCATTTGAAGAATTCAAAAGCAATTTCAGCGAGCAAGGCGCATCCATCACTGAGTCCATAGATTCATTGCAAGACCTGGGCGCCAGCTATCGTCATTTCAAGAAGTTTGCCCTGCGTTTTGCCAAGGCACATTAATCTTCGCAGTCTCTGTAGGAACGGCTTCAGCCACGAACAGCCCGCGCAATAAAGCCCGTTCGCAGCTGAAGCTGCTGCTCCCTCTTTGCCTGTTACGCAAAAATCTGTATCCCTGCCGCCGTGCGTTTTGACCGTACAATTTCCTTCCCAGGCACACACAGAGTTCTCTCCATGAAACTGTATCCCTTATTCCTGCTGATGGCCACAGCCACCGTATTGAGCCCCGGTCCTGGCGTGGTCATGACACTGACGAATGCCTTGCGTTATGGCATGCGCGGTACTTTTGGCGGCATTCTGGGTATCGCCTTTGGCGCCCTGATCGTCGCCGCAATTTCTGCCACCAGCGTGGGTGTCGTCCTGGCTGCATCGGCTACTGCATTTACCGTGCTCAAGCTGCTGGGTGCGGCTTACCTGATTTTCCTGGGTATCAAACTCTGGCGCGCTCCTGCTTTTCGTTTCACGGAAGGAGATGTCCATGAAGCAAGTTTCAAGAAGCGTTTCATGGAAGGCCTGTCTTTGCAGATGACCAACCCCAAAGCGATATTCTTTTTCCTGTCAGTATTTCCGCAATTCATAGACCCCGTCATGAGCTATGGCCTGCAGTTCACCGTACTGGTCATGACCTATAGCTGCCTGATCGTCATCATTCATAGCAGCTATGCGATTTTTGCAGGACGCGCCAAGACCTGGCTGACGTCAGAAAAAGGTGGTTCATCCATGAACAAAATAGGCGCTGCCACTTTTATATTTTTTGGCTGCGCCCTGGCGGGTGCCAAACGTACGACATAAGCACGGCATTATTCCCAGGAGCACCACATTTTCCCAGACGTTCACAAGTTCACTGTGCAGTACACTTGTGCAAGTTTAACGCTGCAAAGCAGCAACGGATTCATCCATTCTTGACATTTAATAACAAGTACGGACAAAGAATTCTGCTAGGATAAATGCGTATTCAGGGTGCTCCGACAAGCTTCATTCCCCGCATCATTCACCGTCCGAGGTGTACATGTCAACCAGACGCATAGGGATGTCTGACATAGTCATAGGGCAAGCCTTGCCTTGGGACGTGTATGGCAGTGATGGCAGCTTATTATTGCGCAAGGGTTTTATTGTCACCAGCACCAGTCAAGTGTCAGCCCTGATAGAACGCGGCCTGTTTGCTGATACCGGCAAATCTGAAGCTAGTCAGCGCGATGGCAAAACTGTAGAAAAAGCCAGCGAAGCCCCCTCTGTCGTGCGCACCATCAATACTGTGCGTGCAGAATTACGCAGGCTGGTCTATAACCTGAGTACAGAAGCAGATGTGCCAGCCCAATTGATCTCCTTGACCAAGAAAATGGGAGCTGCGGTTTTCATGGCACCGGATGTGGCCCTGGGTTGCATACTGTTGAACCAGGATGATAATTACGGCCCAAGGCATTCTGTCGATACTGCAGTCGTTTCCTTGCTTATCGCCCGCTCCCTCAAAAAACCTGCCGATGAAATGCTCTTGCTGGCCGCTGCCGCTTTGACCATGAATGTCGCCATGCTGAGACAGCAAGAGAAACTGCAAGAAAAAAGCGAAACCCTGAATGCAGCAGAACAGGAACTGATTTCCCAGCACCCAGAAGCAGGCGTCAGCATGCTGCGTGCTGCCGGAGTGGATAATGAAGACTGGCTGTCCTGGGTTTTGCATCATCATGAAAGCGAAGATGGCAGTGGCTATCCCGCCAGGAAAACCAGTGCCGATATTCCGCAAAATGCCAAGATCATTTCACTGGCCGACCGTTATTGCGCGCGCGTCTGTGCCCGCAGCTACCGCAAGTCCATGCTGCCCAATGCCGCCTTGCGCGATATCCTGGTAGAAGGCAAGACCAAGATAGATCCTATGCTGGTCACGGTCTTCATCAAGGAACTGGGTACTTATCCTATAGGCACTTTCGTCAGACTGGAGAGTGGCGAAACTGCTGTGGTCACGGGTAAAGGTGATACTACAACCACCCCGTATGTGCATGCCCTGCTAGGTCCACGTGGCACCCCTCTGTCCACGCCGCTCAAGCGCGACACCCAAAAACCCTTGATGGCCATACGCGAGGTCTTGCACCGTGAGCAGGTACCAGTCAAGTTCACCATGCGCCATTTATGGGGTGATATTGCCAGACTATGAAAAGCGGACTGGCACCAGCATGGCTGGCCAGTCTCTCACTCACCTGGAACAAATAGCGATCATCATGAACAACGATATCCCTGACTCTGTCGAAACCGGCAGCGATGAAAGTTTTGAAGATTTGAACAAATCCGACTATCGCAGCCTGGTCTATTTATATTTTTCCGATGCTGATGCAGCACTACAATTGGCCGCAACATTGGAAATGTATCATCACGAAGTAGTCTGTTTTGAAGAGGCAGATGAATTGCAATCTGCCATTTTGGTCAGAATACCGCAAGCCCTGGTCGTTGATGTCGATAGCCCTGCGGGCCAGGCTACGAGAAAGAAAATGGGTAAGCGCATCATCAGTAATTTTCCCATTATTTACGTTTCAGCCATTGATGATTTCATGCAAAGGCTGGCGGCGGTCAGGGAAGGTGCCGCAGCTTATTTTCTAAAACCCCTGGATGTCGAAGCCCTGAGTGCCAAGATAGATGAAAAAATCGCCAAGAATGAAGTGCTGGCCTACCGCATCCTGGTCGTCGATGATGATGAAATGCTGGCCAGTTATTATGATGCCATACTCAGCAGTGCAGGCATGCATGTGAAGGTGATCAATGACCCCAGCGAAATTCTTGATGCCCTGAAAAAATTCAAGCCTGAACTGGTGCTGACAGACTTGAATATGCCAGTCTGCAATGGACTGGAAATGGCGCAGATCATACGACAAAACAATCGCTACCTCGATATCCCCATCGTCTTTTTATCGACAGAAATAGAAAAAGAAATGGCTGCCATAGAAACTGGTGCAGATGACTTTCTAGGCAAACCCATAGACCCGGAAAAACTCATTTCGACGATAGCTGGCAGGGCAGAACGTTACCGCAACCTGCGCAAGAAAAGATAGCCAAGTTCAAATTCATCAGTCTATCGGCAGCCCACTGACAGGTTTGATTTCTTCCATGCATATCATGGACCGCAAAGAGGCAACGCCCGGCACCTGCATCAGAGTATCCGTCAAAAATTGCGACAGGCTTTTCAAATCACTGGCAACGACCTTGAGTATGTAATCAAAGTCGCCGGAGATGGTGTGGCATTCTATGATTTCAGGGAAAGCCTTCAATTGTCGCTCTACTTCACGCACATTGCGGAACTGTTCCCGGTCCAGTGACAAGTTGACAAAAGCCATCACCCCCAGGCCCAGGGCTTCTGGTGCGACCTGCGCTACATAGGCGCGTATCACCCCTTTTTCTTCCAGTGTCCTGACCCTGCGCAAGGTTTGCGGCGCCGATAAATGTATGCGCTCGGCCAGGCTCAGATTGCTCATGCGCCCGTCTTGTTGCAAATGACGCAAGATGCTGCGGTCATACACGTCCATTTTTCATCTCCCGAATTCATCCTGATTTTTAGGATATTTTATCATTTTCATTAAATAAGAAATTTAAAAACATAATTTAATTAAATATGAAACTTAATTTCTATTTACATGAAATTTACATAGAATTTAGCAATCTAATTCTTTGCCCGGCTGGCTACAATGGTTAACAGAATACATAGCACAACAGGTGCGCAAGAGCCTGATGCGAAATGGGTCTGGTGGATTTCAGCAAGCTTTGCCCTTCTTGCAAGGAGCAACTTAGAAGTCTCGCAACATCAGGAAAACCAGGGTGATTTCGCAATAGCCTCTCAAATGTGTTCCCGCAAGTCCTTTTGGACTTACGCAAAATCGTCACTACAACGTACTTTTGCGCCAGTCCAACTTTAAAAACATACGGAGAACAACATGGTGACCTTCATCGGCACAAAAGAGCTGCAAAATCACTTGAAAAAGACTCGACTGGAAGATGCCATTGTGCGTCTGGCGGGCATGATCAAGGAAGATTATTTGCGCTGGCAATCATTCGACAAGTCAGCGCGGGTAGCCAATCATTCAGACGTGGGCGTCATAGAACTGATGCCCATCTCTGATGGCAGCCAATACTCATTCAAATACGTCAATGGCCACCCAAAAAACACCCAGGCTGGTTTGTTGACGGTGACTGCCTTTGGTGTGCTGGCGGATGTAAATACTGGTTACCCTCGCCTGCTGTCAGAACTGACCCTGACAACCGCGATACGCACTGCCGCCACCTCCGCCCTGGCAGCGACTTACATGGCCAGGCCAGACAGCCGTGTCATGGCCCTGATAGGCAATGGGGCACAAAGTGAATTCCAGGCCGTGGCCTTCCATGCCATGCTGGGCATCAAGGAGTTGCGCGTCTATGACATAGATCCTGCAGCAACTGACAAATTAATTCATAATTTGCGTATGTATCCAGAATTACGTGTGGTACGTGCCAGTTCAACTGCCGAGGCAGTCAAGGGCGCGGACATCGTGACCACGGTGACAGCAGACAAAACCAATGCCATCATACTGACCCCGGACATGATAGAACCCGGCATGCATATCAATGGCGTAGGTGGCGATTGCCCAGGCAAGACAGAATTGCATGCGGATATTTTGAACAATGCCTATGTGGTAGTGGAATATGAGCCGCAATCCCGCATAGAAGGTGAATTGCAGCAAATGCCAGCGGACTTCAAGGTAACCGAGTTGTGGACTATCCTGGCAGGCAATGCCACAGGCCGCAGCCATGCTGAGCAAGTCACGGTATTTGATTCTGTAGGATTTGCGCTGGAAGATTTTTCTGCCATGCGTTATCTGGAAAAATATGTCATGCAGGCCAACTCACCGGTACTGGATCTGATCCCTGAAATGATGAACCCGAAAGACCTGTTTGGTATGGGAATGGCAGCAACAAGCAGCAATGTTGCCAGCCCTGCCCGTAGCAATACAGAATGTGCAGTACCAATAAACGCTTGAAGTCAATGTTGACCCAGGCATCACACTAGAAACGAATGAAAACCATTTCCTTAATTGGAGCGCCTACCGATGTAGGCGCAAGCGTCAGAGGCGCGGGCATGGGGCCCGACGCATTACGTGTGGCAGGCCTGAACGAGGCTTTGACGGCACGCGGCTTGAAAGTCATCGACCACGGCAATTTGCATGGTCCGGCCAATCCCTGGGAACAACCAGTGAATGGCCTGCGCCACCTGAAAGAGGCGATAGACTGGAACCAGGCCGTGTACGATGCCGTCGATAAAGCCTTGCAGGATGGCCACATGCCGATGATGCTCGGTGGTGATCATTGCCTGGCGATAGGATCCATCAGTGCGGTGGCAGCACATTGCCGCCGCGTTGGCAAGAAATTGCGCGTTTTATGGTTTGATGCTCATGCCGACAGCAATCTGTCGACCATCAGCCCTACCGGCAATATCCATGGCATGCCTGTCGCCTGCCTCATGGGTCACGGTCCTAAAGAGCTGATCAACTACAGCGGCCAGACTCCGGCCATACAACCGGCTGACATACGCCTGATAGGCATACGCAGTGTCGATGATGGCGAACGCAAGTTCATCCATGAAATGGGTATGCAGGTATTTGACATGCGTTATATCGATGAATACGGCATGCGCAATGTCATGTCTTCGGTCCTGGCCAATCTCGATAGCAATACCCATTTGCATGTGAGTTTTGATCTGGATTGCCTGGACCCCGGCATTGCTCCTGGCGTTGGTACTGCAGTACTTGGCGGCCCCAGCTATCGCGAAGCACAATTGTGCATGGAAATGGTGGCTGACACTGGCTTGATGGCTTCACTCGATGTAGTAGAACTGAATCCAGCACTGGACGTGCGCAATCAAACTGCCGTGCTGGCGGTTGATTTGATAGAAAGCCTGTTTGGCAAATCGACGCTGGTCAGGATGTAGCCTCCTCACACCTCACACTGGCCGCTTAAAACATGGTGCACGAATGGTCTACATTCTGTGCACCATTTTCTTTAATTTGACTTGCGGGTAGCCATGGGGCCGGATTGTTTTGCTAAAAATCCCATACGTGCCTCAAAGGCTTCTTGCTGCAAGCGGTCTTGTTCCATTTTCTTCGCAACAACCTCAGTGGCAATGTAGTTTTCGGTTGCCAGCTTCCATACCATTTGGCGTTTATTGACATCCAGCGCCAGTTGTCCGGTGTCTTCTGCAATCTGCTTATAACGTGCATCCATCAGTATAACTGCTTGAGCCATTTCCTGATCGTTCATCAATCCACCGATTTCCTTGGGTATAGTCGCTCCGGCAGGTAAAGAGGCATTGAAATGGGTCACAAAGCGGTTATAGCATGCCTGCCAGTTATTTGCGGCTTCAGTCAGCTTATAGATCTCAGCCTTGGTTTTGGATACAGCAGGAAATTCAGGCTGAAGACAATTATAATTAGCCAGGCTTACATCACGACCATCAAAACTCTGGGTATAGTAAGCAATGTCCGCAGCATGCAATTTACGCTGGGTGATTACCTCAGTAAATTGTCGTGCCTTGGTATTGCCGCCACTGGCAGCTTTTGCAAACCATTTCTCAGCAGTATCTATATCAATCGCAACACCATCACCAAACCAGTACATTTCACCCAACGTGGCTTGGGCCTCCACACTGCCAGCATTTGCCAGCTTGGTGAAAAGAGGCAGCGCCCGTACATAATCCTTGTTGGCATGTAAGCGATTGGCGTCGCTCATATCGTCAGCATAAACGTTACCGGTAAATGCCATGATTATCAGCAGTCCTAATATTTTTTTCATGGTGCGTCTCCAGAATAATGATTTGACTTGGTATGACAAACTGCCATAAAAATCAGCAGCGAAATGTATCCTTACATAAAAACTAGAATTGTTGCAATATATAACAAGGTATGTTTTTTACAAGTAAAAGTCAACTTCCTGCGCCTCCTTTGCTGTCTTGCACACAAAATTAGCACTATAAAAACAAAAACCGCTGATAAAATCAGCGGTTTTTGTTGGAAAAAAGACTTTTACTCGACAGCCTTCACCATATCTTCAATGACTTTCTTGGCATCGCCAAACACCATCATGGTTTTATCCATATAGAACAATTCATTGTCCAGGCCAGCATAACCAGAAGCCATGGAGCGCTTGTTGACGATGACGGTCTTGGCTTTGTAGGCTTCCAGGATAGGCATGCCAGCGATAGGTGATTTGGGGTCTTTGGCCGCAGGGTTGACCACGTCATTTGCACCCAATACCAATACCACGTCTGCCTGGCCAAATTCGCTGTTGATGTCTTCCATCTCGAATACCTGATCGTAAGGCACTTCAGCTTCTGCCAGCAAAACATTCATGTGGCCAGGCATGCGCCCTGCCACAGGGTGAATTGCGTACTTCACGGTAATACCTTTGTGCGTCAGTTTTTCTGTCAGTTCTTTCAGGGCATGCTGGGCGCGTGCTACCGCCAGGCCATAGCCAGGAACGATGATGACAGTCTCGGCATTACCGAGCAGGAAAGCGACGTCATCAGCGGAGCCGGATTTAACGGTACGCTGGGCCTGGTCACCACTGGCAGCAGTAGCAGCTTCGCCACCAAAACCACCCAGTATCACATTGAAGAAAGAACGATTCATCGCCTTGCACATGATGTAAGACAGGATGGCACCGGATGAACCCACCAGCGAACCGGCAATGATGAGCATGGAGTTATTCAGCGAAAAACCGATACCCGCTGCCGCCCAGCCAGAATAGCTGTTCAGCATCGATACCACCACCGGCATGTCAGCACCACCAATAGGGATGATGATGAGCACACCCAGCACGAAGGCCAGGGCAGTCATGATGATGAACGGTGTCCAGCTTTGCGTGACGCAGAAGGCTATACCACAACCCAGCATGGCAATTGCCAATACCAGGTTCAACTGATGTTGGCCACTGAAGCTGACTGGCGCGCCCTGGAACAAACGGAACTTGTACTTGCCCGACAATTTACCAAAGGCGATGACAGAACCAGAGAAAGTAATCGCACCAACAAAAGTACCGATAAACAATTCCAGACGGTTACCGAAAGGTATGGGCTGGTCTCTTGCGACGATATTGAATACCCATGGTTCAGACACAACAGCCACGGCGATACACACCGCGGCCAGACCGATCAATGAGTGCATCGCTGCGACCAGTTCCGGCATCTTGGTCATTTCTACGCGTTTGGCCAGCGTTGCACCTATGCCGCCACCAACGATGACGCCAATGGCAACCAGGCCGTAACCCAGACCTGCACCAGCACTTTCGTTTTTCAGCTTGACGATCAGGGCGATGGTAGTCGCGACTGCGATTGCCATGCCTATCATGCCAAAGCTGTTACCACGACGTGCGGTGGAAGGATGGGACAAACCTTTGAGGGCCTGGATAAAGCAAACGGATGCGATCAGATACAGCATCGTTACCAGATTCATGCTCATTATTTGCCCTCCTTGTCAGCATGGGCAATGACTTTAGGCTCTTTTTTCTTGAACATTTCCAGCATCCTCTGGGTGACCAGAAAACCGCCGAATACATTCACTGCCGCCAGTGCCACAGCTGCCGTGCCCATGACCTGGGCCAGCACGCCTTCGGTCAAACCGGCGGCCAGCATGGCACCGACGATGATGATGGCAGAAATGGCATTCGTCACTGCCATCAAAGGCGTGTGCAGGGCTGGTGTTACTGTCCACACCACATGGTAGCCGACATAAATTGCCAGCACGAAGATGATGAGATTGGTAAGGGTATGACTAACTTCCATGATGTCCTCTCTTTAATTGGATTGAGACATGCAAATCGAGACATGAGCAAGCCGGACTTTACATACTGCCTGCTCTGGCTAGGTTATTTATACTCTTTGATGCTGGTGATCTGATTCTTGCCATTCACGAAAACGACATTCGGTTTATACGCTTTTGCTTCTTCTTCTGTCATAGGCGCATAGGTACAGATAATCATCAGATCGCCCAGTTGTACGCGGCGGGCTGCAGCGCCATTGAGTGAAATTTCACCGCTGCCACGTTTACCCTTGATGGCATAAGTGGAGAAGCGTTCACCGTTATTGACGTTATACAGCTCTATCTGTTCGTTTTCGATGATGTTGGCAGCGTCGAGCAGATCTTCATCTATACCGCACGATCCTTCGTAGTGCAGGTCACACTGGGTTACAGTTGCGCGATGAATTTTGGCGCGGAGCATATTTCTTTGCATGGTCTTTCTACTTTCTGATACTTAAAAAAATCTTAAATCTACTTCTTTATTTCTTCAGGACTTCGCCAGCCGAGCACACCAGGGTGGCAGCGACGATTTCATCTTCACGGTTAATCGCCAGCGCTGCATCCTTGTCAATGATGAGCTTCAAAAAGTCCAGCACATTACGTGCATACAGGGCCGAGGCATCAGCCGCCACCAGGGTTGCCAGGTTAGGCTCACCGATGATGTGTACGCCGTATTTGGTGACGGTCTTGTTGAGTTCAGACAGAGGGCAATTGCCGCCCTGCTCCACCGCCATATCGACGATGACTGAGCCTGGCTTCATGGCTTTTACTGTCTCTTCCGAGATCAGGATAGGTGCCTTGCGTCCTGGGATCAGGGCTGTCGTGATGATGATGTCAGCCTGCTTGGCACGTTCATGCACGAGAGCGGCCTGTCTTTCCATCCACGCTGCGGGCATGGGGCGGGCGTAACCACCCACTCCTTTGGCAATCTCGCGCTCTTCATCGGTTTCATAAGGTACATCAATGAATTTCGCCCCCAGGGATTCAACCTGTTCCTTGACGGGTGGGCGTACGTCCGACGCTTCAATCACGGCACCGAGGCGCTTGGCTGTGGCAATGGCTTGCAGACCGGCCACGCCCACACCCATGATCAATACGCGCGCGGCCTTGACCGTGCCTGCCGCGGTCATCAGCATGGGCATGAAGCGCTGGTAGGTATTGGCGGCCAGCATGACGGCCTTGTAACCGGCGATATTGGCTTGCGAAGACAAGACGTCGAGCGACTGCGCACGGGTAATGCGCGGTGCAGCTTCAAGTGCAAATGCAGACAGGCCGTGTGTGGCCATAGCCGCAATATTATCTGCGTCAAAAGGATTGAGCATGCCTACCAGCACCGTGCTTGACTTCATCAGGGCACGTTCTTCTGCATTGGGGGCACGTACTTTCAAGACCAGTTCAGCGCCCAGTGCATCAGCGGCTGTGCCGATTTGCGCACCGGCAGCCTGGTAGGCCTCGTCAGTAATACTGGAAGCCACGCCAGCACCAGACTGCACGATCACCTGGTGTTTGGCTGCAACATATTTTTTTATCGTTTCTGGGGTTGCCGCAACACGCGTCTCCCCCGGCCGTGACTCGGCGGGTATGCCGATTTTCATAGATTTGCTCCCTTTTTAGTGTGAATACTGGTGTAACAATTTCGCGCTGTCGCGGCCAAGGGTAAGCTCTGGCCGCTCCATTATTTTTTGCTGATACAGGTAAATCACTTTCTTACCCGAATCTTACATTTGATATTCGACAACGATATTACACGCAAAATGTTTTTTAGCACAACCGTTCACTTTTTTATGTTTTATGCAAATATCTGTGCGAAAATCAGCTTCACATACCCTGCACCCGCTTTAAAAAGTAAATTATTTCCTTTAAAAACAAATACTTGAAAATAAAGTCAGCATTCGCGCCAGTTTGGTGCAAATTAAAAATAGCAGGCATTCTCTAAAATTAGCAGGCATAGATAAATTACGCATTAGCTAATTCGCTCTCAAATTTGCTGGTTTGCCACACAAAATTTGACGGCAAAGTAAAATGTCGGACTTACTGAGAGAAGCCATGTCTGCCATTTGGAAACCATCCGTCACTGTAGCTGCAATCATAGAGCGCGACCAACAGTTTTTCATGATAGAAGAAGAAACTATTGAGGGCGTACGCATCAACCAGCCCGCCGGTCATCTGGACCCGGACGAAAGCCTGCTGCAAGCCGTCATCCGTGAAACCCTGGAAGAAACTGCCCACGACTTCACGCCAAGCGCATTAATAGGCACTTATCTGTCCCGTTTTATTTCACCCAAGACGGGTGAAGCAGTCACTTATCTGCGCTTTGCCTTTACTGGCGAACTGGGCCAGGCTTACGACCGTGCCCTTGACACCGGCATACTGCGTACAGTGTGGATGAGCTATGACGAACTCGTGGCAAGCCAGGACAGGCATCGTAGCCCTCTGGTCATGCAATGCATAGAAGATTATTTGCAGGGCAAGCGCGCGCCGCTGTCCCTGCTGTTTACCCATCCAAGCGCACTTGGAAACTTGGAACCGCAAAAATGAGCAAGAAAAAAGTAGTGATAGGCATGTCTGGTGGAGTTGACTCCTCTGTCTCAGCATGGCTACTGAAAGAACAGGGCTATGAAGTCATAGGCCTGTTCATGAAAAACTGGGAAGATGACGACGATTCAGAATACTGCTCTACCCGTGAAGACTGGATAGATGCGGTCAGCGTCGCCGATGTTGTCGGTGTTGATATCGAAGCCGTCAATTTCGCCAATGAATACAAGGACCGTGTCTTTGCCGAATTCCTGCGCGAATACCAGGCTGGCCGCACACCCAACCCGGATGTGCTGTGCAATGCTGAAATCAAATTCAAGGCCTTTCTTGATCACGCCATGAAGCTGGGTGCCGATTACATCGCCACTGGCCATTATGCCCGCGTGCGCGAAATGAATGGCCAGTTCCAGTTGATGAAGGCTATCGATGCCAGCAAGGACCAAAGCTATTTCCTGCACAGGCTGAACCAGAAACAACTGGCGAATACTTTGTTCCCGCTCGGTGAAATTCAGAAAACGGAAGTGCGCAAGATCGCCGAGCAATTGCAACTCCCGAATGCCAAGAAAAAAGATTCGACTGGCATCTGCTTTATTGGTGAGCGCCCTTTCCGTGAGTTCCTGAACCGTTACCTGTCGTATAAGCCAGGTAATATCCAGACGCCTGAAGGTGAAATCATAGGCCAGCACGTGGGCCTGAGTTTTTATACCCTGGGACAACGTAAGGGTATAGGCATAGGCGGTATCAAGTCGCACCAGAACGCCGATGGCAGCAGTGATGCCTGGTATGTCGCAAAAAAAGATGTAGAAGCCAATACCCTGTACGCCGTGCAAGGCCATGACCACCCCTGGTTATTATCTGCTGGTCTGGAAGCCGGCCAAGTCAGCTGGGTCGCGGGTGAAGCGCCGCAAGCCGGTGAGCTGTCTGCCAAGACCCGTTACCGCCAGCCTGACGTGGCTTGTCATTTCAGCGGCGATAACGAGCGTTTTCAACTGGACTTCCCGCAGGCGCAATGGGCAGTCACACCTGGCCAGTCTGCTGTCTTGTACGATGGCGATGTTTGCCTGGGTGGCGGGATTATCGACCTTGCCAGCCGCTCAGCCAGCTAAACTGGTCTGCTGAACTACTATCTACCTGGGAAACGGTATTTCCCTCAAATGCCCACAATGTTGTGGGCATTTTTATTTTGCAAACGGACAAGCGAGCGACCGCAGTGCACCTCGCAATTCATTTAATTTTAGCAATATTTCTTTAAGTGCATTCATTCACAAGCGTAAATCAAGGTAAATTCAAAACAAAATTTGATGTATTTTGTTTATTCTGACAAATCTCCCGAATAGACCAAATAGACCAAATTATCCAAAAATATGTACGGAGAGAGACATTCATCGATTTGACACGATTCATTTCTTTACAATTTAAATCGATGAAATTATATTTACATTTCTATTTCACCGGAAAAGCCAGTCGATATGAATCGTCCTGATACGCAATCCCTGGGTGGTACTGTCAATGCACGCATAGGCAAGGTCTATATGAACTTGTCCAAAGCGCACAGAAAAGCAGCAGATTATGTGCTGTCGAATGTATTTCGATCGGCAACCATGTCTATTGATGAGCTGGCCAATGCCGTTGGCATCTCGGTCGCCACGGCAAATCGCTTTGCCCGGGCACTGGGTTTTGAAGGTTACCCGCAATTCCGAGCTGAACTGGTGTATGGCTTTGAAGCCATGCTGGCACCAATAGATAATTTGCGCAGCGAAATCCAGCGCCCTGCCACCAGCACCGAAATCATTTCCGGCTCGCTCAATGAAGACATGGCCAATCTGGAAGCCACCCGTCGCGGACTATCTCCCGACTTGTGCAACCAGGCAGTCCGTCAAATCCTGAATGCAGAGAGAATTTACATCGTTGGCTATGGTGCCAGTGCCTTTCTGGCAGGCCTGATGGCGCATAGCCTGGACCCGTTTTGCAATACCGTGCAATCTACCCTGGGCTCAGGTGGCCCATCCAATGTTGCCAGACAGTTGTTCAAATACACAGAACGTGATCTGGTCATCGGTATCTCCTTCCCGCGTTATGCGGAAGATGTAGTGACTATTTTACAACAGTTGCGTGACAAGGATGTGCCCATACTGGCACTGACGGATGCACCCAGCTCCCCCCTGGCATCGCTGGCCAGCATCACCCTGTATGCGCAAACACGGCGCAATTTCTCCCCCAACTCCGAAGGTGCTGCACTGTGCCTGATAGAAGCCATTTGCAGTGCGGTCGCACACCAGGCAAAAGCGCCAGTACATGCAGCGTCTGAAATGACCAAGTTCATGTTGCCCTGGCTGTATCAGGAACCCAATGCCACCACTCGCAAGCACCAGGCGGCAGCAGCCAACAAGATCATCGACATGGACAGGCCAGCATAAGATGGGCGCACCTGCCGCTATCGCCATCCACGGTGGTGCTGGCACGATCTTACGCAGCAGCCTGACTGCTGAACAGGAAGCGCGCTATCTGGATGAGTTGCGGTCTGTCGTCACTGCAGGCAATGAAGTATTGGCACAAGGTGGTAGCGCGCTGGATGCTGTGAGTCTGGCCGTCAGCCTGCTGGAAGATTGCCCACTTTTCAACGCAGGCAAAGGTGCCGTATTCACCAACGCAGGCACGATGGAAATGGATGCATCCATCATGGATGGCAAAACCCGTCGTGCAGGTGGCGTGGCTTGTATACAGTATGTGCGCAATCCCGTTCGCGCTGCCAGAGCAGTCATGGAGCACAGCCCGCATGTCTTGATGGTAGGCAAAGGTGCAGAAGAATTCCTGCGCCAGCATGGCTTGGCATTTGAAGACAGCACTTACTTTTATACCGAAGAGCGTCATGCACAATTGCTGCGCGTACAGCAAGAATCCGGCATGTTGCTGGATCATGATGCAGCGAATTTGCTGACCATGGCATCAGAACAAGCAGCAGAACCTGCGCCACTTGATCCTGACAAAAAATTTGGCACAGTAGGAGCCGTAGCGCTGGATTTGCATGGCAACCTGGCTGCAGCCACCTCCACCGGTGGCATGACCAATAAACTGCCTGGTCGCGTGGGTGATACACCCATGCTTGGTGCTGGCTGCTATGCCGACAACCAGACTGCGGCCCTGTCTGCCACAGGAACGGGTGAAGCCTTCATGCGTAGCCTGGCACTACATGATATCGCTGCGCAGATGCAATATCTGGGGCTCAGCCTGGAACAAGCCGCCAGCAATGTTGTCACGAATAAACTGCCCTTGTATGAAGGCCAGGGAGGCATCATAGGCATAGACGCATCCGGCAATATCGTGCTGCCCTTCAATACCGAAGGCATGTACCGCGCGTATCAGCGTGTTGGTGAAGCTGCATTTGCAGCAATTTATGCAAGCTGAGTCTACGCAAAATAAGTGGTAGTTTTACCCTCCGATTACCGGGAATACTTACATAAAAAACACCTATACTGCGGGTGTTTTCATTCCCGGAGTTAAAAAATCATGCGTAATTTTCTCCCCAAATTTGCGGTCGGCCTGATCGTCTTGCTGGTCCTGTTCATCCTCAGTCCCTTTGCTACCATTCCCGCCGGTCATCGAGGCGTATTGACGACGTTTGGCAAACCCTCGGATGAGGTCTACAGTGAAGGCATACACTGGGTCTGGCCCATCGCCCAAAAAATGCAGAAAGTTTCCGTCGCCATACAAAAAGGCGAAGGTGACGGTGATGCTGCTTCCAAGGACTTACAAACCGTGCACACCAAGATCGCCATTAACTATCACGTCAGGCCAGATGCAGTAGTCTCGATCTTCCGCGATCTTGGCAACGAGCCTGGCGAGCGCATCATCATCCCCAGTGTGCAAGAAGCGGTCAAGGCCGTGACTGCCCGCTTCACAGCCGAAGAATTGATTTCGCGCCGCTCACAAGTACGCGATGAAATCATCCTGGCCCTGAAAGAACGCATGGCCAGACATGGCCTGGTGGTCGATGAGTTTTCCATCGTCAATTTCAACTTCAGCCGCACCTTCAATGAAGCGATTGAAGCCAAGACCACAGCAGATCAATTGAAGATGAAGGCTGAGCGTGACCTGCAAAGGATAGAAGTCGAAGCCAAGCAAAAAGTATCCCGCGCCCGCGCAGAAGCCGAGGCACTGGCCCTGCAAAGACAGCAAGTCACACCGGAACTGTTGCGTCTGCGTGAAACCGAGAACCAGGCCAAGGCCATAGAAAAATGGGATGGCCGCCTGCCAACCACGACTGGCGGCGCTATCCCTTTCATCAATGTCGGTAAATAATCAGCAACAAGCCAAGGATAAGCCAGCCATGTCAGATAAAAAAACATCCGCCCGCTTTACCGCGTTTTGCATACTCTTGCTAGTCATCTGGTATGTCATGGACAGCCCAGTCGATTTAAACCTGGACTGGAGTCCAGATGACTTTGACATCTTTTCTGACGCAGGCTTTACATTCGGTGGCATTGCAGTGGCGCTACTCGCCATCGTCTTCGCCATGGTCATGGCGGGCTTGGTAATTGCTGGCGTGTCATTCTTGCTGGTGGGTTTTGCGGTACTGATAGGTGGTTTGTTTTTGATGATTTTCTCGCCGTTTTTATTGCCTGTCTTACTATTGATTGTGGTGCTGGGAATTTTTAAGAGGAAGTCGCGGTAGGGATTTTAGTAATTTGAAATGTGGTTGAACTGGGGTTGGGGTGGTTGCTGTTGGGTCTGACTTTGGGTCTGACTTTGGGTTTGACTTTGGGTTTGTTTTTGACTTTTGCAGTTCCCATGTGTCGACGCCATTTGTGCAGTACAGAAAATGGAAAGAGAAGGACCGCTGTCTGAGCGTAGCGAGTTTCGGGACTTCCCATTTTTTGTACTGCACAAATGGGAACCCCGCAGGGGCGGCGATGCCTGGGTCGCCTTTCTTTGGCGACGCAAAGAAAGAATTTCGGCCGCCGGGCCGAGACCCGGCCTGGCTCTACGAAGGGCAATCGTTTTAATCAAAGTACGGCAATGCAACGAACGCCACTAGAGCTCCGGCTCAGCGCTCTCCAGCTTTCATATTAACGAATACGTGCTTGATAAGCCCAGTGTTGGGCTGATAAAGCGTAGCCCAACCTACGTGACGAGTTTGTGATTGCCGCTAATCGACAGAACCCCATCCTCATCCCAAGCTTCTCCACCGCATCGCTTGCAAGCGACTTAGAGATTCGTGGCACCAAGCTGCGCTTGGCGAATTCCTACGAATCTCCTTGAAGGAGAAGGGACCAAAAACGACCACCACCACTTGCACGCGACTTGAAAACTTTACACAGTCTCAGCAGAAATAACCTGCGCCGCCGCATTCACAACCGCCGCAATACGGCCAACATCGCGCAATTGCGTTGCCGACATGCCTTCCTTCTTCAGCAACTCAAAATGTGATTTCACACAGAAATGGCATTTACCGATGATGGAAGCCGATAAGGCGTACATCTCGAAACGGCGCTTATCCACACCACCATTGGTCGCATAGGCATTCATGCGCAACTGGGCCCCCTGGCTTTTCAGGTCAGCGTCGTCGGCCATTTCCACATACGGGTACCAGACATTGTTCATACCCATCAAAGCCGCTGCTGTCAGCGCTGCATTGATTTCTTCCGGCGTGATTGCGCCACTGGATTTGATGGCTTCAATGATTACCGTGCTTTTTGCTGCGAAGGCAGCAGCCAGTGCCACGCCTACCGCGTCATTGCCTTCCAGGCTGGAGCGGGCGATCGTGCCATCGATATTCAGACGGATATCCTTGGCGTAATCAGGAATACGACTTTTAATTAAATTCAAGAATTCCATAGTATTTACCTATCAAATAGTGGTTTTAAAACCCGCCGTAGCGGGTTTATTCTACATCTACAGCTATGCCTCTGAATTACAGAGTTGCGCCGCCTACTGTACGGTTGCATGGGCACAGTTCGTCTGTTTGCAGACCATCCAGAATACGTAGGATTTCTGTAGGGTTGCGGCCAACGTTGAGGTTGTTGACAGAAACGTGTTGGATGACGTTGTCTGGATCAACAATAAAAGTCGCGCGCAGTGCAACGCCAGCGCTAACATCACGTACGCCCAGCATGTCGACCAAAGAGCCTGTTGCATCGCCGAACGCATAGTGGTTCAGTTTGTCCAGGTCTTTGTGCTCACGACGCCATGCCAGTTTGCAGAATTCGTTATCGGTAGAACCACCCAACAAGATTGCATCGCGGTCAGCGAAGTCGTTAGTCAGTTTGGCAAATTCAACGATTTCAGTTGGGCATACAAATGTGAAATCTTTTGGATAGAAATAAATGATTTTCCATTTACCTGGGAAAGAAGCTTCGGTGATGTCTTCAAATGCGGAGACGCCGTTTTCTTCATGATGATTGAAGCCTGGCTTGGCTGCTGGAACTTTGAATGCGTCGAGTTTTTGACCTACAGTTTTCATTAAATTCTCCTGATGACGTAACAAGGTGGGCAATCTGCCCACAACGAAGCGAAGCATATCACTATGAATTTTAAATATCCAATAGATTTTAACTACCAAATACTTAGTTAAAAACTAGGCTCATGGGTCAGCCTGATCGTAAAAATTTATCGTAAGAATTCATAGTAAAAAGGCGACGTTGATAAGTGGCCAGTAGGCATGCTGGCAGTCTTAAGTTACCCTGTCATTACGCCGGTGCACGGCGGCCATGAGGGTAAACCAAAATGTGCTGCCCTTGCCTTCTTCGGTTTCAAAGCCTATCTCACCACCCATTTTTTCGACGAAGGTCTTGGTGATGTTCAGGCCCAGGCCTGTGCCACCTTGTTGCCGGGTATTAGTACCATCTGCCTGGGCAAATTTCTTGAAAATCTGCTCCCTGAAAGCCAGGGGTATGCCCTGGCCTTTGTCTTCCACTTCTATTTTGTAGATGCCGGAAATTTCAGTAATCCTGATTTGTACCTCTGCCCCATTCGGCGAAAACTTGGCGGCATTCGATAGCAGGTTGGCAAACACTTGCATGACACGCACGCTGTCACCCATAGCCCAGGCTTGCTCAGGATGACAGCTGATGCGATAACGCACATTTAATGCCTGGGCATAGCCGGCATTGGCTTCTATCGCCTGCCGGGTCACGGCCACCAGATCAAAACGTTCTATATTGATGACCATCTTGCCGGAAGCCAGTTTTTCCATGTCCAATATGTCATTCACCAGAACCCCCAGGCGCTGGCAATTCTTGTGCGCGACCTTGATCAGTTGCATGACCTTGGGTGCCAGCTCACCGACTACACCACTTTCCAGCAAGCCCAGGGCGCCGCGTATTGAGGTCAGAGGCGTGCGCAATTCATGACTGACGACAGAGATGAATTCCGACTTGATGCGGTCAGCCTTGCGCTGCTCGGTCAAGTCCAGTACGAAACCCACCCATTCGTCAAAAGAGCCCTCCAGTTGAGCCAGGCCGACCATGACGGGGATGTGAGCACCATCCTTGCGTATCAGTTCACCTTCATAAGGCTTGGCTTGTCCATGCCAGCGCAATTCTTCCATGGCATTCTGGTGAGCAGCATGGCTTTCTGCTGAAGTTCGTTCCAGCCAGCTCATGCCAAATTCAGCAAATTCCAGTCTCTGCACGCCAGCCAGTTGTAGCAAGACATCATTGGCTTCAGTCAGCTTACCGCTCAAATTGCCTTGCATGATGCCAATAAGGCTGGAATTGACCAGGCGGCGCAAGCGCGACTCACTGACCATCAAGGCTTCTACCATGCGAGACTTTTCCTTGCTGGCCTGTTCAGCCGCATCCTTAGCCGCCACCAGGCTGCATTCAGCTTCTTTCATCTGGGTGATATCGCGCACGCTAAACACGCGGCCTACCCTTCTGTCACGCAAGAATTCCGGTTTGGACACACAAACAAAATAACGCCCGTCTTTCAGCGTCATCAAGTCTTCTGTTTCCCGGTTAGGGTCATCACGGATTTTTTCCAGGCTGGCAAAAAAATCCTCGGCATCTTGCAGGGCATCCCGCAGATGGGAAAACATTTTTGTCTCACTCCTGGAAGCCAGCAATTCATCCGTCAAATGCCACATGGATGAAAAGCGCTGATTGATATTGATGACATTCCCGCTCAAGTCTATCGATAGTATGCCTTCTGCTGTGGCATCCAGCGAGCTTTGCAATTGCGCTACCAGATGTACCTGGCCTTCGACCAGTTCACGCCTGTGGGTAATGTCTTCGGCATGGATGATAAAAAATTCGCTGCCGTTTTCTATAAAAGTGGATACCCGTTTTTCTACTGGAAATGACAGCCCATGGCGGCTGATCCATTCGCTCTCGGCAATGGCCTTGCCTTCTGCCTGGGCATCAGCCCGCAAGGCTTCCCAGAAAAAAACATCCTGTAGCGAGCACTCTATATTGGCCAACGGCAACCCCAGCAACTCTTCCTTGCCATAGAACAGCATCTGGCAAGCCAGCAGATTGGCATCAACCACCAGCATATGCTGGATATCAACGACCAGGATCGCATCACGGCTATGCTCTATGATATGGCGCAGCAATCCCTGGCTCAGTGAGGCAGGCAAAGCGGAAGCGGACTGTGACATGCTGGTGTCGCTCATTTCTGCTAGCTTTGGCCGGGTAAAGGGCCGCCCTGTGTTTTCTTCGATTGAGAATCAAAATAATAATTGACCCTCTTGCGCGGATTCAGGTAATTGAAAATTGCCCTGGGCAATAATCCTGGCCTGATGCTGGCGCTGATGGATAATTCCTTATTCTCTTCGGCCAGGTCCAGAATGATGGCATCTTCCTTGGGTATTTCGGCATCATATACCAGCACGCGCGGACGCAAGGGTTTGCCCACATTCACATTCATGACCAGGCCTATGGCTTCATTCGACAACCTGACCAAAGTACCAGGTGGATACACGCCCAGGCTCTTGACCAGGGTCGCCATGATGGCTGGATCAAACTGCGTGCGCCTGTGCGCATACATGGTTGACAAGGCTTCATGTGGGGTCAGTGACTGGCGGGGATCGTTGTGATTACATAAATTATCGTACACATTGGCGATAGTCACAATACGCGTAGGCATGCTGATCGCATTTCCCTTGAGTTTATGTGGGTAACCCGTGCCATCCATGTATTCATGATGCTGGGCAATAACATCCAGCACTACAGGTGGCAAACCCGCCTTTTTGCCGACGGCCACGCCATACTCGGGATGCATTTCAAAAAAATGCTGCTCGGGCTTGCTCAGGGGCTCGGTCTTATTGATTATATGCTCGGGCACATCGACCTTGCCCAGGTCGTGGAATAGCGCTGCAATACCGATTTCCTTGATCTGTGCATCGCTGCATTTCATCTCATGCGCCAGCATCATGGCCAGCACAGAAACATTCAGGGTATGGAAATACATTTCTTCACTACCCGCCGTCTGCTGTATCAGGTGCATAACCGTATCACTACCGCTGAGGAAGACCTCGGCCATACTGTCGACCAGCTTACCTGCCTCTATGATGGTTTCTTTGGGTTTGGAGAAAATCAGTTTGTTGATGCTCTTGACGACGCTGGCAGCACGGACGAATTTTTCTTCGCAGCGGGCGATTTCGTCACGCTGTTTTTGCAGTTTCTCGAAACGTGCCCGTTTTGCATCAATAATGTTGGCATACACCTTTGCTGAACCCAAGGTACTCACTGGCGCAGCAGGAGCAGCAACGACAGGCTTGCTGGCGGGCGGATTGACTGCCGCCGGATCAGACTTGGATGGAATATAGCGCACATGCTTGAGCTTGAGCGCTACCAGATCGTCGATTTGCTGCTGACTTGTGATCTTGAACGAGTTCATCGGGAAAGAATGCTCAAACCAACTCAGATCGAGTTTGATGAACATTCCGATCCTGAGCTGATCAATCACAATTAACTGGCTATCATCAGACATGTGGACGCAATAGTAGATATTTACTCTGACGATAGCATACGCCCCCTGCATTTGCAAAACCTTAACCCCTGAGAAAGACTTTCTGGCGACAAATGCAAAGCCGCAAGGAAAATCCTGCATTTCCACCAGCCGACGTTATAATCCCTGTCCTGTACATTTTGAAGGTTACTCACCGTGTCCGATCGCCTTGCCGTCCTGCCCCAATATTTGATGCCTAAACAGGCGCTGACTGTGCTTTTTGGCAAATTCGCCAATGCTAAAGCAGGCAAGTTCACGACCAGCCTCATCAATTGGTTCGTCGGCAAGTACCAGGTGAATATGCAGGAAGCTGCCAATCCAGATATCAGCAGCTATGCCAGCTTCAATGAATTCTTTACCCGTCCTTTGCGCGCTGATGCGCGCCCGCTGGCCAATAGCGATTTGCTGAGTCCGGTAGATGGTGCCATCAGCCAGTTTGGCCCCATTACAAAAGATCAGATCTACCAGGCCAAGGGGCATAGCTATAGCACCACCGCCCTGGTTGGCGGTGACAGCCAGCTGGCGTCCTTGTTCGAAGATGGCAGCTTTGCCACGCTCTACCTGAGCCCGCGCGACTATCACCGTATCCATATGCCTTGCGATGGCCGCCTGACACGCATGATCTATGTGCCTGGTGCGCTTTTTTCTGTCAACCCGACGACAGCACGCGGTGTGCCTGGCTTGTTTGCCCGTAATGAGCGCGTGGTGTGCGTATTTGAATCTGCAAATGGACCGTTTGTATTAACACTGGTGGGTGCCACCATCGTTGGCAGTATGGCGACCACCTGGCATGGCATAGTCAATCCGCCACGTAGCGCCGAAGTCCGCGAATGGCGTTATGAAGACCAGAATATCAACCTGAAAAAAGGGGAAGAAATGGGCCGTTTCTTGCTGGGCTCCACAGTTGTCATGCTATTCCCGAAAAACACCCTGGAATTCAATCCTGCCTGGACACCAGCAAAAGCCATTTGCATGGGCGAAACCATGGGCATGTATCCAGCTAAATAATTTCGCCACAGTCAGCAATATAGAAAAGTCCGGGTATTTGCACCTGATAAATACCCGGAAAAAGCCTGGATCAGGCTTCTCCCTCCGCTCCCCCCGACAGACTATCTGCACTCCCTTCCTGATTACCTGATAATTTTGCAAAAAAGGCAAAATTCCTTCACTTTGCATCTGCCACTTTCTTCAGCAAAGCCTGCTCACGCCCTGAACTAAAGAATATCCATAAAAAACGCTTGCCAAACAGTTCCGAATATTCAATAATCTAAATAAGAATTGTTATCGTTTAGATTTGCAAGGTAAAATATGACTACAAATGGTGCTATTCAGGAGGCTGCTGAGCTGCTTAACAAAGCGGCTGCAGTAACAGTAAATCATGCTCAGCAAGACATCCCCCGCATTAAAAGCGGTGATTTGATGCAGCAAAAGCGTGAATTGGAAATTGATCATGCGGGTCGTATTTACAGACTGCGCATTACGCAACTGAACAAGCTGATATTGACAGCCTGAAACGCTGATCATACTTGGAGGCCAGACATGCCAGGTGGAACGCTGATGAATGAAGAATTATCGGGTCTGGCTGCCTCATCCAAGCAGCCTGAATTATTGGTTTCTGCAGTATTGCACCTGATGTCGCATTACACGGTCAACAATACGAATAATGTGACACGAGAAGAAGCTGAGCAAGCAAATACCAAGCTGGCTTCAGTCATAGAAAGACATTTGAAAGTACTGGCAAATTTGCCGGATCTGGCTCCGGTGCTGCAAGCCACTTGCCAGCAATTATCCGAGCAATGGGCCGGTCTGGTAGAAAAGAAAACAGCGCAACAGACCAAGCTGCGCAAATTGGGTTGGCTGCTGGCCTTCACTGGTAAAAAATCTGCATTAATGGAGTAGCTTCATGATTGTATGTGTTTGCAATAATGTGTCGGAAAAGAAAATTCATCAGGCTGTCGCCATGGGTGCCAGCACGATGGCTGATCTGCGCGAGCAACTTGATGTCGGTACTTGCTGCGGTAAATGCGCAGGCTGCGCACGTAAAGTCATGCGCCAATGCCTGACTGAGCAAGGCAGCAACACATCCAGCTTCCAGAATTTCATTCAACAACTACACTTCCAGCCCAGCGTCGTGACCGCTTGAGGTTCGCCATGTCTACACTCACTTTACAGCAAATCCCGCAGGATTTTACCGCCCCCAAATCCCGCATCCTGTCCCTGGCCGTCATCATCATCGCACACATGGTGTTGTTTTATGCCCTGCAACACGGCCTGCTCACGCATGCTGTGCAGATACTGCCTAAAGAAGTCGTCATGACCTTTGTCGAGCCACCAGCGGTAAAATCAGAACCACCGCCCAAACCCGTCCCCATGAAAAAACTGACGGCGGTGCAAATACCCGCACCTGTCATTCCGCATATCACGCCAGCAGTAGAAATTCCGGCTGACGTGCACCAGATTACGACCCAGGCAGCACCACCCTCTCCTCAACCAGCAGTTGTGGCAGCAAAAGTCGAAACCGCTCCGGCACCAGCCGTGCCAGCCCAGCCAAAACAAATCAGTGCCGTCGAGTATGTACGTGCACCTCAGGCTGACTATCCACCCATGTCCAAGCGCATGGGTGAAGAAGGCAAGGTGACTTTGCGAGTACTGGTCAATGAAAGAGGTGTAGCAGAAAAAGTCGACATCCAAAAGTCTTCAGGCTCGAATCGCCTGGATGAAGCTGCCAAAGTCGCCATCTTGCGCGCTATTTTCAAACCCTATCTTGAAGATGGGAAGGCTCTGACAGTGATCGCCACAGCCACGATCAGCTTCTCGCTGAGCAGCTAAAACCATTACCCTCCCCCGGGAAAGGCCAGATTGCAGCAATTGCGTAATCTGGCTTTTTTTATTCTTACCCTTTTCCGGTAGGAGCGGCTTCAGCCGCGAACATCAATCCATACGAGCGATACTTACGCTCATTTCCTGTTTGAATTCTGTTCTTTGCTTAAACCATTCGCTGCTAAAGCTGCTTCTGCAAGAAAGCGTAGCCTGGGGGCGGCTCAGCTATCGCGCTGAACGACATCAACGACTAAGATGGAAACACAGTTGTGCTTCACCTTCTCCATGCTTTCGCCGTTAAAGGAAATCTGTAAATCAATATTATCGCGTGAGAAATTCCAATAAATGAGTCGATTATGTTCGCCATAATAAGCTTCTGATTGAAAGCCAAGTTCCGTCAGCCTTTTTTTATAAGCATCCAGATCGACTTGGCAGACAGGGGTCATGTCGGCGTAATTATGGGTTTGGTCATCGAAGGAAAATATCAGGCGACCACGTTTGCTGTCTTCCTTGCTCAAGATCACGCTAATATTAAAGAACCAGGTATCGGTAATTTTTGCGCCGACCCCATATTTCCTGAGATTTTTATCGTCAAAGTAAACCTTGAGGCCCATGGCGATCTCCAGCTTTTTAGCAGAAAAATCCTCGGCCGTTTTGATATTGCCAATCAGGTCCAGCATGCGCCTGCTGGCTTCCTCTGCAGTCATTGTCGGAAAATCCAGCGCTGCATTTTGAAGTGTATTTTCCATAGACTTATTGTTTGCGATAGAAGAGGAGGAAGACACCGTAACCGAAGAGTTTTTTTCATGCGTCAATGGATTAACGCTTTGCGCGCAAGAAGCCGTCAGAAAACCAGCAAGTGCCGTAGAAATAATCACGCGGATAAGTTTGATACGACTATGCTTTACCTGCTCATAGCTGGGAGCAGGTAAAGACGATGAAGCAAAGGCTTGGAATTGCATAAGCTGACTCTTTCAAACTATCCACAAGCAGAGAATACCGGGTACCTGATTCAGGAGCACACAATATCTTTGCTCTGGGTCCGCCTCCTCAAAAGCACATTTAAGCATGATCACCAAATTTGAGGCAAACCTGACTTCCCCCTCATTGATGAAATGAGTCATGATTACACTGCAAGGTCTTGCCGCTTTTTAGATTAGCAGAAAACTAAATGAGAATAATTGCGTTTCAATAGTTCTGTCAATTTCAAACATCTTGTCACCTGAAGCACTGAATCCGGCGATGTAAATCATCTTCATTTTGCAACTGCCACTGAATGCTCTATGATGTGATAAAAACCCGCATGCAAACCTGCATCAGCAATCACATCACTCACAGTATCAATAGACACAGGAAGGAAAGCCATGAAAGGCGATGCGAAAGTCATCAAACTGCTTAATGCGCAACTCACCAATGAACTGAGCGCCATCAACCAATACTTTTTGCATGCACGCATGTATAAACATTGGGGCTTTGAAAAAATAGCCAAGAAGGAATATGAAGAATCCATAGGCGAAATGAAGCATGCCGACAAGCTCATCGATCGCATCTTGATGCTGGGTGGCTTGCCTAATCTGCAAGCTCTGCACAAGCTCATGATAGGAGAAGACACCCAGGAAATGCTGCAGTGTGACTTGAAGCTGGAAGTTGCTGCACAAAAAACCGTCAAGGAAGGTGTCGCTACTTGTGAAGTAGTTGGCGACTATGTTTCACGTGATCTGTTCCAGCTTATCCTGGAAGATACTGAAGAACATATAGACTGGCTGGAAACCCAGCTGGAATTGATAGAAAAAATCGGTATCCAGAATTATCTGCAATCACAAATGTCGACAGAAGAATGATGACAGCCTGACTGTTGCAAATAAAAAAGGGATGTAGCTCACGCTACATCCCTTTTGTGTTTTTTCAGTTCGACTTATTGTGGCACAGTGTCTTTGAAAGAAGCACGTTCCGACAATTTATCCAATAGTTTAGCCAGATTAGGGTAGTCGCCACGCCAGTCTATCTCCGGGAAACGGAAGCTCAACCAAGCCAGGGCACAACCCACGCTGATATCAGCCAGGGTCAAATGCGTGCCTGTACAATATGCTGTATCACCAAGGCCACTGGACATGGATTTCAAGCCTGCATGGACCTTGCTCATTTGTCGGTCTATCCACTCCTGGCTTTGCTGTTCCGCAGGGCGCAAGGTTTTTTCCAGACGCACCAGAATGGCGGCATCCATGATGCCATCTGCCAGGGCTTCCCAGCATTTGACTTCAACACGTTCGCGGCCCTGGGCCGGGATCAGCTTGCCCACTGGTGTCAATGTATCGATATACTCAACGATGACACGCGAATCAAACATGGCACCGCCGTCTTCCATCAAAAGACAAGGCACTTTCCCCAAGGGGTTGGATTGCTGTATGGTGGTGTCTGCTGCCCACACGTTTTCTTGAATAAAAACGTAATCAAGTTTCTTCTCCGCCATGACAACGCGGACTTTTCTGACAAAAGGACTAGTGATGGAGCCAATAAGTTTCATAGGAATCTGGTAGTAGGTTTAGGCCGGATTATAGCATCGCCTGCCTGCAAATCCGTGCTGTCAGGGCTGGCGTGCAGAGCAGCAACATCATCATGATTCTGTAGTTTGAACGCATTCAAATGGTAAAATCGCATATTCAGTGCAAAAAAACTGTCTTCACACAACAATTGTGAATTTTTGCTAAATATAAACTATTTGCAAAATTTACACTTATGTTGTTTTTTGAGCAAGGCTTTCTGTCTTTCCATCTCTATAGTCCATCATGTCTCTATCCTCACTTTCTGCTCTCTCTGCCCTTTCACCGCTTGACGGTCGTTATGCAAGTAAAGTTGACGCTTTGCGTGCCACTTTGTCTGAAGCTGGCTTCATGTATCATCGTGTCAAAGTTGAAGTGTCCTGGCTGCAAGCCCTGTCACAAGCTGGTTTCGATGAGATCAAGGCGTTTTCTCCGGCGGCGAATGCCTTGCTCGATAAAATCCTCACTGAATTTTCTGAAGCCGATGCACAACGCATCAAGGAAATCGAAGCCGTGACCAATCACGATGTCAAAGCCGTGGAATATTGGTTGAAAGAGCAAGTCAAGGATGTGCCTGAACTGGTTGCCGCCAGTGAATTCATCCACTTTGCCTGCACATCTGAAGATATCAACAACACTTCACACGGCATGATGTTGAAGACGGCCCGCAATGATGTGATGTTGCCAGCCTTGCGCAATGTCATCGCCAGGCTGACTGAACTGGCCCACCTGAATGCCGATGTACCCATGCTGTCGCGTACCCATGGCCAGGCTGCCAGCCCGACTACCCTGGGCAAGGAAATGGCCAACGTCGTCGCCCGCCTGCAGCGCGCTATCAAGCGTATAGAACAGGTAGAAATCCTCGGCAAGATGAATGGTGCCGTTGGCAATTACAATGCGCATTTGTCGGCCTACCCTGGCTATGACTGGGAAAATTTTTCCAAAAACGTCATCGAACAACGCCTGGGTCTGACCTACAATCCCTACACCATACAAATCGAACCGCATGATTACATGGCTGAAATGTTTGATGCATTCGCCCGCGTCAACACTATCCTGCTCGATTTGAACCGCGACATCTGGGGTTATATCTCAGTTGGTTATTTCAAGCAAAAAACCAAGGCTGGCGAAATCGGTTCATCCACAATGCCACATAAAGTCAATCCTATCGACTTTGAAAATTCTGAAGGCAATCTGGGCCTGGCTAACTCCCTGCTGCGCCATCTGTCAGAAAAATTGCCAGTATCCCGCTGGCAGCGCGACCTGACTGACTCTACAGTCTTGCGTAATATCGGTGTGGCTTTTGGTTATACCCTGCTGGCCTATGACAGCTGCCTGCGCGGCCTCAATAAACTGGAAACCAATCCTGAACGCCTGGCGGCTGACCTGGATGCCACCTGGGAAGTATTGGCTGAGCCGGTACAAACCGTGATGCGTCGTTATGCAGTTGAAAACGCTTATGAGCAATTGAAAGAATTGACACGCGGCAAAGGCATCACCAAAGCAGCCTTGCAAGAGTTTGTCGAAGGCTTGGCCATCCCGCGCGAAGCCAAGGATTTGCTGCTGGCAATGACACCGGCGAATTACACTGGTATCGCAGCGAAACTGGCAAAGGCGATTTAAACGCAGTTTTAAAAACTGGTTTTTAGAAGCGCCAAACAAAACAGGCAGATCAAATGATCTGCCTGTTTTTATTGTTACTCGTTATTTCTGCGAACGGAACGGGAACATCAGTTGTTTCACGAAGCCGTCTGGCATATAGTCGCCCTGCACACCATATTTCTCAGGGAAACCTTTTTGACCCTTGATCGCGGTACCAAACAAATGATCAAGGAAGGCATAGTGGGCGGCATAGTTTCTGTCGATTGCCACATCATCTGATGAATGGTGCCAGTGGTGAAAGTCTGGCGTGACGATCAGGTACTTGATTGGTCCCCAGGGCAAATGCACATTGGCGTGGTTAAACACAGCCTGGAAACCAACCACGATGATGTAGACGTCCATCACTGTCTTTTCAAAACCCAGTACATACAAGGCACCCAGCACACCGACACGGGTGCAGATCAACTCCAGGATATGCTGGCGTGAACCGGCCAGCCAGTCCATGGTCTTGGCGGAATGATGAACAGCGTGGAAGCGCCATAAAAATGGGATTTCATGATAGGCACGATGCGTCCAGTACTGCACCATATCTGCCGCCAGGATACACAACAACAGTTGTGGAATAAACGCGATGGACTGCACAAAATCACGCACACTGTCATGCGCCATCCAGCCGAACAAGCGATGAATGGCAAAGTTGACGGTCAACAAGGCCAGGCCAACGATGAAGTGATTGACGGCAAAATGCACCATGTCAGTTTGCCACTCGCGACGGAAAATCAATTGCCCCTTGTAGAGCGGGAAGATTTTTTCTATGACCACAAAAATAATCGTCGACCCCAGCAAATCGAGGATGAACCAGTCCAGTCCTATATAAGGTGTATGGTCAGGAAAGTCTGCCACAGGCACATGCGAGCCACCAAAAGCCACGGCTGCAATCACCAGGGCAGCCGCCACGGCATTCAAGCCACGACGGCGATTGAACAAGACATTGAGCAGGCTGATCACGCCAGACAGCACCAGGGCAGCAAACAAGATATGGCGTATCAAGTCTGGCGAATAATTCTTGCGCAACTCAGGCGTGGTCAGGTATTGCGGGAAGTGGAAGGCAACCACCCCCAATAGACAAAGAAAGGCCAGGGTCAGGGCCAGCACACCACTGGCCAGTCCAGTGCCAGGCTTCAAGGGCCCGCTTTGATCCAGCAGATCTGTGGTTTCACTGACTGCACCGGCAACATTGCCAAGTACAGCCTTGGCCGGGGCGCTTATTTTTTTTCCTAAGGATTTTTCTGGAATTTCTGGTTTCATTATGACTATGATGAGTGGCAAGATGGCCCATTGAGATGAATCGCTCAGACACCAGCGCTAAAACCTGAGCTTAGCCGGATAAGCGCGACAATACCCGAAAAAAGTATATCCGCCTACTCATTTCAAAAGACTGTCTGTAGCAGACGCTTACACTTTCTTTGCATAAAAATTTGGCGGTGTTCAGCAGACTTTCTTTTTTTTTGCTATATTAGTTCTACTTCGAACTAATTATCTCTTTCATCAGAGGAGCCAGCATGGCAGCCACTCAAAGATATTCCAATTTCAGCATAGCCTTGCACTGGTTGATTGCCGTTCTCATCGTTATTGCCTTTATTTTAGGCAATATCATGGTAGATATGAGAATCAGCCCTAGCAAGTTGCAGTATTTCTCCTACCACAAATGGCTAGGGGTCACGGTACTGGGCTTTGTCGCTATCCGCCTGATCAGCCGCTTGCTGAGTAAAGCCCCTCCTTATCCCACGAATATGGGTAAAACCCAGCTGCTTGCTGCCAATGGCACGCACATCCTGCTGTATGTACTGATGTTTGCCGTACCCTTGTCTGGTTATTTTTACACCCTGGCAGCGGGCTATCCGGTAGTCTACTTGGGATTATTCGAATTACCAGTATTAATAGCTCCCAACCCGGAACTCAAGGGGACTTTGAAAGAATTGCATGAAATTTTAAACAAAGTCATGCTGGTTCTGGTCTTACTGCATGTTGCTGCGGCGCTCAAGCATCACTTCTACGATAAAGACGGGCTGCTGAACCGCATGCGCCCAGGTCGTTAACTTTTTAAACAGGTAAATTATGTCCGATTTCTCCATCAAAAAAATTGCTCTCGCTACTGCATTGACACTGGCAATCTCAGTCCCGGCTATCGCTGCCCTTGTCAAAGTCGATAATGCCAAGAGTGCAGTCAATATTGTCTTTAAGCAAATGAATGTGCCTGTCGATGCCAAATTCAAAAAATTCGCAGCCAACATAGACTATGACAGTGCCAAGCCTGAATCATCCAAGGCAACGGTAGACATTGATGTTGCCAGCTTTGATCTGGGCGATGCCGAGTACAACAAGGAAGTCTTGAAGAAGGAATGGTTTAACGCCGCCACCTTCCCCAAGGCCAGTTTTGTTTCCACTTCCATGAAGGCGGGTGCGGCAGGCAAGCTCGATGTCAGCGGCAAGCTCAGTATCAAGGGCAAGACTGTAGATGTCAGTTTTCCTTTAACGGTCAAGAAAGAAGGTAATAGCCAGATTTTTGACGGTGTCCTGCCGATCAAGCGTCTCACTTTCAATATCGGTGAAGGTGAATGGAAAGATACCGGCATGGTCGCCGATGAAGTACAGATCAAGTTTCACGTAGTCACCAACCCGTAATACTGAGTAACACCAGTTTTGCAATCAAACTAATTTTTCTACCTCCAGGAGTAATACATGAAAATCGCCAAACTTATCGCCGCCGCCCTGCTGATCAGCACTGCACCTGCATTTGCTCAAACCTATAATATTGAATCCAACCACACCTACCCCAGCTTTGAAGCTGACCATATGGGTATCTCAGTATGGCGTGGCAAATTCAATAAAACTTCGGGCAAGATCGTGCTGGACCGCGCTGCGAAAACTGGCACTGTCGATATCACTATCGATGCCAATTCCCTGGATTTTGGTCATGAAAAAATGAATGAGCATGCGAAGTCCAAAGACATGTTCAATGTAGCGCAATTCCCTACTGCAACTTACAAAGGTACATCCATCAAGTTTGATGGCGATACGCCTGTTGCCGTCATCGGTGAATTGACTTTGCTGGGCGTAACCAAGCCTGTTACTTTGACGATCAATAAATTCAAATGTATACAGCATCCCATGTTCAAGAAAGAAGCTTGCGGTGCAGATGCCACGGCAGAATTCAAACGTACTGATTTTGGCCTGAGCTACGGTACGCCACGTTTTGCACCAGAAGTGAAACTGGCTATCCAGGTAGAAGCGATCAAGGCTGACTAATTTTTGAATTAGTTGCCGTCCCTGGTTTGGTCCGCTAACACTAATTGCGGATCAGACCATAACCTTAACAATTTATTTTATGGGTGAACGTTACCTGCGCAGCATACGATTACTGTCGGAGTGCATGCAATTATTTGAACAGGCTTCTGCCAGGAATGTGCGCAAGCTGGGTTTTACCCATTCGCAATTCGATATCATTGCCACACTGGGCAATACACCAGGCATGACTTGCAAGGAGCTGGGTGAAAAAACACTGATCACCAAGGGCACGCTGACTGGTGTGCTCGACAGGCTGGAGTATAAAGGTTTGATACAGCGTGAACGCGGCAATGATGACAGACGCCAGTTGTTCGTCAAACTGACACCAGTTGGTGAAGCCACTTTCGATGACATCTTTCCCAAGGTAGTACAGTCTGGCAAGCAACGCTTCAAGACCTACACAGAAGATGACTACCTGAACCTGGAAACCAGCTTACTCAAACTCAGGCAGCATTTGCAGGAAGACGGCAATTGATATCCGGGTTCCTCTATTGCCCTTGCCAGCCATTCTTCCACCTCCCAGATTCTCCTTCAGCATACATAACCAGCAAACCACAATCCTGCTGTTTTTTTTAAAAAAATAGCAGATAATCATGTAAGAAACTGTCGCAAGAGCCAGGTGTGAACGGGGCCAAGATTGCTGTTGATAAATGGCGCCCCTCTTTGAAGTTGCAGCCCAAGTGGCAATACAGAGCCCTCCGTCAGTCAATGGACACCGTCCCCACCTATTCCTCTCAAGGCATAAATGGAAAACAAGATATACATGGGTCATTTCATCGTTTCCATAATCGCGGACAGAACGGAGGACGGGAAAAAAGAGCGTTTCATGACCCTGGTTGGCAATGAGGTGCAATTGCACACCGAGCGTAGCAGGGCGATGCTGATACGCCTCTATACAACAAACTATAGTGTTGTATTGGCTAGTACACCAACAACAATTGGGGGTTATGAGCGTGAATTCTATTTGCACTTTGCTTTCAGTGGTGGTGCAGATACAGGGCATGCGAACCTTGTTTTCCCCGCATACGCTGTTCACGATATTTATTCTAAAGAAAAAATCGGACCTGAAGGTGGGGAGACCATCATTATGCGTGATGGCTCCTTATTGTGTTGTTCTGCAGGGCATGACCAGACCCCTCACTTATTCCGCCTGCACCCCGAAAGAATTCCCACGTCCAGACCCAATCCCTGGAAATTTGAACCTGCACCGGTTCCCTCATTTGCGGGTGGGGACTTGCGATTCGTCAATTTTCAAAACGACAGGTTTATCTTAAATGCGCCGGGCGCTAATTTGTCTCACTCAAGTCTGTATGGTGCCCGCTTGTGCGGATCAACCCTGAATAATGTGAATTTCGACCATTCCAACAATTCCGACACGGCGTATGGCGAAGGTGACATAGGTTCAACACTGGATGATTCAACCTGGAACCACGCTGGCTGCTTGGAAACCATATTCAGAAAATGCTCTCTTCAAAGAGCAGATTTTTCCAAAGCCGAATTCAGCTCGTCAAAAATTCTTCCCAGGGATGCGTATAAGCATGCCATTAGAAACGGCCCACCCAAATTTATCAAGGCCGACTTGCAAGATGCCGACTTCAGTACCAGCGACCTGCGCGGCGTGGATTTCACTTCTGCAGATTTGCGCGGTGCCAAACTCAAGGGTGCCCTGATGGATAAATGCATACTCACAGGGGCAGACTTGTCGGGCGCAGATTTGTCCGATACTGATTTGAGGAATGTCATATTCGATGACAAGCGGCCGCGCCTGAGTCCTGAGAAAATCTCATCTGGTGATCGCAGGACCATTTTGCGGAATACTCAATTGAAAGCCAGTTTGTTAGGCTTAAACTGGAACAATCTGGACCTGACCAGCGCCACTATCTATGACATACCAACAGACTTATCTGAGCTGAAAGCGAAGCAGGCAAATCTGACGAATATTGATTTTACCGGGTGTAAGTTAACAGACGCAGACTTCCGTTTAAGCGCGCTTAGTAAAGTCGACTTCACTTCTGCTGATCTCAGTAATGCCAACTTTTCCGATCTCGACTTGAGAAACGTAACTCTGACTTGCGCGACCGTCAGCAATGTTCAAGTCGATGGTACCGACCTTTCCGGACTGGATTTGAGGACAGTGAAAATTAGCAAGCCCATCATAGGGTCGGTCGATACGAAACGCCGCACCAAATTATGCAAGACAAAACTGAACGCCAATTTATTCGGTAAAGTCTGGACCGCGCTGGACTTGACTGATGCGAGCATAGCAAAACTGACTACCACCGACTTAACCGGTATGCAAGCCGACGATGCCTTACTAACAGGTGTCACCCTGTCTGATGCGAACTTTAATTCGAACGACAGCGATACTACCAAGATAGTAAGCAGCTTTCGTCGAGCCTTGTTTCATGGTGCCGACCTGCAGCGCACGCAATTCAAAAACGCCATACTGGAAGGTGCGCAATTTGGTGCCTACCGCCCGGTATTTCGCATGTCTGCAGATGAGGCGGACCGACAAGGCTTGCCTGCATTTTGGGCACAGCGACTAAACTTGGCGACACTTCACGCTGAAGAGCCTCTACGACACCTCGATGCAAATAACAACAACCCCGCGCTCTTGCACAGGTATGAGTCACGTGCCAATGGTGAGCGAGAACTATTGCTATTGACCACAGCAGTTCCGGCCAATCTGTCCAACGCCTACCTGGCAGGTGCCAACCTGACAAATGCCAATCTGGAAGAGGTCACCGCCAATGGCGTACACATCTATGGTGGAGAGGATGGCAGGTCACAACTGGCGGGCGCTGTCATGACCCGCATCAAGCTGGTCGGCGCCAATCTGGGTTCTGCGGATTTGACCAAGGCCCAATTGCAGGGGGCCAACCTGAATGGTGCCAATCTTGTCGGTGCGAAACTGGATGGCGCAGACCTGTCGCCTGCCAAGAGCGGCACAACATCTCTCACAGACTTGACAGGGGCCTATCTGGCTGGCGCGTCCTTCGACAACACCAAACTCAATGGCGCAATACTCACCGGTGCTGCCGTCCCAGGAAGAAATGGGGTTTACCTGTTCACCCTGAGCAATGCTCAGGCAATAACAGAGATCCGGGCATCCAAATTCAAGAACCTGAGGTTCAAGGATTATCGATCAGATTTATCCAAACTGAACCTGGATGAGTTAAGCAAAAAATTAATCAAAGAGGGCTTTAGTATCAATGCAGGAGCCAAGCTAAGTCTGGTCGCGTCCGATCCCGTCAAATGGGAAATCATCATGGACAATCTGACTTACCGGCTTGATCTGCTTGTCGAAGAGAGCCCGGTAAAACTCACCGTCAATGATGACAAGCAGCTCAACACCACGTTCCTGAGCAATCATCTGGCCGCACTGCAGAATAATCAACTCGATGTGCTCATCCTTGCCTTCAAGGAAATTGGTATTAGCTTGACTGCAAACGCCAAAATCGTCGCAAAAGATCCTCAACGTCCCAGCAACTGGAAGATACACAATAACAGCCCGGATCCTGATCTTCTATTGTCTACCGGACTCTACAAGACCGGGAAAAATGACTTGTATGTCGGTACACCATGGGATCTTGCACGCAATGAATTCAAAATCCAAAAAATGGGCTTGCAGGCAGGTGCCAAACTGAAGACAGGAGATAAAGACCAATGGCTGCTCAGCAATGAAATAGCTGACCTTAACGGTATTCATACCGGTTACGTCGAATTTCGCCTGATAGCAGAAGAAACAGGTAGCATCGCCGTTTTTGGTACTACATTGCAAGTCGTCAGGCTGACTGCAGAAAATAAATTACAGGTATTCCCAACCGTATTGCTGCCTCCAAAAGGTTTTGACCAACACATTATGGATGGTGAAACATATTGCCCGAATGGCCAGCGCCTGCAAGACCTCGGTGTCGGTACATGGGATGAGAAATGGTTGCGCACCAATGCATCGCCCAAACCGCCAACGTGTGTACCCAGCAAGGATGGCTGGTGCCCTATAGATATTCCCAAAATAGACAGTTCGATCAGATAAAAAACACCACGGCATGCACGGCAAGACATCCTGGTCTGACTGCCTCTACAGGCTGTCACTCACGATAAACTCTCTGCCGCTGAAACGATTAAGCGCCAGATAAATGCTGAAGCAAAAAGCCTTGATATAACCTGAAAGAGGCAATGATGGCAGATACCAGTTGCTCATCAAACTGACGCTTGTGGGCAAAGTCACTTTTGATAATATCTTTACCAAGGTGGTACAGCCTGGCAAACAACATGTATAGGAAGATGGTAGTTAATAACGAGGCTGGACGGTCACCCTGATCTGTCCCTTTACCACGGCTCATCACCCTCCACTCTTCTCTCGTCTGATCTGCGTCCGGCATACGGCAAAAAATCTTGCTGTTTTTTTAAGAAAAATAGCAGATAATCATGTATCCCCCTCACCCTAAGGAGTCCTCATGTCCAGTCATGCAAATTTTCTTGGTACCTTGCATCTTAGCTTGCCAACCAATAATAATGATGATGACGGTCCTCTGACCCTCCATGCCATGGGCAAGCAATATGCCATAGAGCAACATTCTCCTGTCACCCTGAAGGCACATCAGGAATCGAACCCGGCGCTGGCAGCGATACCGGCCTCACACCTTAGCCACATCACCCATTTCGTAGAAGGAGTAGAGCTACCCGGCAATGCTGTCGGCCTGTACTACGCTACCAAGGCTTCACGCGATCCTGATGCCTTGATGGGTGAAATTGTGGCGACCAGTATCCATGTCCCGCATGAGGCACGCCTTATCGCTGCGCGCCGCCGCCAGCGTGCCAAGCTCAAGCTGCGTGTGCCTGGCATGTTGCGTCAGTTGAATGCACCTACTGACCTGTTAAAGGCCAGTAACACTGATCAAAATGAACTCTTGCAGGCAGCTGCCCTGATACTCAGTCCGTATGAGACAGCCAAGGCGATCTTGTTCCAGCATCCCGAGATTGCCTCCATCAATCCGGAAATTGCGGCTGACATGATTGATTACTACATAGAAGAGGCACTGGACCGCCATCCCGAATTATGGCAATACCTCTCCACCCATCCTTCCGGCAGCAAAGACCCCTGGCAACACAATACATTCGCAAAAAATACAGATGGCAGCACCTTTGAGCCACCTTCTGACCTGGTAGGCAAAGATGGTGTGACAGTAAAATGGCCCACAGGCCCCAACGGCAAACCGGCCATTCCACAATCAGAACTGTCTGATGGCACACTCGCCGCTGCCAAACTGGCCCTTGATTACGTGCTCAGTAAAACCAAGGATGCCCCCAGCCTGCATGGAGTGGTGTGGCAACGCACGCAAGGCATCCCGTCCACACAAGACAAGCAAGGGGTAACCGTTTCTGCAGCTTCATTATTGTCCAGCAATGAAACTGGCGAGGTTGGAGAGAATGGAGTCAGTAGCAACGCATTTCCAGCTTATCGCTGGTCGCTGGCCAATCCCGGCTCAGCCTGGGGCCTGGAAGTGTATGACCGTGAAATCAAGTACGACAGTGCCACGCAATACATGCACATCAAGATAAAGAACAAGGCCAACCGTTGCCTGGGTGCGTATGTGCAGTTTCTCGACAGTCAGGATAAACCTATCGTGCCGGTAGGTTGGAAAGACAGAATGAAACACAAATCCTATCAACCCAGCGATACCAAAAAATATCTTGAATTCATACGCCCGGCCGACTGCATCATGGGCATACCACTGGGCGGCAATGTCACAACATTGTCATTTCCATTTTATCCGCAAGCGGTCAAAGCACGCATATTGTTGGGTGGCATGGGGACTGGTGAAGGTGATCCTGATGTTACGCACCTGGGCCGCAACAGTACAGCAATACTCAACTACGCATTGCCGGGCATGATGATCAGCTTTGGCGTGGGCATGGATTCAAGCGCGTGGTTTTATTCGATATTCACCAACCCCATCGTATTGGAATTGCTGCTAGGCGTACTCAACGAAGACGGTGATACCTGGCGCAAGACCATGACTTCGGAATTCTTTTTGCGCAAGGCTGTCGGTTCCGTCTGTACCATTATCTTCAACAAAGCATTGATCGCCTTCATAGCCAAGCCTCTCGTAGCACGCGTAGCTGGCCAGCAGGTAGCACAGTCAGCACCTGTAGCTGGCTGGGTCATGAAGATCATGTGTCTCACTGCGGCAAGCGGGATGATTATTTCAACCACGGTCGCAGCACAAAATGCGCCCAGTCTCTACAAACTGCAACTGAATCGCGCCATCGATGTTCACGTGAATTTGTTGCCAGACCCAGCCCATGGAGGCAAAGATGCAGTCTGGCCTCTGAATTTTGATCACTACACCCTGACCCTGATACATCAAAGCGGCGCAAGCCAAAAACTGGGACCTTTCCCCAGGAAAGATGCCAGTTCACCGATAAAACATCATTTTGGTAATGTTCCAGCTGGTGAGCTTGAAAATATACAAGTCACGGCAAACCTGTATTCCAAGAACGAATGGTTATGCGGTGCCTGGGTCAGCGACTGGATGAAAGCTGTTTCTCCTGACGGCTCCAGCATTCTCAAGCTGACAGGTACTATAGTCGAGCGCCTGGTGCCACTGGCCAGCGACACCAGCTATTTGCACAAGAAAAAACTGGCCTTTCAAAACGGCAAGCGCATCTGGCAAGAAACAGTGTCAGCACCAACTGAAGTATGGGACACGCCCAAGAAAGACCCCGATCACCAAGTCAGCAAACTGGTCAACCTGACCTCGAATAACCATGCTTACCGTATCGGCTATACCTGGATGGCGAATGGCATGGGTCTGCCTTTGGACAATGATATGACGCCAGTCAATTCACAAATGTATACTTTCCAGTGCATCAGCACACTGGCAGACCCGGAAAAAGGCAGCAAGCTGGCCGGGCGAGGGTTTTCAGTACAACCAACTGTGGCATTTGATCAATTCGGGCCACAGGCATTGCTGACACTGCCGCTGACCATGATGAACGAACTCGACTCATCTACCACTGCTGTCAGTGCAGAAATTCGTAACAGCTTTACGAATGCAGGTAAGCCCTTACCGCAAAAAGCATATAAAAAACAGCTGACCAAAACACTGGAATGGTGGATAGGTGAAGAAGGTAAAACAGACTACCTGTATGTCTTGAAGCGCAGGCCTGCATCCATTGATGTCTACGCTTACCCTAATCCTGAGTTCAGTTCACGCAATTTCTATCTTGATCCGCGTAGTTCACAGGACAGTAAATTACACTTGCGGCACATTGATCTGACCGACAGCAGCAAGGAATTCAATTACGAGAGCAATCAAAGCTGGGGGGTTTTTAATCAAAGCAACCTGGATGCCGTCATCATTCATCCACGTGGCTATGCCATAGGCGTCAGTTTTCAAAACCATAAAATAGAAATCCTGGAACTGCCTGACAAAGCCAGCAATGATGCTGCGGCACCACTTGCTACTCCCATGTCTGGCAAAGGAAGGCAGGAAGGATTATTGAATGGCCCCAAGGCTATGGCAGTGACCGCCGATGGCCGCATCCTGATACTTGAGCAAACCAATACCAGGATTCAGGCCTTCGATACCACAGGCAACCCGGTACAGTGTTTTGCTGGTAGCTTAAAATTCACTCTTGATGCCGGCTTCATCGACACGCTGGACAAGCACGTCATATCGACCGCACTGACAGCGGCTTTGCAAAAGGCAAGCAAACCAGAACTCGCGCCCAAATTATATTTGCGACCACAGTTCCAGAACGACCTGAATGCAGGGCGCCTGACTGAAGCAATTCATCAGGCATTCAAGAGGAAGGGCATGCCATTGGCTGCCAGCGCTACTGTCAGCACGATTGCTGAGAGTGAAACCTGGCTGGTGCATGATCCGGAATCTACCCTGAGCTTCGATATCCGTGCCGATGACGATGAAATGCCCGTCCGCAGTGCGGCCACCTATACCATCGAAGTGCAAAATGCTGGCACCCGCTGGTTAATACGTGACACGACCAATGTGCAAACCTTCCTGGTCCAAAAAAATGCCAGCGGCAGCCTGGAAAGCCAGCAATTAATCGCGACCATGGCACTGAAGAAAGAGGCGGACGAGAATCTCGAATACCTGGACATCGCCTGCGAGCCTGAAGGCTTTATTTATGTGCTGTCCTTTCTGCGCCCGGGCAGCACAGCTAAAGCCTATCGACTCGACATTTATAATCCGGATGGCAGTCACCTGGCGCGCACCCCCAAAAACCCGAATGAACCGGGCGTGAACGCTGCCAAGATTGCTGTTGATCACTGGCGTACCCTGTTTACACTGAATTACGAGTCTTATAGCGGCCCTGGCGGCCGTACCGAGCCGTCCATCAGTCAATGGGCACCGTCGCCACCTACTCCCCCCAAGGCATAAATGGACAGCCATATCTACTCTGGTTATTTCATCGTCTCGATCCAGGCCGAACGCGGTGTACGTTACATGACCCTGGTTGGTAATCAGGTGCAATTACACACTGATCGCAACAAGGCAATGCTGATACGCCTGTATTCCCGTCCTTATGGCGGGATACTGGCCAGCGCACCATTGACCCTGAATGGCAAAGAGGGGGAATATCATTTAGATCTGGTTTTCAATGGCGATATAGGCCAGGGCAATCTCATCGCACGGGATGGTTCCGGACGCAGGATCGATTTTCGCCAACAGATCGGACCTGAAGGGGGGCAGACCATCATCATGCTTGGTGGTTCCTTGCTGGGTTGTTCTGCGGGACATAACCAGGCATCTCACCTGTTCCGCCTGTCTCCGGAAAATAATGGCATGTTCAGGCCTCATCCCTGGACATTCCAGCCTGCATCTGTCGCTTCATTTGCTGATGGGGACTTGCGTTTCCTGAATGTGGAAAGAGACAATTTTTCTCTAAATGCGCCACGCTCAAACTTGTCCGGTGCAGCATTGTCTGAAGCACGCCTGTGCGGATCAATTTTGAACAATGTGAAATTCAATAACACCGTGAATTACAAAACGGTGTTCGGTGAAATCAACCAGGGCTCAAAACTGGATGATACCACCTGGAATGAAGCTAGCTGCCTAAATGCTAACTTCAGCAAATGTTCGCTTCAAAGGGCCAATTTTTCCGGTGCCGAGTTCAGCATGTCCAAAGATAAGGCCATGTTTCCATTTCCTGGAGTTGTTCCGCCCAAGTTTATCAATGCCGACTTGCGGGATGCCGATTTCAAGACTTGCGACTTGCGCGGCGTGGATTTCACCAATGCAGATTTGCGTGGCGCCAAACTCAATGGTGCCCTGATGGATAAATGTATACTGACAGGAGCAGATTTGTCAGGCGCAGACCTGTCCAATACCAATTTGAAAAGCGTCATATTTGCTGACAAGCGGCCACGCCTGAGTCCGGAAAAACTCTCAACCAGTGATCGCAAGACCATTTTGCGCAGTACCCAATTGAAAGCCAGTTTGCTAGGCTTGGTCTGGAACAACCTGGACCTCACAAATGCCACTATCTCCGACATACCAACCGATTTATCGACACTGAAAGCGACCCAGTCAAACCTGAAAAGTGTCGATTTTACCAAACGGAAACTGACAGGCGCCGACTTCCGTTCCAGTACACTTGACGATATCAATTTCGACTCCGCCGATCTGAGCAATGCTGACTTGTCCAATCTGGATTTAAAAAAAGTCAGCATGAAAAACACTACTCTCAGCGCAGCAAAAGTTGATGGTGCAGACCTTTCCGGACTGGACCTGACGTCCGTGGAGATCAGCAGTCCGATCACGGGGTCAACCGATCCCAAACGCCGTACCAAGTTACGCAAAACAAAACTGAATGCCGATTTATTCGGCAAAGTCTGGACAGCGCTGGATATGGCTGATGCAATCATAACAAAACTGGCCACTACCGATTTGACCGGCATGCAAGCAAGCGATGTCATACTGACGGATGTTACCCTGAATGGTGCGAATTTCAATTCCATCAAAAGTGACAGTACCTCAATAATAACAAGTTTTCTTCGTGCCTCGTTTCATGGTGCCAATTTGCAGCGCACGCAATTCAAGAACGCGATACTGGAAGGTGCACAGTTTGGTGCCTACCGCCCGGTATTTCGCATGCTGGCAAGCGATGCTGAAGCACTGCCCGCCTTATTGGCGCAACAGCTGAACTCAGTTGCAACACAGACCGAAGGGCATCTGTTGCGTGCTGAGACAAGCAGCGGCGACCCAGCGCTCTTGCTCAGGTATGAAACACGCGCCAATGGTGAGCAGGAACTGCTGATGCTGGCTGCCGCAGTTCCGGCCAATCTGTCCAATGCCTATCTGGCAGGTGCCAACCTGAAAAATGCCAATCTGGAAGGAGTCATCGCCAATGGCGTGCACATCTATGGTGGAGAGGGTGGCAGATCACAACTAGAGGGCGCTATGATGTCGCGCATCAATCTGGTCGGTGCCAATCTGGGTTCTGCGGATTTGACCAAGGCCCAATTGCAGGGTGCTAACCTCAATGGCGCCAATCTTGTCGGTGCAAAACTGGATCATGCCGACCTGTCCCCTGCCAAGAACGGCCAGGATGTTCTCCTCACAGACCTGACAGGAGCCTATCTGGCTGGCGCATCCTTCGAGAACGCAAAACTCAACGGCGCCATCTTCACTGGCGCAGCCATTCCCAGCGAAAAAGGGGTGTACCTATTCACCCTGGACAATGTTCAAGCAATTAAAGAGATCAAGACGTCAAAGTCAGAGAATCTGTCATTCAAGGATTATCGTTCAGATCTGAACAAGTTGAATCTGGGAGAGTTAAGCAAAAAATTAAAAGCAAAGGATTTTAGTATCAATGAAGGAGCCAAGCTAAGCAAGGTCGCATCCGACCCCGTCAAATGGGAAATCGTGACGGACAATGCGACTTACCGGCTTGACCTGGTGACAGAAGATGGTTCAAAACTAACCGTGAATGATGACAAGCAACTCGACAGCAAACTACTGAGTAATCACCTGGCAGCACTCCACAATAATCAACTCGATGTGCTCATCCCTGCCTTTAAGGAAATTGGCATTACCTTGACTGAAAGTACCAAAATCGTCGCAAAAGATCCGCAACGCCCGTCTGGCTGGAAGATCAGCAATAACAGCCCGGACCCTGATCTTTTATTATCGACAGAATTCTACAAAACGGGAAAAAATTATTTATACATTAACACCCAAAGGGATCTGATTCTGGTACGCAACGAATTCAAGATCAAAAAAATGGGCTTGCAAGCAGGCGCAAAACTGCAGGCAGAGGGCAAAGATCAATGGCTGCTCAGTAATGAAATAGCTGACCTTGACGGTATCCATACCGGTTATGTCGAATTTCGCCTGGTTGCGGAAGAAATTGACAGTGTCGCCGTTTTTGGCACCAAATTACAAGTGGTCAGGCTGGGTGAACAAGACAGGCAACAGGTATTCCCTACCGTATTGAAGAAGCCCGATGGCTTCGACAACAAGATCATGGATGGCGAAACATATTGCCCGAATGGCGAGCGCCTGAAAGATCTCGGCGTCGATAATTGGAATGAGAAATGGTTGCGCACTAATGCCGCACCCAAACCACCAAAGTGTATCCCCACCAAGAATGGCTGGTGCCCCATAGAATAAGATTGGAATAAGAAAGGACCTAATTCCCCTCAAAAACACCAGGGCGACTATCAGGATACCCTGGTTTATCGGCAATCACTAAGGTGACTAACGTTTACAAACTGTCACCGACAATAGGTCCTTTACCGCTGAAACGGTCCAGTGCAAGATAAATCACTGGCGTAATGAACAGGGTAATTGCCTGTGAAAAAATCAAACCACCGACGACCGCTAGCCCCAGGGGCTGGCGCAATTCTGCGCCCGCACCCAGACCGAGGGCAATTGGCAAGGCACCTACCAGCGCTGCCAGCGTCGTCATCATGATGGGACGGAAGCGTTGTATGCAGGCTTCACGTATGGCTTCTGGCGGCGTCATATTTTGATGTCTTTGCGCATCGAGCGCAAAATCGATCATCATAATGGCGTTTTTCTTGACGATACCTATCAAGAGCAAGATACCTATCGTGGCAATCAGGGTCAGGTCTTCGCCAAACATTTGCAAGGTCAGCAAGGCACCTACGGCTGCCGAAGGCAAGCCAGCCAGAATGGTGATGGGGTGGATATAACTTTCATACAAAACACCCAGCAAGACATAGATGACCAGCAAGGCCGCAACAATCAATACTACCTGGCCAGATTGCGAATCCTTGAACACCGCTGCATCGCCACCATAAGAAGTGATGATGGAAGCTGGCAATTTGATTTCATCGCGATATTTTTCTATACGATTGGTCGCTTCACCCAGGGCTGTGCCGGGTGCCAGATTGAAGGAAACCGTCACCGCCTGCAATTGCCCTACGTGATTGATCGCCGTCGGGCCGACCGTACGTTTGACCGTTGCCACGCTGGACAAAGGAACCAGGGCACCGGTATTACTGCGCAGGTAAATGCCTTTGATCGCATCCTCATCTTTTTTGGCATCAGCCGTTACTTCCATGATGACTTGATAGCTATCGACATTGGTGTACATGGTCGATATCTGGCGTTCACCAAAGGCGCTATACAGGGCAGAACGTATGCTATCCATGTTCACGCCCAGGGCATTGGCGCGATCACGGTCTATGTCTATACTGGCTTGCAAGCCCTTCAATTGCGAATCTGTGGTCACATCCTTGAAGCCTGTGTCAGTACGCAATTTTTCTTGCAGCTTGATAGCCCAGTCACTCAAAGAACCGGCTTCTACACTTTGCAGTATGTATTGGTATTGGCTCTTGCTGGGACGACCGCCGAGTTGCAAGTTCTGCGTAGGGCGCAGGAAAACCGCGATGCCTGGTACTTCATTGAGTTTCTTGCGCAAGCCATCCACCACATCCTTCATGGGTTTGCGCTGATCGCGTGGTTTCAGGTTGATGAACATGCGCCCGGTATTTTGTGAGCCGCCACCACCATTGAAAGAGGTCGCCGTTGCCACATTAGGATCGTCGCGTATGATCTTGGCGACCTTATCCTGCAAAATCACCATGGCAGGGAAGGAGGTTTCTTCCGCCGCTTCAGTAGACACATTGATCTGGCCTATGTCTTCTTGCGGGAAAAAGCCCTTGGGTATGACATTGAACAAATAGGCCGTAGCGGCAAAAGTCGCGAATGCAATCAGCAACACCAGTTTGCGATGGCGCAATGCCATGTCCAGGCCACGCGTATACGAACGCAGGGAGGCATTAAAACTGTTTTCAAACACATGCAGCATGGCTGCTACCACTTTGGGTGGTTCTTTCAACTCATGTTCGCTTTTCAGGAAGCGGCTGGCCAGCATGGGGACCAGGGTCAGTGAGACAAAGGCAGAGGCAACGATGGCCAGACTGACGATGACCGCAAATTCATGGAATAACTGTCCTATCACGCCAGGCATGAAGAAGATGGGAATAAATACCGCCACCAGCGAAGTGGAAATCGAAATGATGGTAAAACCCACTTCACGCGAACCCTGTAGCGCTGCCTTGAAAGGCGGCTCGCCATGCTCGACATGGCGCATGATGTTTTCCAGCATGACGATAGCATCGTCGACCACCAGGCCAACGGCCAGCGTCAAACCCAGCAGCGAAACATTATCCAGCGTATATCCAAAACCCCACAAAAGGCTGATCGCCCCTATCAGGGATACTGGCAAGGACAAAGTAGGAATGACCGTCGCCACCATGCGACGCAAGAACAGGAAGATAACGATCACCACCAAAAAGATCGTTAGCAAAAGTGTCAGGTTGACGTCATGCAAGGCATCTCGGATAGATACCGAGCGGTCATTCACCAGATTCATTCTGACGGAAGCGGGCAATTGCGACTTGAAGCCAGGCAAGGCAGCCTTGATAGAGTCAACCACCTTGACGGTATTGGCATCAGTCTGCCTTTGTATTGCCAGTGTGATAGAGCTTTCGCCATTGAAATTGGCGGCTGTCTTAACCTGTTCATAACTGTCTTCGACTTGGGCAACATCGCGCAGGCGCACGACTTGCCCGCCTTTATTGCTGACTACCAGATCGGCAAATTCTGCCGCACTCTGCAATTGCTTGTTGGCCAGCAGGGTCAGGGTTTGCTTGTCACCTTCCAATGTACCGACAGGGGTATTGGCGTTTGAGGTACGTATGGCGGCAGACAATTCGTCCAGCGTCAGATTGCGGGCCTGCAATGCGTCTGGTTGTACGCGTATGCGTACTGCATAGCGTTTGATACCAAAAATATTAACCTGGGCTACGCCTTCCAGTGTAGACAAGCTTGGTGAAATCAAATGCTCGGCATAACTGGTCAATTCTGACAAGCTCAGGGATGGCGAAGTCAGGGCGATGAAGAGCACCGGCGCATCAGCCGGGTTGACCTTGCGATAAGAAGGCGGTGAAGTCATATCCACCGGCAAAGAGCGCTGGGCGCGCAGCAATGCCGCCTGCACATCCACAGCAGCGGCATCGATATTACGATTTTGATCAAATTCCAGCGTGAGCGAAGTCGAGCCCAGGGTATTGCTGGAACTGATGATAGATAAACCAGGTATGGTGGCAAATTGCTTTTCCAGCGGCAAAGCCACTGAAGTCGCCATAGTCTCGGGGCTGGCACCTGGCAAATTGGCACCTACACTGATGACCGGCGTGTTATAGCTGGGTAAAGCCGCGATCGGAATATAACGGTAGGCCAGGATGCCGGCGACGACAATCGACAAATTCAACAATACCGTCATCACCGGACGGCGTATGAATAATTCTGACAAATTCATGATGCACTCGCTGCGGAAGCTGCGGGCGAGGACTTGGATGCAGCACTGCTGGCAGCCCCAGACTTATCCGTGCCCTTGGCCTGATCTTCTTTGCCTCCCTTGCCCTCTTTACCATCGCCATTACGCTCCTTGACGGTGGCACCAGGGCGCAAGTTTTGCTTACCATCCAGCACGACTTTGGCACCTGCGGTTATACCCTTGACTACGGCATCCGTACCAAAACTATCAGTGACAACAACGGGCTTCATGATGGCCTTGCCTTCTTCGTCAACGATATACACAGACTTGCCGCGCGGACCAACAATCACTGCATCCTGCGGCACCACGACCACATCCTTTAAGGTTTGCACGCTGAGCTCCAGATTGGCATAAGCGCCTGGCCAGAGTTTCAATTCTTTATTGTCAAACACGGCCTTGACCTTGATCGTGCCGGAAGCGGCATCGACGGCGTTGTCAACAAACTGTAGCTTGCCCTTGAACTTGATGGCGGTGTCAGGCAAGTTGGCCATGACATAGCTGTCACTACGCCTCAGGCTTTCCAGCGCATCTGGCAAATTGCGTTGTGGCAGCGGGAAAGTAATCGTCACCGGGTCCATCTGGGTGATACTGACCATGGGCACGGTCGTCGCATTTGGTTGCACCAGCGAACCTGGGAAAACGCTGATGATGCCGGTACGGCCAGCCGATGGTGCAACAATGCGGTTATAGCTGAGGGCGACGCGGGCTGCATTCACGGCAGCCTTGTCTGAAGCTATCACGGCTTGCTGGGTATCGACCAGGGTCTGACTGCTATCAACGGCACTTTGAGCAACAAATTTTTTGGCGAACAAGTCCTTGCTGCGCACCAGTTGCCGCTGATTATCTGCCAGCGTTGCCAAATCCTTATCGAGCTGTGCCTGCGCCTTGGCCAGATTGACTTCATCTGCGCGGCTATCCAGTGTGAACAAGAGATCACCAGCTTTGACGAACTGCCCTTCCTTGATATGCACCTTGGCTATCGTGCTGGTGACTTGTGGACGGATATCCACGGTATTCAATGGGGAAACTACGCCATTTGCAGTAATTTTGACATCGTAATCACGCTTTTGCGCAATGATGGTGGAAACGCTGACCGGACGATTTTGTGCTGCACCAGCGCCATTTCCTGCTTTTGCCAATGCTCCCTCACCTGTGCTTTTATCAGACGATTTGGAGAAAATGTAAGCCGAGCCAGCTATGGCCGCCAGTGCTGCAACGATGATCAGGGTTTTGAATTTGCTCATATTATTGTTATCCAGTGCAGAGGTACGCCCAACAGACTTTTGCATTACGCAGCCAGCTACTTGCACTGGCTTGATCATTTTATTAATAGACAATAGTCGCGACGAATAGTGGCAACTAATAGTAACTTGATCGCTACATTTGCTTCGTTTTGCAACCGCCCCTGAGACTCAATACAACATCAAAAAGTTCAGACCGGAATGCTAACAAAGAAAAAGCCAGCACATCGGCTGGCTTTCATTTTAGATACCTTCCGTTACATGGAAGAGACACAATCGCATGGTTTTAAAACATGCGCATACACATGTTTATACAACTGCGCCGTCAGTATCATCTTTTTCCTTAACGGGCTTGATCAAGTCTTCACGTTTGACACCCAGCCACATGGCTATCGCTGCTGCCACAAAGACGGAAGAGTAGATACCAAAGCAAATACCTATCGTCAGAGCAACTGCAAAATAATGTAAAGTCGGACCGCCTATCAGCAACATCGACAAGACCATCAACTGCGTACAGCCATGAGTGATGATGGTACGTGAGATGGTGCTGGTAATTGCATTGTCGATGACTTCAGTTACCGACATCTTGCGCTGCTTGCGGAAATTTTCGCGGATACGATCAAAAATAACCACGGACTCATTGACTGAGTAACCCAGCACCGCCAGCACCGCTGCCAGCACTGACAAGTTGAATTCCCATTCAAAGAAGGCAAAGAAACCCAGGATGATGATGACGTCATGCAAGTTGGCGACAATCGCAGCTACCGCAAACTTCCATTCAAAGCGTATGGCGAGATACAGCATCACGCCCAGTATCACGAACAGCAAGGCCATCAAGCCATCGTGAGCCAGTTCATCACCCACTTGTGCACCAACCAGTTCTACCCTTTGCAGTTTGACCAGCTCGGTTTTTGCAGCATCCTGACACACCAGTTTTTCTGCGGTGTTACCACTTCCTGCACTGGCCGGTGCCTTGGTCAGGTTACCATTTTCAGTTTTGCAGAGCGCCTCAAAGACGGTATCCGCAACTGAGACCTTGGCATCTTTTTTGGTTTCCGGCAAACGTATGACCACATCCTGTGCTTTGCCAAAGGTTTGTACTGGTGAATCCTTGAAACCCAGCTCCTCTACTTTGTGGCGTATCGCATCGACATTGGCTGCCTTGGGGTATGTCACTTCCATGACCGTACCACCAGTAAACTCAACCGACAATTGCAAGCCCTTGTGCAGCAGGAAAAACACGGCTGCAACAAAGGTCAGAGCAGAAATGACATTGAATATCAGCGCATGGCGCATGAAAGGTATGTCTTTTTTAATGCGGAATAATTCCATAATGAATTCCTGTTTTCTTGTTTGGCTGGACGCTTACTTCAAGGCGTTTTCTGTTGGTTTCCAGATTTGGCCAATCGAGATGGACGATAATTTTTTCTTTCTTCCATACCAGAAATTGACCACACCGCGCGACACAAACACAGATGAGAAAATCGAAGTCACGATACCCAGGCAGTGAACCACAGCAAAACCACGTATTGCACCAGAACCAAAGACCAGCAAAGCCAGGCCAACGATGAGGGTGGTCACGTTGGAATCCAGAATTGTTGCCCAGGCATGATCAAAGCCTTCTTCTATGGCTTTTTGTGGCGATTTACCAGCACGCAATTCTTCGCGTATGCGTTCATTGATAAGCACGTTGGCATCAATCGCCATACCCAAGGCCAGCGCAATCGCAGCAATACCAGGCAAGGTCAGAGTCGCCTGCATCAGTGACAATACGGCTACCAGCAACAAGACGTTGAATGACAGTGCCAGCACGCTGAAGAAGCCAAACATCAGGTAATAAGCCATCATGAATACAGCAATCGCAGCAAAACCATAAATGGTGGAATTGCGGCCTTGCTTGATGTTCTCTACACCCAGTTGTGGGCCTATAGTGCGTTCTTCTATGATTTCCATCGGTGCGGCCAGGGAACCGGCGCGCAACAGCAAAGCCAGATCACCGGCAGCAGAAGAAGTACCCATGCCTGTGATAATGAAACGATTGCGCAATTCGTCATTGATAGTAGGAGCGATCAAAACTTCACCCTTGCCTTTTTCAAACAAGACTATCGCCATGCGCTTGCCTATGCGAGTACTGGTCGCATTACCCATTTTTTTACCGCCATCACCATTCAAGTCAACACTGACAGCAGGTTGCTGGTGCTGATCAAAACTGGACGTGGCATTAGTGATGTCATCACCTGTAATGACGGGCTCTTTATTAAGTATCAGATACTCGCCGCGATTCGAGATAAACTTTTCTGCGCCATAAGGTACAGGGGTATTCGCATCGACAGTACCGATGACACTTTCGTCGAGCAGACGAACTTCCAGCGTAGCCAGGCGATTGATAATACTCTTGGCGCGCGCAACGTCTTGCACACCTGGCAATTGCACAACGATACGGTCAGCACCTTGCTGCTGGATGATAGGTTCAGCAACACCCAATTCATTGACACGTTTGGACAAGGCGGTAATGTTTTGTTTGATGCCTTCAGAAATGACATCTTTCAAGGCTTTGGGTTTCAGGCTGACTTGCAAACCAAAATCAGCGCCATCACTACCAGCGGTATCGAGCAAATCGACATCTGTCATCTGTGACAGCAAGACATTCTTGGCCTTGGTGCGTTCTTCTGCTTCACGGAATTTCACCTTGATCAGATCGCCATCGCGGCTCAGGCCAGCGTGACGGACTTCTTTTTCACGCAAATTGCTACGCACACTGGACAACAGACCTTGCATGCGCTTGTTCAGGACAGCCTTGGTATCGACTTGCATGAGGAAATGCACACCACCACGCAAATCCAGGCCCAGATACATGGGCAGTGCATGCAAACTTTGCAACCACTTTGGTGTATTCGACAAAAGGTTGAAAGCCAGTGTGTAGGTAGGGTCTGCAGGATCAGCATTCAGGGCTTTTTCCAAAGCAGCCTTGGCCTTGAACTGAGTATCAGTATCTTCAAAACGGGCGCGGACTGTCCCTTGCACACCGTTATTTTCGTAGAAAATATCCTTGCTTTTCAAGCCAGCCTCTTGCAGCGCTTTTTCTACGCGGCTGGTCATGTCAGCTTCAACTTTAACAGTGGCTTTACCGCTACTGACTTGCACTGCAGGTGATTCGCCGAAGAAATTGGGCACGGTATAAATAGTACCGAACACCAGGGCGATCAGAATCAGTATGTACTTCCAGAGTGGATAGCGATTCATAATGGGAAAAATAATTGGAAGCTAAAAAAGCACAACGCAGCCCAGGTCATTGTGGACTGCGTTGCCGTTATGTACTGATTAAATCGCTTTAATCGTGCCCTTGGGCAGCATCATGGTAATCGACATTTTTTGCACGACAACTTCGGTGCCATTGGCAATTTCTATCGTTACATAGGCATCTGTCACCTTGCTTACTTTGCCGAGAATACCACCAGCTGTAACCACCTCATCATTCTTGGCCAGAGCATCCATCATTGCTCTTTGATCTTTCTGGCGCTTCATCTGTGGACGTATCATCAGGAAATACATCACTACAACCATCAGGAGCAAAGGCCACATACTCATCAGATTACTCTGGAGATCGCCGCCAGCGGCTGCTTGTGCATAAGCATTGGAAATAAACACGTTCAGACTCCTGTCATTTTAATAATGGATCACCAGTTCCTTGGTATGAAACCGGATACAAATTGTTGCAATTCCTGGTATATAACACCAAAAGCCGTTTTTTCAATCGGCAAAGCTCCCTATTTTAGCATTGCCTATACAAATTACTGGTAATTGTCAGGATATCTGCCAAGAAAGCAGCCCATATAAGTGAAAACAGGTAGTCACCGCCAGCGGCGAGTGACTACCTGTCTTTTATTGCTTAAAGAAATTTGCTATTAAAAAAACAATTTTTTAACGGCTGAATGGCTTGCCGTTCACAGTCAGGCTACCTTGCTTCCATTCAATCTTGGAACTCAGGAGTTTGCCATTCTTATTAATATAGCCACGCTCTACGAAAGCCGATACTTGCTGGTTCATGGCATCCATTGCTGCTTTTTGCATTTCCGGATCTTTTTGTGATGCTCCACCCAGTTTTGCTACCAGGCCTTCGGTCAAGGTCACATCCAGGCTACTTTGTATTTTTGTCAGCATCAGCATGGGATTATTAAAGTCTGCTGCCGTAGCGCCCACCACTTTTGCCGTTCCTGCCAGTTTGGCTTCACCATCTGCCGTCATGACACTCAAACGTTCAAGAAACAACTCTGGCTCTTTTTGCAATACCAGGGGAGCAACTTCTTCCCACACCGTCTTCAAAGCAGCCATCTTTTCAGGATCTCCGCCAGCCTTTGAATAGGCCGTAGAAATTTTTGCAAGTGAAGGTGCATGCAAACGCCTGACACCATAGTCATAATGGAAGTCGCTATAGGTTTGCTGGTCAATAGTGAATTTACCAACACCAATCTTGGCAAGCACATCGAACAGGTCATCTTTCAGATTGGCATCGGTAGTCAGCTTAAATTGTTCCAGCGTAAAGCTTTTCTTGGCTTCAGCGGGATCTGTGAAGTTAATACTGGCGATGGAGGATTCAGTTTTGCCCAGATACAAATTGGTCGCAGGGTAAGCCACACTGACGTCACCCTTGACACTGATGCCAGCAAATTTGAATGCCTTGCCATCCTGGCCATCTACGGTCAAGCCTGGCGCATTCAAACTCACGTTAACATCTTTATAGTCTTTGCCAAAACCAACTTCCATCGTCAAACCCTGCCAAACGACTTTTTCCTTGTCTTTCTCCAGTACTGTATTAAACGCAGGACTGGAGATAGTGACACGGCCGCTGCCGCCATAATTCAAGCGAGATGAAATTTCCAGAGGGCTGGCATTGCCAAACACTTTGGCAAGCTCTGCCTTGCTTTCTGCATCCAGAACCAGTTCAGTCTTGATGGAAGCCGCGCCAAAACCTGCGAAACCTGGCAAAGGTCCATGCTGGATATGGTTGATAAAGTGGATTTGCAATGGTTTGGGCTCTTTAGCCTCGACATTTGCAGCTGCCGCAGCAGGATCTACAGGTGCACTACCATCAGCAGGTGCTTGAGGTGTCTCTGCAGCCTCGGGCAAAGGCAAATCTGATTTTTTCGCACCAGGGAAATTCGCCAGTGTCAGTTCCAGTGTCGTATCCTGCACAGAAGAGAACACGCCACGCTTGTAATCTTGCTTGACGACCTTAACATAGGGAGAAGACTTGGCCTGATCATTGGACTCGGTCAACTTGGCTTCTACACGCTTTCCGGTGTACCAGGATGCTGCCGGATATGACGCCGCCAGAGCCACTACCACCGCGATCAGTTTCGTACTTTTATTCACAAACTTCCTCCGCTTAAACAAGATTAAGCAACATAATTGCCATTTACACAATACCGACCAATACGGCCAGCAAGGAGTGTAACAAGCTTCTTTGGGATTGTCATTGTTGCATTGAGCTAACCATACTTAGGTATGTGCACATGCAACATGAGATGAATCTGCCCGAAAAAAAAGATGGCAAACTTAGGCTTGCCATCTCTTTTCTTATGCCGCCTGTGTGACAGTTTTAGCTGACACGTATGGTCGCCAGTGCCAGTTCAGAAGTATTCAAAGCACCTTCGACAAAGCCCTGGTAATCAGAATATGCCTCACCAACGATGTGGATATTCTTGGCACCGCTGCCAAAGTCAAAAGCTTTGAACACATCCATGACCTTCCATGAACGCACACCTGGTTGCCAGCCATGATTAGCTGCGCCATAAGGTGCTCTCGCCCAGTCGCGTATGCCGTAAGTGACGATGGAGTTCTTGATAAAATCACGGGTATCTTCCAGCGATTTTTCTTCAAACATGTGCTGGGCCTGGTCAGTCAGTTTCAAGCCTGAACGCTTGATATCGACGAGGCGTTTGACATCGCGCGCGACGAACAGGGAGAAGGCATCGACGATCTTGACGTTCTGATCTATCTCGGCGCGGTCATGCTTGTCGGCCTCCATGACATAGTGTTTCCAGAATTCCGTCGATGGGCGATCCATGTACAGCAAGACCATGCCATGACCATCCTTGTCCTGTCCTTGCGGGCGACGGAAGTAATGGATTTCACGGGTAGGCAGGCAGCTCGCATATTGTTGCGGACGTTGCGAATAATCCCACCACGGTGAATCCGTCACGAAGAACAGTTTCAGCATGGGAAAGCCATTGACAGCGTCAAGCTGTGAAGCAACATGCTCAGGCAGGCAGGACGCCAGTTTTACCAGTGGCATTCTGGGCAAAGCCAGGATCAGCCTGTCAGTCTGCAACTGTATATTGCCGTTCTTGGTATGTACATCCAGCTCCAGCCTGGGCTGCCCCATGGCAATTTGCTTGAAACCAGTCAGCATATGACCACCGGCCAGGGTGACATTGCTCAGGCCGCGCAATTTGGCCATCAGGCTCTCCGTCAGTTTGGCCGTGCCGCCATCGACGCTGGCCAGTTGCTGACCTACGGTTTTCAGGGCGCGCAGCCACCAGATGATCCACTCTATCGCATTCAGGTTTTCCGGGATCATGTGATAAAAGGTGCCAGTATCACGCAGCTTGGTCAATGCCAGATGGCTGAGCGCACCTTCGGCAGACATGGCATTCCAGAAACCCATGCTCCACAAGGGCTGGCCATTGAGTTGGGCATGTTTGCGCATGCGCTGGTAATCGGCTTCGGTCTGGGCATCTATCCAGGCCTGGTCTTGTGGGTCTTGCCCCATGACCAGCATGATGCCGCGCTTGAGGAGTTGCAGGGAATTGAGTCCCATTTCTTCTGCGGGCAAATCATAGGTGGGGGCATTGACTTCCTCACCTTCGGGGCCGCTGAACTCGGTCAGCTTGACGCCCAGGTCACGGCACAATTTATCGAAGCGCGGTTGCAGCGTGGGCTCGAAACGCATGGGGCCCCATTCTGCGATGAAGCCGTCCAGGTCTTCAGTCTCTATGCGGCCACCCCAACGGTCAGAGGAGGCTTCCAACACCACGACTTTTTGTCCAGCCAGCGCCAGACGCCAGGCGCAGTACAGACCAGAAATGCCGCCGCCGGCAATAATGACGGGATGATAATTCATATCAGACCTCTAGTAATCATTTGTCCATACGGACGAGAGCGCCATTTTGCCTGCAAGCAGCCTGAATATAATTCGAAAAACTGGCCATGGCCTGCTTATTTACCGTATTAAATCAAAAACAAGCTCAAACGCCGCGCGCGCGGTCAGCATGGAACTGCTGTACAAACTCAGGGAAGCGCTCATCGTCGAGTGCTTTACGGATGTTTTTCATCAAATCCAGGTAATAGTGCAGATTGTGGATGGTGTTCAAACGAGCGCCCAAAATTTCGCCGGTGCGGTGCAAATGATGCAGATAGGCGCGCGAAAAATTCTTGCAGGCATAACATTCACACGTCGCATCCAGCGGTTCTTTTTCTTCCTTGTAACGGGCATTTTTAATTTTAATATCACCAAAGCGGGTGAAGATCCAGCCATTGCGTGCATTGCGGGTAGGCATGACGCAGTCAAACATGTCTATGCCATTGGCGACACCAGCCACCAGGTCTTCTGGTGTGCCCACACCCATGAGGTAATGCGGTTTGTTTTCTGGCAGCTTGGGACCTACGTGCGCGAGTACGCGCATCATGTCTTCCTTGGGCTCGCCTACAGATAGGCCGCCGATGGCTATACCGTGGAAATTCAGTTCATTCAAGCCAGCCAGGGATTCATCACGCAGGTGTTCAAACATGCCGCCCTGTACGATGCCAAACAGGGCATTCGGGTTTTCACCCTGGTTGAATTCATCAATGGAACGCTTGGCCCAGCGCAAAGACATGCGCATGGATTTGCCCGCTTCTTCTGTTGTCGCTGGTCTGCCATCAATTTCATACGGTGTGCATTCATCGAACTGCATGACGATGTCAGAATTCAGGGAACGCTGGATTTGCATGGAAATCTCTGGCGACAAAAACAGGCGCTCACCACTGATAGGAGAAGAAAACTTGACGCCCTCTTCCGTGATCTTGCGCATTGCGCCCAAAGAGAATACCTGGAAACCACCTGAGTCAGTCAGGATAGGTTTATCCCAGCCCATGAAGCCATGCAAGCCACCAAATTTGTTGAGCACTTCTGTGCCAGGACGCAGCCACAGATGGAAGGTATTGCCGAGGATGATGTGCGCATCTATCTCTTTCAATTCCAGCGGCGACATGGCCTTGACCGAGCCATAAGTACCGACTGGCATGAAGATAGGCGTTTCGATTTCACCATGGTTGACTTTGACACGGCCACGACGTGCAGCAGTAGTTTTATCTTTTTTAATCAGTGTAAATTCAAGCATGGTCTTCCCCGGAGGAATTGGTCAGCAGCATGGCATCGCCATAGCTGAAAAAACGATATTGTTGAGCGATAGCGTGAGCATAAGCAGCGCGGACGCGATCATACCCGGCAAATGCCGATACCAGCATCATCAAAGTGGATTTTGGTAAGTGGAAATTGGTGATAAGCCTGTCCACGGTTTTGAATACATAACCGGGCGTGATGAACAAGCGGGTGTCATCGCTGCCTGCCTGCAAGCTGCCTGTTTGTGAAGCAGATTCAAGTGCACGCATGCTGGTAGTACCAACAGCCACCACTTTGCTGCCTGCGGCTTTGGTGGCCTGCACGGCTGCCACGGTCTCATCCGGCACGGTATACCATTCGCTGTGCATTTGGTGATCTGCCAGGTTCTCGGTACGCACAGGCTGGAAAGTGCCCGCGCCCACATGCAGGGTTACATAGGCGAGTTTGATGCCCTTGTCCTGGCAACGTTGCAACAGCGCCTCGTCAAAATGCAGGCCAGCGGTTGGTGCTGCAACCGCACCTGGCACGCGGTTATACACGGTCTGATAACGCTGCTCGTCAAAGTCATCAGCATCATGTTCTATGTACGGCGGCAAAGGCAGGCGGCCGAATGTTTCCAGCAGGGTGAAGATATCGGACGGGAAATACAGGGTAAAAAACTCACCGACACGCTCACCGACGATGACATCAAAACTATCAGCCAGGCGGATTTTACTGCCCGGCAGTGGCGACTTGGAAGCACGCATCTGTGCCAGCACGCTACGTTCCTTATCATTATTCGACAGCACGCGCTCGACCAGCATCTGTATCTTGCCGCCACTTTCCTTGACGCCAAAGAAACGGGCTTTCAAGACGCGGGTATCATTAAAGACCAGTAAATCACCGGCATTAAGCTGGTCTATGATGTCAGCAAAATGCCTGTCAACCAGCTTGTCACCGTCAACATGCAAGAGGCGCGAAGCGGTGCGGTCGGGCAAAGGTGTTTGCGCGATCAGAGCCTCGGGCAGTTCAAAATCAAAATCACTTAGGGAGTAAGACATGCAAAAATTCTACAAAAAACGGGGGTAAAACAGGAAAAACAGACATAAAGCTACTTTACACTGTATAAAATACCAGTAGAATGCACACTATCGTAGCAAACCCGGGTAAGATCACAGACAAACAGCCTGAAACCAAGGTTTTGTGAATTTCCTGAAAAAAGTAAGCTAACAGCAAAACCCACCATTTTACACCCCATGGCCGCTGAAGACCAAAGTGCAAGTGCAGAGTTAAAAAATACACAAGCTGATGCAGCTATCGCTGGCATCACTGCCTTGCCTGACTCCAGTTCCAAAAAACCTGCAAAAAAAGCCAAGGCAACTGCCAGCCCGGCAGCCAAAGCCAGTGAAAAACTCGCCAAACTGGGTTTGCGCAAGGACATGGATTTTGTCTTGCACCTGCCCATGCGCTATGAAGATGAGACTGAAATCGTCAGCATGCGGGATGCCTCTTTCCGTGGTGGCAGCAGCGTACAGGTAGAGGGCGTGGTCACAGAATGCGATATCCAGTACCGCCCGCGCCGCCAGTTGGTCGTGACGATTGCCGACGATAGTGGCCAGGTCGTACTGCGCTTCCTGAATTTTTATGGCAACCAGACCAAGCAAATGGCGGTAGGAGTGCGGGTGCGGGCGCGTGGTGAATTACGCCATGGTTTCTTTGGTGCAGAAATGGTGCATCCGCATTACAAGATCGTTAATGAAGGTGCGCCGCTGCCAACTGCGCTGACACCAGTCTACCCATCCGGCGAAGGGGTCCCACAAGCTTTATTGCGCAAGGCCATTGCCAATGCCATGACACGCGTCAACTGGCGCGACACCCTGTCGCCTGCGCGCCTGGCCGACCTGCATTTGCAGGATTTTGAAAGTAGCATACGCATACTGCATAATCCACCGCCAGATGTCGATCAGCATAGTCTCATAGAACGTGAACACCCTGCCTGGGAACGAATGAAATTCGATGAACTACTGGCCCAGCAATTATCACTGAAGCGCGCACAGATCACCCGCCGCAGCAAAGGCGCGAATGCCCTGCCACTGGTGGGCGAACTCAGCAATGCCTTCCTGCTGAACCTGCCATTTTCATTAACCAAGGCACAAGAAAAAGTGCTGGCCGAGATACGCAATGATCTGCGTGCAGCCTTCCCCATGCAGCGCCTGTTGCAGGGTGATGTAGGCAGCGGCAAAACCATCGTTGCTGCACTGGCAGCAGCGCAAGCCATAGACAATGGTTTCCAGGCAGCGCTGATGGCACCGACAGAAATTCTGGCAGAACAGCATTTCAGGAAAATCGCCGCCTGGCTGGAACCTCTAGGCGTGAAGACAGCCTGGCTGACAGGTAGTCTGAAGAAAAAAGAAAAAGACGCTGCCAATGCCCTTATCAGTTCCGGCGAAGCACAACTGGTGATAGGCACTCACGCCCTGATACAGGACAGCGTGCAATTCAAGAAACTGGGCCTGGTCATCGTCGATGAACAACATCGCTTTGGTGTCAGCCAGCGCCTGAACCTGGCCAACAAGACCGAGGCGGGCAAGGTGCCACATCAGTTGATGATGTCGGCCACGCCTATCCCGCGCACCCTGGCGATGACTTACTATGCTGATCTGGAAGTGTCGGTCATTGATGAACTGCCACCAGGCCGCACACCTATTGTCACCCGTGTCATCGACCAGAATCGTCGCGATGAAGTCATCGCCCGCGTACAGGCAGCCGGACAAGAAGGCAAACAAGTCTACTGGGTCTGCCCACTCATAGAAGAATCAGAAACCCTGCAATTGCAGACAGCAACAGAGACACACACCATGCTTGCTGAAGCCCTGCCAAAACTGAAGGTAGGCCTGGTACATGGCCGCCTGAAACCGGCAGAAAAGCAGGCCACGATGGAAGCCTTCATCCGCAATGACAGCCAGGTGCTGGTGGCTACCACGGTGATCGAAGTTGGTGTCGATGTACCGAATGCCAGCCTGATGGTGATAGAACATGCTGAACGTTTTGGCCTGTCACAATTGCATCAGCTACGTGGCCGCGTAGGCCGCGGTGCCGCCGCCAGTGTCTGCCTGCTGCTGTATCAAGGCCCGCTGGGTGGTACTGCCAAGCAAAGGCTGGCCACCATGCGCGAGAGTAATGATGGTTTTGAAATCGCCCGCAAGGATCTGGAATTGCGCGGCCCGGGTGAATTCCTCGGAGCACGTCAATCCGGCGAAGCCATGCTGCGCTTTGCCAATCTGGAAACGGATCAATGGCTGGTCGACAAGGCGCGCAATCTGGCCGATGAATTATTAAAAAATGACCCGATCACTGTTGCCGCTCACCTGGAGCGCTGGCTGGGATATAAAGAAGAATTTTTACGCGTATAAAAAGCTTTGCTGAATATCGTCGATGTTGATTTCAATAACCCGCAACATACGAAAGACCTGGTCAGCATGCTCAATATGTATGCGCTGGACGCCATGGGTGGTGGTGAAGCCCTGTCTGATTATGCGCAAGCCAATCTCATTAGCGAACTCAAGAAACGCAATACCGCGCGCCATTCTTGCTTATGTGGATGATCAGGCTGTTGGATTTGCGATTTGCATAGAAGGCTTTTCCACCTTCGCCTGCAAGTCGCTGTTGAACATCCACGACTTTGCCGTACATCCTGATTTTCGCGGTCAGGGTATAGGCAATAAAATGATGCAGCACCTGACTGCACTCTCTGAGCAACTGGCTTATTGCAAGATGACGCTGGAGGTATTGGAGGGAAATACCCGTGCGCAAAATCTGTATCGCACAGAAGGCTTTGCACCTTATGAGCTGAACCCGGAATTCGGTGGGGCGATCATCATGCAAAAGAAAATTGGCAATGCCTGACCTCATCACCTTGGTTAATGGAGATCAGCCAAATTTCTCCACCATGAAATCCACAAAACTGCGTAGCTTGGGCGTGCGATATCGGTCTTGCAGATAAACCACGCTCAGTGCACGACTGGGCAATTCATAGTCGGGAAATAATTGCACCAATAGCCCGGCCTTCACATCTGCTTCCAGCAAGATCGCTGGTTGCAAGATGATGCCCAGACCATGCAGGGCCGCTACCCGTAAAGCCTGGCCATGATTGACTTGCAGTCTGCCGGTAACCGGTACGCGATAAATCTCATCCTGATCTTGCAAACGCCAGTTGGTGATGGCTGCCGGACTGAAGGAAAGGCATTCATGCTGCGTCAAATCTTCAGGCTTGCATGGTGCGCCCTTGCGCGCCAGGTAATCAGGTGAGGCGCAAATCATCAGGCGATACAGGCTCAGTGATTTGGCGATCAAGGCAGAGTCTGGCAATTGACCTATCCTTATGGCTGCTTCGAACCCCTCTTCCACCAGGTCCACCACACGGTCGCACAAGGCCACATCAACGCTGACTTCAGGATAGCATGCCAGATATTCTGACAATGCTGGCATCAAGGCTTCTGTACCGAAAGTCACTGGCGCAGTAATACGTAGCTTGCCCGCTGGCGCCAGTTGCAGGTTTTGTGCCTGCTTGTCGGTTTCAGACACCAGTCTGAGGATTTCCTTGCAGCGCGCATAGTAATCCTCGCCAAAAGCTGTCAGGTGCTGACGTCGGGTAGTCCTTTGCAGCAATTGCATGCCCAGACGTTTTTCCAGCATGCGCAAATGATTGCCCGCCATGGTTGCAGAAATCCCGCAGGCCGTGGCCGCCCCGCTGAGGCTGCCTTTTTCCACGGCGAGAACATAGACCTTCATGCTTTCCAGCAAATCCATTCAACACTCCTGATTATAGATGTATCAATCATAGACTCATTTATCTCAATTTAGTTTCAAATAAGAATAGAGCCTTGTTTGCAGCCTTCGCTGGCAAACAAAAGCGATTCCCGCACACTTTTTGGAGCTACACAATGACCATCACCACACTTGCCTCCCGTTTTGCCAATCGTACTGTCCTCATCACAGGTGGGGGAACGGGCATGGGCAAAGCCGCTGCCCTGCGCTTTGGTCGCGAAGGGGCCAATGTCGTCATCGCCGGCCGACGCCCCGCAGAAATAAATCTGGTTGCCGATGAAATCAAGGCAGCAGGCGGCATCGCCCTGGCTATACCCGCCGATGTATCTGATGCCGAACAAGTCCAGGCACTGGTAGAAAAAACCGTGTCCACCTTTGGCGGCTTGCATATGGCCTGGAATAACGCTGGCATCCTGGGTGGCTTCCAGCCCTTCCAGGAAACCAGCCTGGCTGACTTCGATGCTGTCATGGCGACCAACCTGCGCGGTGTCTTCGCCTGCCTGAAACATGAAATCGCCGCCATGCAGGCAGCCGGTGTCGGTGGCGCCATCGTCAACACCTCTTCCTGGACTGCACACGGTGCCATGCCTGGCCTGTCCGCCTATGCCGCAGGCAAAGCCGCTCTCGACGCATTGACACGCACGGTCGCAGTCGAAGTCGGCCCCTTGCAAATCCGCATCAACAACGTCAGCCCCGGCATCATCGCCACCCCCATGGCCAGCGGTGTACTGGCATCCAGAACATCTGCCTTGCCATTCGAGAAGCAAACCCCATTGCAGCGCATAGGCCAGCCGGAAGATGTAGCCGATGCCGTACTGTGGTTATTGTCCGACGACGCGCGTTTTGTGACCGGGCAAAGTTTGCTGGTGGATGGCGGTTTTACCATAGGCGGCTTGCGCCCCTGGTTTAATGGGTTTGTGGCGGAGCATGTTTGAGGGCGGGCACCTATGTTGTACATTTAAGTTTTTATAAAAACGTCTATCCTTCGTATATGCAAGCCGGGTTTCGGGCTGGCGGCCACTACGTATATGTCATTGAGGATGGTCAATCAACCTGTGTTTTGGGGTTGCTGTTGTTTTTGACTTTTTGCAGTTCCCATGTGTCGACGCCGTTTGTGCGGTACAGAAAATGGATTAGAAATGCCCGTGTTTGAGCGCAGCGAGTTTCGGGCATTTCCCATTTTTTGTACTGCACAAACGGGAACCCCCTTCAGGGGGCGACGACGCCTGGGTCGCCTTTTTGGCACACCTTTTTGGCGAAGCAAAAAGGCGTGTAGCTGCCGGTCTACCACCGGCCGGCAACCTTAAAATATGCGTGCATGCATTTGAGAAGCAGAGACGTAAAACAATAAGAATCTGAAGGTAAATCACACCGCGATATACCAAGAACGCCACTGGATTCCAGCTAACCCCGCGCTGGAATGACGTATTAAGGAGTTGGGTAAAATATAGAGAAATGGCTTCGATAAAAATCATCCGAGCAAACCTGCATCAATTTGCTGAGAGTGCAAATCCCCATTGGCAAATCACCCTCCCCACCCCATAGCCAAAATCACAACTACCGCCCCCACCTCATGTCAAGGTAAAATCCCCCAGAACCTAAAGACGACCAACGCACAAATGCCAAACACACTGGCTATGTACACACACAATATAAGGATCAGTAATGACTATAGATTTCAAAGGCCGTGTCGCCATCGTGACCGGTGCAGGTGGTGGTTTGGGACGTGAACATGCGCTGGCGCTGGCTGCGCGTGGTGCCAAAGTGGTGGTCAATGATCTGGGTGGTGCACGTGATGGCTCTGGCGGTTCGTCCGCTGCTGCGCTGGCCGTCGTCGAAGAAATTCGTGCCGCGGGTGGCGAGGCGATAGCCAATGGCGCCTCGGTCACTGATTTTGAAGCGGTACAGTCTATGGTGGCAGACACTATGGCGCAATGGGGGCGAATTGACATCCTTGTCAATAATGCCGGTATCTTGCGCGACAAGAGTTTTGCCAAGATGGATATAGCTGACTTCAAGCTGGTACTGGATGTGCATCTGATGGGGGCAGTGCATTGCTGCAAGGCAGTCTGGGCCATCATGACAGAGCAAAAATATGGTCGCATCGTCATGACCACTTCCTCTTCTGGCTTATATGGTAATTTTGGCCAGTCAAATTATGGTGCTGCCAAGATGGCGCTGGTAGGTTTGATGCAAACGCTGGCGCTGGAAGGTGCAAAGTATGATATTCGTGTCAACAGTCTGGCACCAACCGCTGCAACCCGCATGACAGAAAGTCTGTTCCCGGCCGAATTCCTGCAAGCCCTCCAGCCATCTGATGTAGTGCCCGCGATGCTGGTGCTGGCGTCTGAGCAGGCACCTAGCCGAGCCATCCTGTGTGCAGGCGCTGGCAGTTTTGAAGCAGCGAATATCACCCTGACCCAAGGTGTCTGGGTAGGCCGCGGGGATGATGCGCCTGAGCAACTGGCTGCACGCCTGACCGAAGTGCGCCAGCGTGAGGGTGAAGCTGTGCCTGAAAGCGGCGCAGCACAAGGGCATCTGGAATTAACCAAGGCCATGAGTCAGTCTAAAGGCTGATGCTGAATCTCTTCTCAAATATGAGCAAGCGCTTCTATCATTCTGTAGGAGCGACTTTAGCCGCGAACCCCTGGCCGTATCAGGCATTCTGCTTGTGTTGAGAGTTCGCGGCTGAAGCCGCTCCTACAGGGTGCGTGGCTTAACGGCCCATCTATCACCAATCAGCGTCAAGATACTGCGCCAAATCAATAATCCCGCAAACAGTGAACGTCGCATAAAGAATTTAGTTTTAAGCAGAGTATGCGCCAAAACTGCTAGATATCGTATATACAGTATGACTATCAGGAAATACTCCCCTTACCATTGTTAAATCCAGGAAAAAATTCGGCTTCTATACAAAGCTCTTGCTGACGCTGCCCTCAGTCTGTGCCAAACTAACGGCATGACACTCACAGAATTAAAATACATCGTTGCCGTAGCCCGGCAAAAGCATTTTGGCCATGCGGCAGAAGCTTGTTTTGTCGCCCAGCCTACCTTGTCTGTTGCCATCAAAAAACTCGAAGATGAACTGGGCGTCACTATTTTTGAACGTGGCGGCACCGAAGTATCGACTACTCCGCTAGGGGCGCAGATTGTTGCCCAGGCTGAGCGTGTACTTGAGCAAACCGCTGCCATCAAGGAAATCGCCAAGCAAAATAAAGACCCGCTGGCTGGCCCTTTCCGCCTTGGCGTCATCTACACCATAGGCCCTTATCTGCTGCCTACCCTGGTGAAAACCATGATACAGCAGGTGCCGCAAATGCCTCTGGTGCTGCAAGAGAATTTCACGGTCAAACTGATGGAATTATTGCGCCAGGGTGAGCTCGATGCAGCCATCATGGCCCTGCCCCTGCCCGACCAGGGCATGATGGTACAACCGCTGTATGACGAACCCTTTGTAGTTGCCATGCCACGTGACCATGCCTGGGCTGACCGCAAAGAAGTCTCAGCCGAAGAATTGAAATCAGAAACCATGCTCTTGCTAGGCAATGGTCATTGCTTCCGCGACCAGGTGCTGGAAGTGTGCCCGGAAATGTCGCGCTATTCGACGGCCGGTGACGGCATAGCCCGCACCTTTGAAGGCTCTTCACTGGAAACCATACGTCATATGGTGGCATCTGGCATAGGCATCACGGTGTTACCGATGGCTTCAGTGCCTGATCTGGATACCAGGGATGGCATGCTGCGTTATCTACCGTTTACTGCACCCGCACCAGACCGCCGTGTAGTGATTGCCTGGCGCAAGAGTTTTACCCGTCAGGCTGCCATAGAAGCCATACGCAAGGCCGTGCTGGCTTGCGACCTGCCTGGCGTCACCATGCTCGACGAAGCAGCTAGCACTCAATAATTTTATCCCCCCTGCACGATGAACAAACAAGCGATCGCGACCACGCGCCTGCAATTGCGGGTACTTATGCCTGAACATGCCACCATGTTGCAGGCGTATTTATTGGAAAACCGTGCGCACCTGGCCCCCTGGGAACCAGTGCGTGATGAAGATTTTTTCTCGCTGGAGAAATGCGAAGAAAGATTGCATTCCAGTTTCCGTCTGATGGAAGCAGGCCTGGCCATGCATTTTGCAGTGTGCCTGGATAATGAAATGATAGGAATTTGCAATTTCAGCAATATCGTCCGTGGTGTCTTCCATGCCTGCCACCTGGGTTATGCCATTGCAGAGAAAAGGCAAGGTCAGGGTTATATGCAAGAGGCCGTGCAGGCAGGAATCGCCCACATGTTCCAGCAGCAAGGCCTGCATAGGGTCATGGCCAACTATGTGCCAGAAAACCTGCGCAGCGCCGTTTTGCTGGAAAGACTGGGTTTTGAAAAAGAAGGCTATGCCAGGTCTTATCTCAAAATCAATGGTGTCTGGCGCGACCACATTTTGACTGCCCTGGTCAATTCAGAGAATTAACATCATAGGCAGGAATTAGTAAATTGCTCATCCTTGCCCAGAGCGATGAGTATATACTGCGGTCTTTTGCGAAACATGCTGATGATTGTGGTCTATAGCAACAAGCCCAACTCATCACTTTTCTACAGAAAGCTTCAGTTCATGTCATTGTCCCGGATACTGGTGGCGTTTGCCTGCTTGGCAACCAGCTTTTTTACCTTTGACAGCCAGGCCCAAATAACTGGCGACACACAAAACTCCAGCACTGCTACCCATGATGAGACCAAGCGTCCCAAAATCGCTCTGGTACTCTCAGGTGGTGGTGCACGCGGTTTTGCCCATATAGGTGTCTTGCGTGCCCTGCGCAAAATGCGCATACCTGTCGATATGGTGGTTGGTACCAGCATAGGTGCGGTCGTTGGTGGTGCCTATGCCTCCGGGCGCTCAGCCGATGAGCTGGAACAAATCGTCCGCGAAACCGATTGGGAAAGTGTGCTGGCCGACCGCCCAGCCCGCTATGACCTGGATTACCGTCGCAAGGAAGAAGACTTGATGCTGCCTTCGCGCATAGAATTTGCGGTCACCAAATCTGGCGTATTCTTGCCACCCGCCGCTGCTGGCAATGCTGCCCTGGAAAATGCACTGACACGGCTGATGCCCGAAGGTATGCGTGACCAGCCAGTGAATCAACTATCCCTGCCCTTTCTTTCTGTCGCCTCTGATTTGCTGACTGGCGACATGGTGGAGTTGAATGACACCCCCTTACTGCTGACCATGCGCGCCTCGCTGGCCTTGCCCGGGGTTTTTGCACCGGTACGTATCAAGCAAAAGCTGGTTGTCGACGGTGGTCTGGTCAGTAATTTGCCCGTAGAACTGGCACGTAAGATGGGGGCAGATATCATCATTGCCGTCAATGTAGGCACGCCCCTGGCCAAGGAAAATGAACTCAACAGTGCCATTGATGTGACCAAACAAATGCTGCAAATCCTGACTGAGCAAAATGTTCAGCGCTCCATCAAGGAATTGCGTAAGACGGATGTCTTGATAGCCCCTGAATTGTCAGGCATCAGTTTTCTCGATTTTGGTCAATATCAACAATCCATCAAGGCGGGCGAAAATGCCGTCAATAAAATGGCGCCGCAACTCAGCGTCCTGCGCGTGCCAGATGAACAATATGCCGTGTTTGAATATCAAAGGTCGAATGCTGGCCAGGCTGCACGCAACACAGCGGATAAATTGCCACTGGCGAAGATAGAGGTAGAAGGTCCTCGTTATATCAACCCCCAGGCATTGATCGCGCAGACCGGCTTGAAACCGGGCCAGGTACTGTCACAGGAGCAGATCAGGCAAGCCTCGGGCAAGTTGTATGGGCGTGGCGATATCGATAATATAGAAACCGTTATCTCTGATGAAGATGGCAAGCGCAACGTATTGATTAAACCCTCAGAGTCAAACTCCAGCCGTAACAGGTTGCGGGTAGGCCTGGAACTGACCAGTGACTTTGCTGATGAAAATCGCTTTGGCCTGAGTGTCATGCATATTGCGTCTTCACTCAATAGTTATGGTGCTGAATTGCGTAGCTATGCCCGCATCGGCAGTCAACGCCAGGCAGGTACCCAATTCTGGCAACCTCTGGCCTCTGGCTCACCCTGGTATATCGCCCCCTCCCTTGAATACAATGGCAGCAGCCTGGACTTGTATGAAGAGGGACGCAAAAAATTGCGTGTAGGTGTACGCGGCACGCAGGGCAGTTTGACTTTCGGACGTCAACTGGATAACTGGGGCACCATAGAAGCGGGGGTCAGTCGCAGTTTTGGTAAAGTTGATTTATTATTGCCAGCCGATGCAGAAAAGGATAGCTTGCGTTACTACAGTACTACCCAGTATTTGCGTTTCCGCCTCGATACCCTCGATTCGCTGGCCAATCCCAGTCGAGGTTATCTGGTGTCCTCAAGCTGGGAACATACTCCAGCAAAAAGTCCGGGAGAGCGTTCGCTGGCACAATCCCAGATTGATGCACTGGCTGCTTTCCAGCTCGGTGAATGGGCAGGTCATTTATACGGTGAATGGAGTCGCTCAGAGCGTGGCGGTGCGCCTAATCCACTGGGCGGTTTCTTGCGGCTGTCTGGCACGGCAAATAACTCTTTAGAGGGCGACGCTACAGCTTTTGGCCGCATCGTACTGGCCAGAAAAATAGGCGCCTTGCCTACCACTATAGGTGGTGCCATACGCACCGGATTCTCGCTGGAACTTGGCAATACTTATGGTGAAGGTCACGCCTTGCGCCTGGGTGCACTGAAACAGGCTGGCAGCGCCTTTGTCTCTGTCGACACCCGCTTTGGCCCCCTGTTCTTCGGGGCGGGTGCAACCCGTGGCAATGGCTCTTCGCTTTATCTTTTCCTAGGGCCTATCTGGTGAGTCAGACCTTTGACGGGCGCTGCCGCCTCTGGGCGGCGTAGCGCCGTGAAGGCGGAGAATTCCCAGGAACGGAAACCCACCAGCAAAGTAAAGCCATCGCGCTCTTCTGGTCTCAGGCGGCGATCATCCTGGTGCAGGCGCGCCAGTTCAGCCGCCAGTTGCTGTATTTTTTGCACCATTTCCATAGCACTATGCGACGATACCCGGGCGGGAACGAAGAGCAAGGTCTCTCCCTGACCATCAAAACTACCGGCGAAGTAATCACCTACCACCACATCGCGAAAATATTGCTGTATCGGGCCATCGGCACGCCAGTGGAATGCTGGCGATACTTTCAGGCGGTAACGGTTTAGCGGGCGCAGTTCTATGACATCTAGCTTATCCAGAGCAATCAGATGCAGCACACATTCGGCTTCCGACAAATGATAAGTTTCTATGATCTGCTCCAGCGTCCAATGCCCAAGACAACAAATCGCCACCAGCAATAATTTGGGATCAGTCATCAGTGATTGCTCTTGCGCCAAACTCAGAGTATCGGCATGCGGGGTGACATCGGCGGCCTGGCGCAAGACATCTTCCATGGCGATGCCAGATGCCTTGCAAATCTCAGCAAGGCGCGACAGGCTCATATCCTTTTGACCGAACATGCGCTTCATGCTGGATTCACTCATGCCTATGCGTTCTGCCAGCATTTTGTAAGTCACGCCTGCGGCACGCAACTCTGAGCGCAAGACTTTCAAGACCAATTCGGGTGAACTCATGAGTGTTTCCTGGCTAAGTGTGAAATTTTGCAAATAGCACCGTATCTCAATACCAAAGATATTGAATAACGATGCCTTCAGCAATTTTCTGGTACGTTTTTTTAATTATTGCGACACTTCGACCTGTCAAAGCTGCGCGAAGTTCAATAACAGGTTATCAAGAATCCTTATGACCCACTAAGACTGTTATACAACGCCTATGCTGGCCGTCACTTCAATACATACATCAGTCTGGAGTAAACAGAAATGGGAACAAGTAGTGAAACAGCAATCATCAGTGATACGGTAAAGAGATATGCCATTGCCATACTTTTGACCCTTACTGTATTTGGCCTTGGTTATATCTGCGGCCAGAGCGTTGCGCCAGCCACCCTCTCACTGAACAAAGCCAGCAGACTCAGCAGCCCACCCAGCCGCGCCAGTGCGCGCCCGGAATTTTTGCAACAGCAGCGCCAGCAACGCAAAGCTGCGCTGATAGTTTAGTGCATCAGTCTATCCAACATTTAATCTGTTGAAATACGTTTATTGGTAACAGGATCAAACCAATGCACAACGTCTGCTGCAAAGCCGGCTGTCGTGCGCTGACCCGCCTCCACCGCCGTACCTGCTGGTGTGCGAATTACCATGGACTGACCACCACACAGGCCATGCACCAGCAGATCTGCACCAAGTGACTCGACCAGTTGCACATCCAGTGGCAAGCCTGGCATGCCTATGAATAAATGCTCAGGACGCACACCCAGTATCAATTCACGATTGGCGACACGCTCTGCATCGCTTTGTAGCAGTGGCAATGACACCAGCGCCTGGCCTATCTGCATCTGCCTGCCATTTTCAGTCAGCTTGCCGCGCAGGAGATTCATCGGTGGTGATCCAATAAAACTGGCAACAAAAGTAGTGGCCGGCGTCGCATACACTTCTGCAGGTGTACCTATCTGTTCAGCCACACCACCATTCATGACTATCATGCGCTGACCCAGGGTCATGGCCTCGACCTGATCGTGAGTAACATACAGGCTGGTGGTACCGAGTGCCTTGTGCAGACGCTGGATTTCCAGGCGCATTTGCACCCGCAATTTGGCGTCCAGATTCGACAGTGGTTCATCAAACAAAAACACTGCCGGTTCCCTGACGATGGCACGCCCCATGGCGACGCGCTGGCGCTGACCACCAGAGAGTTGGCGCGGAGTCCTGTCCAGCAGTGCACCCAGCTCCAGTATCTGCGCCGCTTTTTGCACCCTGGTTTCAATATTGGCTTTGGAAAAGCCGCGTATCTTCAAACCATAAGCCATGTTCTGATAGACGCTCATGTGCGGGTACAGCGCATAGTTCTGGAACACCATGGCGATATCCCTGTCCTTGGGTTCGAGATTATTGACTACCCTGTCGCCAATGACGATATCACCAGAAGAGATTTCTTCCAGTCCCGCCACCATGCGCAAGAGCGTCGATTTACCGCAGCCAGAAGGGCCAACCATGACGATGAATTCGCCATGGTTGATATCCATGGAAACACCATGGATGACAGCAACAGCCTTATCGCCCTTGCCGTAAGTTTTGGTAACGTTTTTAAAATGTAGTTGTGCCATAAGTTATTTTATATATAGGACTTAGGCAAAATTGTCCCAGCAAGGCGTAGCGACAAAGACAGTACTTTAGTACCGAATCTTGCAAACTTCGGGCGCTGCAACGTAGCTGGGGCGGTTTTGCGTAAGTCCGTTATTTTTCTGAATCGACTAGGCCCTTTACAAACCACTTCTGCATGACGACCACCACCAGCCCGGGTGGCAGCATCGCCAGCAGCAAAGTCGCCATCACCATATTCCATTCGACTGCGGCATCACCACCAGCAATCATGCGCTTGATGCCTACACCTATCGGATACATATTCTGTTCTGTCGATACCAGCAAGGGCCAGAGATACTGGTTCCAGCCATAGATGAACATGATGACGAACAGGGCAATCACATTGGTGCGTGACAGGGGCCACAGAATATCCTTGAAAAAACGCAAGGGGCCAGCACCATCAATGCGTGCTGCTTCTGCCAACTCATCAGGCACAGTTAAAAAGAATTGCCGGAACAAGAAGGTCGCCGTCGCCGAAGCGATCAGCGGCACAGTCAGACCCGCATAGCTATTGAGCATGGATAAGTCCGACACCACTTTATAAGTCGGGCTGATACGTACTTCGACAGGCAGCATCAGGGTAACAAAAATCATCCAGAAAAACAGCGTGCGGCCAGGAAAGCGGAAGTAGACAAGTGCAAAAGCAGACAACATGGAAATCGAAATCTTGCCGATAGCGATCATCAGCGCAGACACCAGGCTGACCCACATCATGCGCCCTACCGGGCTACTGGCGACATTGCCCGATGTACCACTACCAAGCACTGCCTGCAGATTGATCCAGAGCTGGTCGCCAGGTATCAGGGACATGGGTGCCAGGGCAGACTGCTCAGCCGTCTGGGTGGCTGCAACAAAGGCGACATAGATGGGGAAAGCCACCAGGCTGACACCTAGTATCAGGATAAAGTGGCTGAACATGCCCAGAAAAGGTCGGCGTTCTATCATGCTTAATACTGCACTTTCTTTTCTATGTATTTGAATTGCAGCACGGTCAGGACGATGACGATACTCATTAATATCACTGACTGTGCGGCGGCACTGCCAAGATCGCCACCCTTGAAGCCATCATTGAAAACTTTGAACACCAGGATCTCGGTATCCTTGCCAGGGCCACCCTGAGTAGTAGCCTCGACGATGGCAAAAGTATCAAAAAAAGCGTAGACGATATTCACCACCAGCAAAAAGAAAGTGGTTGGCGTCAGCAATGGGAAGACGATGGTGAAGAAGCGCTTCCATGGTCCGGCACCATCTATCGCTGCCGCTTCTATCAGCGACTTGGGTATGGACTGCAAACCCGCGAGGAAGAATAAAAAGTTGTAGCTGATCTGCTTCCAGACTGCGGCCAGGACGATCAATATCATGGCATGGCGGCCATTCAAAAGATTGTTCCACTCAATACCAAAGTGTCGCAAGCCGTGCGCAACGATGCCCAGCGTAGGGTTGAGTAAGAACATCCACAGCACGCCCACTACTACAGGCGACACTGCATACGGCCAGATCAGCATGGTCTTGTAGATGGAACTGCCCCGGACTACCCTGTCGGCAAATACCGCCAGCAATAAAGACAGGCTCAAGCCCAGCACAGCCACCAGGCTGGAAAACATGGCGGTGGTCTTGAAGGCCGCCAGATAAGTCTCATCAGCAAACAGGGACTTGAAATTATCAAACCAGACAAACTGCGTAGACATGCCAAAGGCATCCTGCAACAAGACGGATTGATACAGGGCCTGCACCGCAGGCCAGAAAAAAAACAGCACCGTTACCAACAACTGCGGCAAGAGCAACAGATAAGGCAACCAGGCCGAACGAAACCGCGCACGCTTTTCCAAAAAAAACCTCTAATGAATATTTAAAAACCGGAAAGCTCACCGCAGAGACACGGAGACACAGAGAAGAACAAGAGGAAAACAAGTCGAACAAAAAATGTGATGCCTTTGTTTTTCTCTGTGTCCTCTGTGCCCCCTCTGTGTCTCTGTGTTGAGAGGTCTTAAGACTTTACTTATTCGCTTTTTCGAAGCGATCCAGCAATTCATTGCCGCGCAAAACAGCATTGTCCAGTGCGGCCTTGGCTGACTTTTTACCACTCCAGACCGATTCCAGTTCTTCATCCATGATGGTACGTATCTGCACAAAACTGCCCAGGCGTATGCCGCGGGATTTGTCTGTGGTCTTGACTATCATTTGCTGTACGGCGACACCAGGGCCTGGTGTTTTTTCATAGAAGCCAGACTTCTTGGTCATCTCATAGGCGGCATTGGTGATCGGCAGGTAGCCGGTTTCCTGATGCCATTTGGCTTGTACTTCTGGCTGCGAGAGGAATTTATAGAACTTGGCGACGCCCTTGTATTCTTCGGTCTTTTTGCCATTCATGCTCCATAGCGAAGCACCACCGATGATGGTGTTTTGCGGTGCGCCCTTGACGTCGGAATAATACGGCAACGGTGCGACAGCAAATTTAAACTTGGCATTCTTGGCGATATTGCCATAGGCTGAGCTGGATGAAGTCAGCATGCCGCATTCGCCAGAATAGAATTTGGCTTCTGGTTCATTCTTGCGACCAGCATAAGTGAAGTAGCCTTGCTTGGCCCAGTTTTCCAGGTTTTCTATATGGCGTACATGCAGGGGGCTATTGAATGTCAGGCGTGCATCGAGGCCGCCAAAGCCATTGCCCTTGGAGGCGAACTCTACATTGTGCCAGGCTGAGAAACTTTCCAGGTGCACCCAGGTTTGCCAGCCGGTTGTATAGGCACATTTTTCGCCACTGGCTTTCAGGCGAGCTGCTGCTGCGACCACTTCTTGCCAGGTTGCGGGGGCTTTGTTGGCGTCCATGCCCGCTTTGGCAAACATATCCTTGTTATAGTAAAACACCGTGGTTGAGCTATTGAAGGGGAAGGACAACATTTCCCCCTTGGGTGAAGTGTAATAACCCGCTACTGCAGCGACATAGCCGGAGGCATCGAATTTTTCACCCGCGACTTTCATAACTTCAGATACTGGCTTGACTGCACCCTTGGCATACATCATGGTAGCCGTACCGACTTCAAATACTTGCAGGATATGTGGGGCATTTCCAGCACGGAAAGCAGCTATGCCAGCAGCCAGGGCCTCGTCATAATTGCCTTTATAGACAGCCGTGACCTTGTATTCATTCTGGCTTTTATTGAATTGATCTGCCAGTGCAGTGACCCGGTCACCGAGTGCACCGGTCATGGAATGCCACCAGCTTATTTCTGTCACGGCATGGGCGGAGCCTGCAAAGCTCATCAATACTGCGGCACTGGCCCATGCCAGTTTGGTTTGCAATTTCATAAATGGTCCTGAGAAAAGCTGACAATCATATTTTTTAATATGAGGATTTCGCTACGATAGCATTCAGCCCTACCCTATGTATAGATAACACTTATAATTCTGCCATGAGTAACAACAAAGCTTAATCATGAATTTCTTGCTGACACGCCTGGGCTGGTATATCAAACTGGTAAGGCTGCATAAACCTATAGGCATACTTTTATTGCTCTGGCCTACCCTGGCGGCTTTGTGGATCGCTTCGCATGGGCAGCCAGGCTGGCAACTGGTAGTGATTTTCAGCCTGGGAACCGCACTCATGCGCTCTGCCGGTTGTGCCATCAATGACTATGCCGACCGCGACTTTGACCGTCATGTCAAACGCACGGCCGAAAGGCCACTGACCAGCGGCAAGATTTCTGGCAAAGAAGCCGTGGCTGTGGCTGTGGTGTTATCGCTGATTTCCTTCTGCCTGATTCTGCCCTTGAATAATTTGACCAAGTTGCTGTCGGTAGTTGCGGTGGTGGTGGCGGGCAGCTATCCTTATTTCAAGCGTTTTTTTGCCATCCCCCAGGCTTATCTGGGCATCGCCTTTGGTTTTGGCATACCCATGGCTTTTGCGGCTGTGCAAAATACCGTACCTATGACAGCCTGGATACTGTTACTGGCCAATATTTTCTGGGCTATCGCCTATGATACAGAGTACGCCATGGTAGACAGGGATGACGATGTGAAGATAGGTATCAGGACCTCAGCTATCACCTTTGGTCAATATGATGTTTTTGCTGTCATGCTGTCCTATGCCATCAGCTTTATACTGATCACGCTAGTGGGTTGGGAACTAGGTTTGCGCACCTATTTCCTGCTTGGCATGGGGGTGGCCGTGTTGTTTGCGCTTTATCATTACAAGCTTATACGGGAGCGCGAGCGCATGGCTTGTTTCGCCGCATTCAATAATAACAATTGGCTGGGTGCAGCAATCTTCGCTGGCATTGCCATAGACTATGCAGTAAAGTAAGCCAATAGATTGCTAATTTCTCAATGCAGTGGCTTATACTTGTGCTTGCGCAAATTAGCTGGACACTTTTTAAGTAAACTGAAATTCGCTTATTAACCACAAAGGACGAATCATGAGTACAGTAGACGAACATAGAGAACAACTGATGAACGATCTGCATCTTGTCATCCGTGATGCTGAAGAACTCTTAAAAAATACCGAACAGCAAAGCAGTGAAGGCTTTCAATCAGCCAAAGCCCGCTTTGAAAAAACCTTGAGAAATGCCAAGGCTGAAGTTGAGCGCATCGAAGATCTGGTGGTAACCCGCACCAAGGAAGCTGCCAAAGCAACTGATGTCTACGTCAAGGAAAATCCATGGCAATCAGCCGGTATCGCTGCCGGTGTTGGTTTGCTGGTAGGTTTGCTCATCGGCCGTAGCCGATAAGCAATGGCCATCAGCGATTCGCTGAGGCAAGTTGCCGCAACGCTGAGCAATATTGTCCACACCCGCCTGGAACTGGCCGCAGTAGAACTGGAAGAAGAGCTGGCACGCTTTTCTTCTGGACTGCTGTGGTCATTGTCGGCACTGTTTTTTGCTGGCATTGCCATCTTGCTGGCGATACTGACCGTCGTTGCAGCATTTTGGGATACCCACCGCTACACCGTGTTGCTTGGTTTAATCACTCTGTTCACTTCGCTGTCTCTGGGCATAGCACTGTGGCTACGCAATCAGTTCAACAACAAACCAGGTTTTCTGTCGCACAGTCTGGCTGAATTGAAAAAAGACGCTGCCGCGATGCGCAGTCCTGATAGCGCAGTAGGTGTCAATAACGGCAAGAAGGATTAAGGAATAGACCATGAGTCATCTGGGAAAACTAGCCTTACGACGTCAAGCCTTATTATTGAAAATCCAGGCAGAACGCAGCCTGATGACGATACATTGCCAGGAGTTCAAACAATCCATAGGCATGGTCGGTGTCGCGACTGGCATGCTGGGCAAGGCCGGACAGATAGCCCGTCAGCGCCCCCTGCTCGGCGGGATAGCCATTGCTGCCTTGTTTATACTCAAACCCAGACGAATATTTTCTTTTGCCAGATCCGCTTTGCTGGGCTGGGAAACCTGGCGTAGCGTCGCTGGTATAGTGCAGCGCATGCGCACGGATGTCAGTGACACCAGCAACTAAACCAATGTCTTCAACCAGGCAAGCCACAATAATCGAGCACATAGGCTTATCGAGGTAAGCCGTATAGCCCGGTCTTGCGAGACTGGTCAGTTTAGTCAGTTTTATTATTGACTGTCCTTGCCAAACTCATCCCCCAGTTCTTTACCTCTGGCCGCCGCCGCCTTGATGGCATTGACGATAGATTGTTTGACACCGGCATTTTCCATACTGCTCAAGGCTGCATAAGTGGTGCCTCCCTTGGAGGTGACACGCTCACGCAAAATGGCTACTGGCTCAGTTGCTTGCGCAGCCAGTTGCGCGGCTCCGGTAAAAGTCGCTATCGCCAGTTGCAAGCCTTGCTCAGGGCTAAGGCCAAGTTCTGTCGCCGCGTCTTGCATGGCTTCAATGAAATAAAACACATAAGCCGGGCCACTGCCGGATACTGCGGTTACTGCATCGAGCAAGCTTTCATCATCGAGCCAGGTGGTGGCGCCAACAGCCTGCATGATGTGCTCGGCCATTTGTTTTTGTCCGGCACTGACACCAGCCAGGGCAAACAAGCCTGTCATGCCCTGGGCGATGAGTGCTGGCGTATTTGGCATGGTACGGACAATCTTTTCATAACCGCCCAGCCAGCGGGCTATATCAGTAGCGCGTATGCCAGCGGCGATGGAAATCAGCAATTGCTGGCTCAGGTAAGGGGCCAGCAATTGCACCACTTCACGCAATTGCTGGGGTTTCACCGCCAGGATAATCGCATCCATCTGCGCCAGCCTGGCATCGGCGGCCAGGGCCGTGCTCACACCAAAGTCACTAACCAGCTTGTCCAGGGAAGTCTGGTTCAGATCAATGACATGTATATGTTCTGCTGTGGTCAGATTTTTAAGCAAGCCACCTATCAGGGCATTGGCCATGTTGCCACCGCCTATGAAGGCGATTTTCATCTTATTTTGCATAGTTGCGGTTTCCAAAAATGGCGGTTCCTATTCTCAGCATGGTGCTTCCTTCTGCGATGGCCGCATGCATGTCTGCGCTCATGCCCATGGACAGGGTATCCAGGGAGATACCTGCAGTCTGTATGCGTTCACTTAATAACTTTAACTGGCGAAAAGCCTGTCTTTGCACTTGCTCATCATCACTGGCTTCAGGCACGGCCATCAGGCCACGCAAGTGCAAGCCCGGCAACACAGCAATCTTTTGCGCCAGCGCCACAGCTTCCTCAGGCAAAACACCACTCTTGCTGGCCTCACCACTGATATTAACTTGCAAACAAATATTCAGGGCTGGCATATTTGCCGGTCTTTGTTCAGAGAGGCGCTGGGCGATTTTTTCCCTGTCGACTGAATGTACCCAGGCGAAATGCTCGGCAATGGGGCGGGTCTTATTGCTTTGTATGGGGCCGATAAAATGCCATTCGAGTTGAAGTTGCGGCTTCTTCGCCTGTACTTCCTGCATCTTCTCCAAAGCTTCTTGCAGATAATTTTCACCAAAACAGTGTTGTCCAGCCTCTGCCGCGTCTATCACGGCATCAGCTGGAAAGGTCTTGGACACGGCCAGCAGGCTTAGTTGTTGCGGATCGCGCCCGCTAGCAAGCGCAGCAGCGCGGATATCAGTAGTTACGGCTTGCAAGTTGTCAGAAATTGAGGACATAATCAGTAACCAAAAATCTATCTAATTCGTTGTGAACTTCTGGTAAAACTCCCACCCACAGCTTAATATGGCTTTTATCGCGCTTTGAAGCAGCTTACCTTCCCAAAATCAACAACGATTTCATTACCGGAATTATAAATGGACATTTCAGAACTGTTGGCGTTCTCCGTCAAGAACAATGCCTCCGACTTACACTTATCTTCCGGCTTGCCGCCCATGATACGGGTACATGGCGACGTCAGGCGCATTAATTTGCCACCCCTGGAGCATAAAGATGTACATGAGTTAATCTATGACATCATGAATGACTCACAGCGCAAAGCCTATGAAGACACGCTGGAGTGCGATTTTTCGTTCTCCATCCCTGGCCTGGCACGCTTCCGTGTAAATGCCTTCAACCAGGAACGTGGTGCCGCTGCCGTCATGCGTACCATTCCTTCCAAGATTTTGTCACTGGAACAGTTGAATACGCCCAAGATTTTTGCTGAACTGGCATTGAAACCACGCGGACTGGTACTGGTGACCGGACCTACCGGCTCGGGTAAATCAACCACCCTGGCTGCCATGGTGAACCATCTCAATGAACACGAATATGGCCATATCCTGACCGTAGAAGACCCGATAGAATTTGTGCATGAATCCAAAAAATGCCTGATCAACCAGCGTGAAGTCGGCCCGCACACCATGTCCTTCAACAACGCGCTGCGCTCTGCCTTGCGTGAAGATCCGGATGCCATCCTGGTAGGTGAGTTGCGAGATCTGGAAACCATACGCCTGGCATTGACTGCTGCAGAAACCGGTCACTTGGTATTCGGTACCTTGCATACCTCCTCTGCAGCAAAAACCATCGATCGTATTGTCGACGTTTTCCCGGCGGAAGAAAAAGAAATGGTGCGTTCGATGTTGTCAGAATCCTTGCAGGCAGTCATCTCGCAAACCCTGCTGAAAACCAAGGATGGTTCTGGCCGCGTTGCAGCACATGAAATCATGCTGGGTACGCCAGCGATACGTAATCTTATCCGCGAAGCCAAGATTGCGCAGATGTATTCATCGATACAAACCGGTAGTAACCTCGGCATGCAGACGCTGGACCAGAACCTGACCGACCTGGTACGCCGCAATGTCATCTCGGTGGGAACTGCACGCGGTGCAGCCAAACAGCCAGACAATTTCCCTGGCTAATAGATCAAAGGACAAAAAATGGAACGCGATCAGGCCACCAAATTCATGAACGATTTGCTGAGACTCATGCTCAGCAAAAACGGTTCGGACTTGTTTATTACTGCAGATTTTCCGCCTGCATTCAAAATCGATGGACGGGTAACACCTGTCTCAAACCAACCACTGTCACCGGCGCATACTGTTGATCTGGCTCGGTCTATCATGAATGACAAGCAGTCTTCGGAATTTGAATCAACCAAGGAATGTAATTTTGCGATCAGCCCGGCAGGCCTGGGACGCTTCCGCGTCTCGGCCTTCATGCAACAGGGCCGTGTCGGCCTGGTCCTGCGTACAATTACCACGGCTATTCCAAAACTGGAAGACCTGGGGCTGCCAGAAAACCTCAAAGAAATCGCCATGACCAAACGTGGCCTGGTCATCATGGTGGGTGCTACCGGTTCCGGTAAATCCACCACGCTGGCCGCCATGCTGGGTTACAGGAATGCAAATAGCTATGGTCACATCATCACGATTGAAGACCCGATAGAATATGTGCATCCACATATGAATTGCATCATCACCCAGCGTGAAATTGGCATTGATACTGAAGACTGGGGTGCAGCGCTGAAAAACTCACTGCGCCAGGCACCCGATGTTATCCAGATCGGTGAGATACGTGACCGCGAAACCATGGATTTTGCCGTCGCCTTTGCAGAAACCGGCCACCTTTGCCTGGCTACCCTGCATGCCAACAGCTCCAACCAGGCGCTCGACCGTATCATCAACTTCTTCCCGGAAGAACGCCGCGCCCAGTTGCTGATGGATTTATCGCTGAACTTGAAAGCAGTTATCTCTCAGCGCCTGGTGCCGCTGAAGGGCCGCAAAGGCCGCGCAGCCGCGGTGGAAATCATGCTCAATACACCTCTGGTTTCTGACCTGATCTTCAAAGGTTCGGTACATGAAATCAAAGAGATCATGAAAAAATCCCGCGAACTGGGCATGCAGACTTTTGATCAATCTCTGTTTGATTTGCATGAAGCTGACGAGATCACTTATGAAGATGCCTTGCGTAATGCCGACTCTGTCAATGAACTGCGTCTGGCCATTATGTTGAAAGGCAAAGATGCCAAGGACAGGGACTTGACCGCTGGCACCAAACACCTGGGCATAGTATGAGTGCGCTCGCTTTCCAGGCCAATAACCTACAGGGTGAACCTGTCGACCTCAAGCAATATGCAGGCAAGGTATTGCTGATCGTGAATACCGCCAGTAATTGCGGTTTCACACCGCAGTACAAGGGCCTGGAAGCGATCTACCAGCAATTCAGGGACAAGGGTGTGGAAGTACTGGGCTTTCCCTGCAACCAGTTTGGTCATCAGGAACCTGGTTCAGCCGGAGAAATTGGCGCTTTCTGTGAAAAGAATTTTGGTGTGACTTTTCCCCTGTTTGACAAGATAGACGTCAATGGTGACAAGGCTCACCCCTTGTTCCAGCACCTGAAAAGCCAGGCTCCTGGCTTATTGGGTAGCCAGTCCATCAAATGGAATTTCACCAAATTCCTGGTCAAAAAAGATGGCACTGTCTTCAAGCGTTATGCGCCGCAGACTGCGCCCAAGGATTTGCTGGATGATATAGAAAAGCTGCTGGCGGAGTGATCATTCACAAGCGCCCTGTCAGCATTGCCTGTCGTATCAGGTACTTTACACCCCAGCGATGAAAAGGGCGTATCAGTTGTATATAGACTCGCCCAAACCAGTTGTGCGTCAGGCAGACCGTTGATACTACAATAGCGACGGTCTGCCCTTCCTCTACACGCACAATCGAAAGCCGGAAATCCAGATGGCTGTTGTCGCGCCCGGCAACCAGTTCTTCTGAACTCAGATAAAAAATAGGCCATGCGCCTATTTTTTCACCCACTTGGTAATCCGATCTCATGCATGGATGCATGATTTCTGCCTTGTCTGGTACAGCAACTCCAAATAGGGATACCAAATAATTACGGCCTAGCATGATGAACTTCATCCATGTTGGCCTGTACATGAAAATCGCGTGAAATGCATCGCTGACTGTCAGTCCCTTACGACCAAGTTCGGCCCTGTACGAATCGCGATAATAGGCTGCACGAACTAGCTCAGGCATCAGCACGCTTTGCTGTGGATGCCCGCATTCGCTAAGCAGTGTACGCTGGCCAAGCATATATCAATCAGGTTTATTCACAACAATTGATGTACTGTCCGCTTCAGGCAAATCCTGACTTATTGCAGAGTCCTGCAATGCCCTATCTATGAGTTCTATCCAGTGCTGTACTGGGAGTTCTGTGCCCGATTGCAAATGCGTGAGGCAACCTATATTCGCCGACAAGATCATCTCTGCATCCGTCGCTTCCAGATTGCGTAGTTTATTATCGCGCAATTGATAAGAGAGCTTGGGTTGCAGGACAGAATAAGTACCGGCAGAACCGCAACATAAATGGCTGTCGGTGCACAGCTTCACATCAACACCGATGGCCGTCAACAGGCCTTCGACCTTGCCGCGTATTTGCTGGCCGTGTTGCAGGGTGCAAGGCGGGTGCCAGGCGATACGTTTACTGACTTTACCTTGCAGGCGCTGTACCAGTTGCGGCTGGAATTCTGGCAGGATTTCACTGAGGTCACGGGTCAGCATGGATATTTTTCCAGCCTTGTCTGCATAGGCTGCATCATGCGCCAGCAAATGCCCATACTCTTTTACCGTGGCACCACAGCCAGAGGCGGTCATGACGATAGCTTCGGCACCGGCTTCTACATAGTGCCACCATGCATCAATATTCTGGCGCATATCATTGAGGCCATCTTCATGCTCATTCAAGTGATAGCGTATGGCACCGCAGCAACCGGCCTTGGGCGCAATTTGCAATTGCACGCCCATGGCATCGAGTACCCTGGCGGTGGCGGCATTGATATTCGGTGACATGGCGGGCTGCACGCAACCATCGAGCAAGAGCATCTTGCGGGTATGTTCAATTTGCGGCCAGATGCCTGCATCTTGCGCCACCGGTACTTTATTTTGCAAGGCCTTGGGCAAGACTGCACGCAGGCTTTGCCCCAGCTTCATCGCGGGATTGAATATCCATTTGCGCGGCAACACAGCCTTGAGCGCAGCACGATTGAGCTTTTGAAACAGCGGGCGGCCGACCTGTTTCTCCACCACCTGACGGCCTATATCCACCAGACGACCATATTGCACACCGGATGGGCAGGTGGTTTCGCAATTGCGGCATGTCAGGCAACGGTCCAGGTGTTGCTGGGTTTTGGCCGTAGCGGGTTTGCCTTCCAGTACCTGTTTGATGAGGTAGATACGGCCACGCGGGCCGTCAAGCTCATCGCCGAGTAATTGATAAGTCGGGCAAGTGGCGGTACAAAATCCGCAATGCACACACTTGCGCAAGATATCTTCAGCCTCTTTGCCTTCGCGTGTGTCTTTGATGAAATCAGCGAGATTGGTTTGCATTATCTTTACCAGCCTTTATACATGCGACCGGGGTTGAATATACCGGCAGGGTCAAAAGTACTCTTCAGGCGTCTATGTATTTTTTCTATGGGTACCGACAAGGGGGCAAACACCCCTATGCTCTTGTCACCACCACGGAACAAACTCGCATGGCCGCTGGCAGCCAGTGCTGTCAGGCGTATCAGCTCTGGTTTTTCTGTACTGTAAAGCCAGCGCTGCGCCCCACCCCATTCCATCATGGATTTGCCAGTCAGCTTCAAGGCCGGACTGGTGGATGGCAGTGATAAGCGCCACAGACCATGCTCTTCTTCCTGTTGAAAAAAATCCAGGGTCTGTTCGCGTAAAGCCGTCCAGAAGGCCGTGGCATCCTGCATTTCTTCACCACCCAACCTGGCCTTGGCGGCACGCACTGCGGCCTCAGCACCAGACAGGCGCAACATCAATCGGCCTACATGCCAGCAACTGGCTGAGATAGGCAAGGCCTGGCCTGCCCACAGATTCAAACGCGTCAAGGCATCTGCTTCTGACAGAGCAAACACCAGGGTGGTTTCTGCAAAGGGACGTGGCAAGACCTTGATGGAAATATCCAGCAGCAAACCCAGGCAGCCCATGGAACCTGTGAGCAGGCGCGAGACATCATAGCCAGCGACATTCTTCATGACCTGGCCACCAAATTCCAGTATTTGCCCTTGCCCATTCATGAGGCTGACACCGAGCACGAAATCACGCACGGCACCTACGGCAGGCCGCCGCGGACCAGACAAGCCTGCAGCCACGACACCGCCCATGGTGGCAGTCGTACCCCAGTGTGGCGGCTCAAATGCCAGCATCTGGTTTTGTGCTGCCAGGGCGGTTTCTATTTCTGTCAGCGGCGTACCGCTGCGGGCGGTCAGCACCAGTTCAGTAGGGTCATATGCCAGGATGCCGCTGTAGGCGCTGGTATCCAGCACCTCACCCTGCAGTTCCTGCCCATACCAGTGCTTGCTGCCACCACCCTGTATCTGCAGAGCCGTGCCGCTGGCGCTTGCTGCCAATATACGTTCACGAAAATTATCTAGCGTCGTTTGCATGCCATCGTCCAATTAAGTCTAGCCTCTGTCTTTAAAAACGCGGCAAATCAGGGAATTTCAAACTGCCTCTTTTCACATGCATGCGACCATATTCGGCACAGCGGTGCAAAGTAGGTATGGCTTTATCCGGATTCAGCAAGGCCGCAGGATCAAAAGCCCGTTTCAAGGCGAGGAAGGCGGTAATTTCTTCACTGGAAAATTGCACACACATGGAATTGATTTTTTCTATGCCTACACCATGCTCACCGGTGATCGTGCCACCGACCTTGACGCATAGCTCCAGTATCTCGGCACCAAATTCCTCAGCCCTATGAAACTCACCTTCTTTATTTGCATCAAATAAAATCAGGGGATGCAGGTTGCCATCGCCGGCATGAAAAACGTTGGCGCAACGCAGGCCATATTTTTCTTCCATGGCGGTGATGCGGATCAGTACTTGCGCCAGATGTTTGCGCGGTATCGTGCCATCCATGCAGTAATAATCGGGGGAAATGCGACCAGCAGCGGGGAAGGCATTTTTGCGGCCAGACCAGAAACGCAGGCGTTCTGCCTCGGTAGTGGACACTGCCAGTGCAGTCGCGCCTGCCTGCTCCAGCACGGCGCTCATGCGGGCGATTTCTTCTTCTACTTCTTCTATGGTGCCGTCTGATTCGCAGAGCAAAATGGCCTCGGCATCGGTGTCATACCCTGCCTGCACAAAGGGTTCGACCATACGCGAAGAGGTCTTATCCATCATCTCCAGCCCGGCAGGGATGATACCTGCGGCAATCACACTGGCCACCGCATTGCCACCTTTTACTACATCATCAAACGAAGCCATGATGACGCGTGCAGTTTGCGGCTTGGGTATCAGTTTAACGGTCACTTCAGTGACGACCCCCAGCATGCCTTCAGAGCCTATGAACACGGCAAGCAAATCCAGGCCTGGCGCATCCAGCGCACCACCGCCCAACTCGATGACTTCGCCTTCCATCGTGATAGCGCGTACTGCCATGACATTGTGGACCGTCAAGCCATATTTGAGGCAGTGCACACCGCCAGAATTTTCTGCCACATTGCCACCGATAGTGCAGGCGATCTGTGAAGACGGGTCGGGCGCGTAGTACAAACCATGGGCAGATACTGCTTCAGAAATCGCCAGGTTGCGTACGCCTGGTTGCACGACCGCAGTGCGGGCGTAGGCATCGACCTTGATGATTTTATTGAGTTTGGCGGTTGACAGCACCAGGCCGTCAGCAATCGGCATGGCACCGCCAGACAAGCCAGTGCCAGCACCGCGCGGCACGATGGCGATTTGCTTGTCACGGCAGATATTGATGATGCTGATGACCTGACTCTCATTCTCTGGCAGGGTCACTACCATCGGTAACTGGCGATAGGCAGCCAGTCCATCACATTCGTAAGGGCGGGTATCTTCTTCATCATACAAAATGCAATGCGCAGGCAAGTGCTGGCGCAGTGCGCGCACAAGGTCTTGCTGGCGGGAAGATATGGCGAGTGATGCGTCCATGCTGGCTCCTGTTGATTCAAGGAGTGTAATCAGCTTTCCATGTCTTGTGATGAATTGTTCTCAGAAATTGCCGCAAATACTTTTCATTGCTTCTTACAGAAGCGCTGCATGCAACACCCCAGACAAGAAGGCGCATGAGGAAACACTACAGAACAGGAATGTCCCGCTCTGTCAGCACAGAGGGGTAGCTTATTTAGCGCCAGCCTTGACCAGGATGTCTATCATTTTCTTGTTCGGTTTGGCTGCGTCCTTTGCCCATGACAAAGGCGTATCACCATTAGGTGCGGTGGCATTCACATCAGCTTTTTTGCTGATCAAAAGCTGGACTGTTTCCAGCTTATCTGACATCACGGCGCAGAATAAAGGCGTATGGCCGTCGCCATTGGTGGACTCTATACTGGCACCGGCTTTCAGCAAGGCCAGGATAATGTCATTATTACCCTTCAATGCGGCCTGCGTCATGAAGGTAGGAGCGGCACGGCTGTCCTCTTGTAAGTCCAGTTTGATCTTGTCTTTGATGAGTTTTTCTACAGCAGCAGTGTCATTGCCATCAATCGCCTTGAGCATGGTGCTGTACTGGCGGCGTTCTGACTTGCTCAAGTCACCTTCACCTGCGAACACGGTGGTCGCTGTTGCCAACAGGGCCGTCATCAAGATCAGGACTAATTTATTTTTCATGGGCATACGATTTACTGGTTGATCACAAATTAAAGGCGAATTCTTACAGCAAACCCATGGATAAGCAATTTATCAACATTAAATGTTTGTAACAGGTGTATATGCAAAAAGGACGCCGCAGCGTCCTTTTTCAAGCAAATCAATAACGATTATGCTGAGAATGAAGAACCACAACCACAGGTGGTTGTGGCATTCGGGTTCTTGATGACGAACTGTGCACCTTCGAGGTCATCCTTGTAATCGATTTCTGCGCCAACCAGGTATTGGTAGCTCATGGAATCGATCAGCAAATGGACGCCATTCTTGGTCATGGTCGTGTCATCTTCATTGGTGATTTCATCAAATGTGAAACCATACTGGAAACCTGAGCAACCGCCACCTTGCACGAAGACGCGCAGTTTCAGGTCAGGATTACCCTCTTCTTCAATCAGCTGAGCTACTTTAGCAGCGGCGCTTTCAGTGAAAACAATGGGTGCGGGCATTTCGGCAACAGCGTTCATAATTACTCCTTCAGACTATTTACCATCATTATAGACCCGCAAGGAAATCTATGCATTGTTCGCTGCGAGTTTCAAGACAGGTTCTTGTGCCAGGTCATGGCTAAGCTTGCCAGAGACCACGGCACCGCTCAACATTTCCAGTGTTTTGTAGTGCACATCACCAAATATTTGTGCTTTTGGCTGTAATTCAAGCAATTCTGACGAAAATACTGGTCCATTGATGACACCATTCACTACGATGTGGGCGGCACGGACTTCACCATCGATTTTTGCCTGCTCAGAAATCACCAGCATGCTGGATGCTTCCAGATCAGCGACAACATTGCCGCGGATATGGCCATCTATGCGCAAGCCACCCTTGAAATGCAAATCGCCCTGTATGACGGTAGTAGTACCTATCAGGCTATCTATGGTGTTTTTGGTTTTTCGATTAAACATTCTTGCTCCCTTTTGAGGAAATGAGCCAGAACCCGCAGCAGATGAGAAATGCTATTTTAGCAATTGCAGCAGTTTCTTTACGTGGTTTATAAATTGACCGTTTGCTGAGCACGGACTTGGCCATTGGATAATACCTTGGCCTGCACACCTTTAACCGTCGCTCCCTCTGGCAAGGTAATCGTACCTTCCAGTCTTTGATAATGCCGGAATGACAATTTTAGCTTTCCGGCATCGCCCGACTTAGGATCGGGAAACAGCATCGTAGCAGGTTTACCAACTTGTACCAAGTTCAAGCTGAATTGCATTTCTCCAGTGAAATCCCGTCCTGTCTTGCCGCCCTGCATGACCAATGCTCTATAACGCAGCTGACCTGGACTCAAGATTTCCACTTTGAAATTTTGCAATGAAATCCCCTCAGCACCAACGGCAGAGGGCGTCAGGCTTTCAAAAAAAGCCAGATCATCCTTGAGCTTGAGGTTTTCTGTCGTCAAAGCCTTGACCTGGTCGGTCAACTGCTTTTGCGTGGACTTGTCTATATTGACTGTGCTCTCTATGGTATTGGCGGCCAGCGACAGCTTGTCGCGCTCTGCAGTCAATTCACTTATTTTTGCTTTCAGCTCCTCTACTTGCCCGGCGCTGATTTTAGACCCAAAGGCAAAACTCTTGCCCAGATCATAAGTCCACCAGGCTACACCGGCAGCGATACCGATGACGATACCCGCCACGGCCACCTTGAATGGCCATGATCTTTCATGGGTAATCGTCATTTTGGGCGCCAGATAGCGCTTGGGGGTCAGACGTGACTTAGGCATGGCCTGGGCTTAAGGCATAACCGGTACGTGCATCAAGCCTGTACTTTCTTCCAGGCCGAACATCAAATTCATACACTGCACTGCCTGGCCAGATGCACCTTTCACCAAATTGTCTTGCACGACCAGTATGACAACCGTGTTGCCATTGTTTGGCCTGTGCAAAGCCAGGCGCAACATATTCGAGGCGCGGGTGGAACGGGTTTCTGGATGCGAGCCAAATGGCAATACATCAACAAAGACCTCATCCTTATAGGCATTTTCAAACAGGGCTTGCAAATCTTCGTTGCTGATTTCTGTGTTCAGGCGCGCATACAGCGTGGAATGCATACCACGTATCATAGGCACCAGATGTGGCGTGAACAACAAGCCCACCTGGTCTTTGCTGATGCGCTGCAATTGCTCTATGGTCTCTGGATGATGCCTATGGCCGGAAACACTATAGGCTTTGAAGGAGTCATTGGTCTCCGAGAACAAAAGACCAAGTTCAGCCTTGCGGCCAGCACCGGAGACGCCGGATTTACAATCAGCGATGAGATTGCCCGCATCAATGACGCCAGCCTTCAGCAGAGGTGCAAAACCCAGTTGCATGGTGGTTGGGTAGCAACCTGGGTTGCCAACCACTCTGGCAGTTTTTATAGCTTCACGGTTCAGCTCTGGCAAGCCATACACGGCTTCATCCAGCACATCGGTACAGGTATGCGGGATGGCATACCATTTTTCAAATTCAGCCACATTTTTCATGCGGAAGTCGGCTGCCAGATCGATGACTTTGACGCCAGCAGCCAGTAACTCAGATGCCTGGGCCATGGCAACACCATGCGGAGTGGCAAAGAAGACGACATCACATTCTTTGAGATTGGCTTTGTCAGGCGCAGAAAAAGCGATATCGACGCGACCACGCAAGGAAGGGTACATTTCAGAAACCGGCAAGCCGTCTTCCTTACGGGAAGTGATCGCCGTGATGTGCGCCTCAGGATGGGTGGCCAATATGCGCAATAATTCTACCCCGGTATAACCCGTGCCACCTACGATGCCAATTTTGATCATATGCTTTCCTTGCAAGAAATTTTGACGCTATTCTAGCAGCATAAGAGTCTATGACAATGTGATTGAAAAAACTCGTTACATGCTCCAAAGCAAAAAAGCCGCCCTTGCAGGCGGCTTTCTCTTGTAACAATTGCTGCAATTGTAGTAATTGCTTCCAGCGATAAAAAATTAACGCTTGGAGAATTGTTTTGCGCGACGTGCTTTGCGCAGACCAACTTTTTTACGTTCAACTTCGCGAGCATCACGAGTAACGAAGCCAGCTTTGGACAATTCAGGTTTCAAAGCTGCATCGTAGTCGATCAGAGCACGAGTGATGCCGTGACGAACAGCACCGGATTGGCCAGATTCGCCGCCGCCGTGAACGTTAACCATAATGTCGAATGTTTCGAGATTATTAGTCAGTTCCAGAGGTTGACGGATGACCATCAGGCCAGTTTCACGAGAAAAATACTCGTTTGCTGGTTTGCCGTTGACAACGATCTTGCCGCTGCCGGATTTCAGGAATACGCGAGCAACTGCGCTCTTGCGACGGCCAGTTCCGTAGTTGTAATTACCGATCATGGCTAATCCTTAGATGTCGAGTACTTGTGGTTGCTGAGCTGCATGCGGATGTGTTGCATCTGCATAGACTTTCAGCTTCTTGATCATTGCATAGCCGAGTGGGCCTTTAGGCAACATGCCTTTAACAGCTTTCTCGAGTGCACGACCTGGAAAACGCTCTTGCATTTTCTGGAAATTTGTTTCATAGATACCGCCTGGATAACCAGTGTGACGGTAGTATGTTTTGTTCAGAGCTTTAGTACCAGTCACGCGCAGTTTGCCTGCGTTAACAACAACGATAAAATCGCCTGTGTCTACGTGTGGTGTAAATTCTGGTTTATGTTTGCCGCGTAAACGGAGTGCCACTTCGCTGGCAACACGTCCGAGTACTTTATCTGTCGCGTCAATCACGAACCAGTCGCGCTGAACCTCATGGCCCTTAGCGGAAAAGGTTTTCATGTTGAATCCTAATAAAAGTTAAAAACGCCCTGAATATTCTGTGTTTTTGGTGGTTCTGCCATTTATTTCAGCAGACTCGTCCTTATCACTTCTCCCTTGGGCGATCAGGGAGTCGGAAATTATAGTATTTTCAAAGACTTAGTGCAAGGATTGTTTAATTTTTGTGCAGGCTTTGTGGAAAGCATGTGGAAATACAGGCAAAAAAAACCCGAAGACTGGCTTCGGGTTGAATCCACCAAAGGAGTAGGTGGAGGAGACAATTGCGAGGTTAGTTGACAGGCTTGCCATTAACTAACCGATGAGTCAATAATAGGATAAGAAATTGTGCAGTGCAAGGTAATTTACAGTTTGTTGCGTAAAATTTTACGATTCTGCGCAATAGGCTACAATTTACAGATGGTATTTTCTTTGACAACGCGAGGGTATAAGTATGGAAGCTACAGTACGCTGGACGGGTTCATCCGGCATGTCTTTTCTGGCAGAGACCGGTTCCGGTCACGCCGTTTTAATGGATGGTGCACCTGATGGTGGTGGTCGTAATCTGGCACCGCGCCCTATGGAAATGGTGTTATTGGGCACGGGTGGCTGCTCCGCGTATGACGTTGTACTGATTTTGCGCAAGGGCAAACAGGATATTCGTGGCTGCGATGTCAAACTGACAGCAGAACGTGCGGACACTGAGCCCAAAGTGTTCACAAAAATCAATTTCCACTTTGTCGTACGTGGCCGCCAGTTAAAAGCTAATCTGGTAGAACGCGCCATCAAGCTGTCGCATGAAAAATACTGCTCAGCTTCCATCATGCTGGAAAAAACTGCGGTGATGACGCATAGCTTTGAAATTATTGAAGACCTGGACTTGCCTTCAGAGCATCAGGCAGCAGACTGATTTTCCTGGTCCGGCTTACCGAAAACATCTGTGTAAGTCGGATAGGATGAACAAAAGGCAATGACGAAGATAATGAATGAGAATATTGTTAACATCAGCTTGCCTACATTCACATCTATGGCATAAAAAATGACTGCCAGCGGGCCAATTAATAGTGTGATGCCGTACCAGCAAAAAAAATAGACGAGTAATGCTTTCCAGGAATGCAGTACAGCAAAAAAACTATAGAACAGGGATTTAAAAAGCGACATACGCTGCCACACCATCAATGGGATGCTGTACCAAAATGCCATTAAAAATGGTATATAGATAAGAAAAGTCGAGAAAATCGCTTTTACAGGCACCGTCTTTTCGAGACTGGCAGCATCCATGGTTTCCACTGTCACAGCGGCTTTCATAAATGTCGACAACTCCCCGTCATTGAGCTCGTCAGAACACCAGAATGCAAAAATAATGGCCACCATGCGAAGCAGGCCAGACCCTAGCAAGGCGAGCAATTGCGGCGATTTAAAACCAATAAAAAGTAAGTCAGGCCTTATTTTTTGCTCATTCTCAGTGAGCAAACAAGCCTGAATAAGACCAACTGAAAATACTGGAAACAAAAAGAAACTGATGAATTGCCCAGCAATGGGAATGAACCCCAGCAATTGCGTGAGCACCATCCACAAGAAAAACAGGCTGAGCAATTCCATAGGTCGCTTGCGGTACAGCAATAAACCCTGCTGTATCCAGGCCCAGCCGGACTGTGCGCTGACTGTATTCATCATGCTATCGGCAAAGCCGGTACCCGACCAGACTCTCGCAAGCGCAGGATACGCTCAAAATGCGTGGGATCATGCGGCGTCAGCATTTCAGCATCCCTGGGCTGGTAAAAATCATACAGCCGCGAGAGCCAGAAACGCAGTGCAGCAGCACGTAGCATGGGTTGCCAGGCAATCGCTTCCTCTTTAGTGAAAGGACGTACAGCATGATAGGCACTCAACAAAGCTAGCACTCGCTCTTCATCAAGCACGCCCGTCGCCAGTTCAATACACCAGTCATTGACAGTCACTGCCACATCAAACAACCAGGTGTCACAACCGGCAAAATAGAAATCGAAAAAACCAGTCAGGCGTTCACCATCAAACATGACGTTATTACGGAACAAGTCAGCATGTACAGGGCCGCGCGGCAAGGCCTTGTAAATCGGCGTGCTGTCAAAAGCATCCTGGAAATGTACTTCAGCACGCAACAGATGCTGCAGCTCATCGGACAGGAAAGGCAAGACCTTGGGCGTGGTCTCATGCCACCAGTCCAGCGAGCGCAGGTTAGGTTGCGCTATAGTGAAATCCTTGCCAGCCATATGCATGCGCGCCAGCATAGCCCCAACCGCAGCACAATGCACGGCCTGCGGCTCCATTTGCGACTTGCCTTCCAGTTTGCTGACTATCGCAGCAGGCTTGCCATGCAGAGTGACCACCAACTCCGCTTGATCATTGGCGATAGGTGCGGGCACCAAGACGCCATGATCGGCGAGATGACGCATCAATTTCAGATAAAACGGCAGTTGCTCAAAATTCAGGTTTTCAAATATCGTCAATACGAACTCACCTGCTTCAGTATTGATGAAAAAATTACTATTTTCTATGCCTGAAGCGATACCTTTGATACTCAAGGCCCTGCCTAAGGGGAATTGCTGCATCCAGGGACCAAGGTCTTCCAGACTTACCGGTGTAAAAACTGCCATGTCAATTAAAGATAAGAGCTAAAGTGAATACTTACTTGGAAGCAGCGGCGCTGGCAGAGGCGGCTGATTTTGCCGGTGCAGGTGCCAACACGTCAGGGGGATTGCCTTCTTTGACTTCTTTCTTGCCGCCAAATTCCAGGATGGTCCATTGGGCGGCGCGATTGGCATCGCCCTGCACCGTTCCCTTGGGCGCATTACCGACTTCCGGGTCGGCTTTGACTGTGTAATTGCTTTTACCAGACTTGACCTGGACTTCAGTTACCTTGCCACCATTACTGCGCTTTTCCATTTGCTTGTTCTTGGGCTCAGGCTTACTGACTGATATACCTTGCGGGTCAGCAACCTCTTCCAGTTTTTCCAATTTGGGTGGCGGTGGCGCATCGACCTTGGCAGGTGTTTGTGCGTTAGCCAATTGAGTAGCCGCCAGCATCACCGACATCAACAGCCATGCAGATTTATTCATGATTTTCATGTTAAAGCCCGGAAACAATATATACAACCATTGTAGCAAAGCCCTGACTGGGCTGTCAGGAATATACGGCAACATGCTGCAGCAAAGCAGATTTCATGTTTGCCTCCATTCAGAATTGCAACGTCTGCCCGGACAAAACGGTTTATAGACAAAAAAAAGAGTGCTCATAACGAGCACTCTTTTTCCAACATGAAGGGACTAGCCCTTCATGGAATTAGAACTGGTGACGTACGCCAGCAGTCAATTCTTTTACAGAAGCACCACTAACAGCAGTAGCTGCCAGTTGTTCTCTGGAATTTGCATCTTGTGTCAAACGAGCGAATGCTGTGTACAGATCAGTACGCTTGGACAGGGAGTAGTTGTAAGCGATAGCGAATTGTTTTGCATCGCCAACTTGGCTAATTGCATTGAATGGTGTGGAGTTTTTCAATTGTGTGAAACCAGCAAATACTTTGCCGTTTGCATCAACTGGAACTGTCACTGCCAATGTGTAGGCTTTCTTATCCAGAGTCAGGTCGTCTGTCGTTTTTTGATAGATGAATACTGGCTTGGCAACGCCGAAGTCATAAGATGCTGCAACAGAAATACCTTTTTTGGCATTTGTGAACAGTTTAGCGTCTTGTGCATTGTCTTTCAGGTAGTTGAAACCAACTTCCAGAGCGTCAACTTTGTAGCCCAGAGTCAGACCCAGGGAACGACCAGCAGAGTTGTCGCCAGCTGCTTCGCCGAAACCGTATTGGGCAGCAGCAGAGAAACCACTCAGGTTACCTGGTGTGGAATAGAAAACGGAATTGCTTACGCGGCCTGTGGAGTTTGCGTTAACGCCAGCAACAGTAGCAGAGCCACCAACGAAGTACAGAGCGCGAACGCCTGTGCCGCTGTTGATCAGAGCGGAACCAAACGGATCAAAGTTGTCGAAGTATTTCAGAGTTGGAGACTTGTCACGACCGAAATCAACTGCACCGAAATCGCCAGACAGACCAACTGTGGAACGACGGCCAAAAGTACGGCCTTGATCGGATTCACCAGTATCAACCAGAACGCCTTGTTCCAGAACGAAGTTTGCTTTCAAACCGCCGCCCAGATCTTCAACACCTTTGAAGCCGATACGGGAACCCGCTTCTTGGCCACTTTGGAGTTTGTTGAAACGGCCAGCTGGTGTACCGTTGTCCAGGCTTTGGAAGCCAACGTCAACAACACCGTAGATTGTTACAGTAGATTGTGCGAAAGCCGCGCCAGAGAAAGCACCCAACAGAGCGAGTGCGAAAATTGATTTTTTCATTATCATGTATCCAAAAATGAATGTTAAGTTTTTACCAACATCATCAAGCACGGTAAAAACAGAAGCACAGGTGTTTTACAGCCTTGAATCAGCAAGAGATCCAATGACAAGCGGCACGATACCTGTGGAAAGTGACAACTTGATGAATTCAATGTGTTTAGAAAGCTACACTTTAAATAAGTTCGCAAAATAAAGACACGATGGATATCTTATTTGCATATGCGGAACGAATAGTACACAAAATCTGGAAAAGCTGCTGACAAGCTTGATTTTAGTCCATTGTTGCAAAGCACCAATTATATAGGGTTGGCTAAAAGTATTTCAAGTAACTGACTTGAAATTTATTTACTCTCTTGTATTCAGGGAAATTTAGATTGACTATTCTCCACCCCATTACTCTATCGTTTCCCAGGCATTTTGCTTCTGCGCAGTCATGGCACGCCAATAGGCGCGTCCTGTATACCACATGATTGCACCTATACCTGCGCAGGCAAATTGACCTAAAGCCAGTGTCAAAACAGAATGATCCAACGCTGGTGCAACAATGCCCGCGATAACAGCACCCAGCAAAGTCACGGTCGCAGACTGGCAAGAAGCAACAATGCCTCTTATATTAGGAAATAAATCCAGTACTAGCAAGGTCGCTCCTGGCGCGACCAGTGACATGCCAAAAGTATAAAAAAACAAGGGGGTCACAGACCACAAGAGTAGTGGTGGGGAAAAATAGTGAAAAACGACATTAAACAGGGACGCGCCTAACAGGAAGCAAAAGCCTATGCTGACCTGCTTCCATACTGTCATTCTGCCTGCCAGCCTATTGGCTGCCAGTGCACCAAAAAATATGCCGCCGACTGAGGGAACAAACTGCCAGCCAAACTGATCTGGCCCCAGATGCAAGTGCTGGGTAATAAAAGCCGGTGCAGCAGACACATACAGGAAGAGACCGGCAAAATTAAAGGCTATTGTGCCTGCCTTCAAGTGAAATAAAGGGGACTTGAATACTTTTTTATAACTTTCCCACAAAAATTCGGCACTAAACGGCTGGCGCTTGTCCATAGGCAGGGATTCTGGCAAATGCTTGTAGCAAGCCCACCACAAAACCACCGTGTAGCCAAACAGCAAAAGGAAAATCGCCCGCCAGCTCAGGAAACCGACTACCCATCCCCCCAGGATAGGTGCCATCGCAGGGGCGATGGAAAAAATCATGGTGACCAGGGATAGCAGGCGCTCGGCCTCTGCCCCGGCATACAAGTCGCGTATGATGGCACGCCCGACCACCATGCCAGCCCCTGCAGAAACCCCTTGCAAGATGCGGAAACCCCACAGGTAATGAATACTGTGTACAGAAGCACAACCAAAACTGGCCACGGCAAATACGGCCAAAGCCACCAAAATCACATTGCGCCTGCCAAACGCATCTGATAAAGCGCCATGCCATAAGGTCATGACTGCAAACGACAACATATAAGCCGTCAGCGTTTGCTGCACTTCAAGCGCACTCGCATGCAGGGTCGCCTGGATATTGGGGAAAGCAGGAAGATAAGTATCAATCGAGAAGGGACCAAGCATGGCCAGGGCAGCCAGTAAGGTCGCCAGGCCAGCATTATTGATCTTGGATGCAGAAGACATGGGCAAATTCGGTTCGCCTGCCAGCAAATATCACTGACAGGCATAGGACTACACATTGGGAGCTAAGGAAAATCTGTGTCGGATGAACACAGATTCAAATGCCGCCCATACAAAGGTACTTCATTTCCAGATATTCATCCATGCCATAGACTGAGCCTTCACGCCCCAGGCCGGATTGCTTGACGCCGCCAAACGGCGCCACTTCATTCGAAATAAGGCCGGTGTTGATGCCTACCATGCCATATTCCAGTTTTTCAGCAACTCGCCAGACACGGCCTATGTCGCGTGAATAAAAGTAGGAGGCCAGGCCAAAATCGGTGTTATTCGCCGCGGCAATGGCTTCTTCTTCGGTCTGGAACTTGACGACTGCTGCCACCGGGCCAAAGGTCTCTTCATTCATGATCAACATGCCAGATGTGACATTCGACAGCACGGTTGGTTCATAAAAAAGTTTGCCCGCTTCCAGCAATTTGCCACCAGCCTGCAAGCTTGCACCTTGTTTCAAGGCATCGGCCACATGTTCCTCTACCTTGGCGACTGCTTGCGCATCGATCATCGGCCCCTGGTTGATACCAGCACCAAAGCCATCGCCCACCCTGATCTTTTTAGCCCCAGCTGAGAGTTTTGCTACAAAGGCATCGTAAATTGATTCATGCGCATAAAAGCGATTGGTACAGACACAGGTCTGGCCAGAATTACGGAATTTCGATTGCAAGGCCCCTTCCACCGCGGCATCAAGGTCGGCATCTTCAAACACGATGAAGGGAGCATGACCGCCCAGTTCCAGAGCTAGCTTTTTCACCGTCTGGGCAGATTGACGCATGAGGATACGGCCTACCGGTGTTGAACCAGTAAACGACAAATGCCTGACTACAGGGCTGTCGCACAAGACTTTGCCGACAGCGATGGATTGCTCGGAATCAGCCGTGACGATATTGATGATGCCTGCCGGTATGCCAGCCCTGTGCGCCAGTTCTGCCATGGCCAGTGCAGACAAAGGTGTTTGTTCGGCAGGTTTGATGACGATGGAGCAACCAGCGGCTACCGCAGGTGCCACCTTGCGCGTAATCATGGCGATAGGGAAATTCCAGGGCGTGATGGACGCGCAAACACCGATAGGCTGCTTCAAGACCACCATGCGCTTGTCGCTCCAGGTCGAGGCCATGACATCACCGGATACGCGCTTGGCTTCTTCGGCAAACCATTCTATGAAGCTGGCACCGTAAATGACTTCGCCCTTGGCCTCAGCCAGCGGCTTACCCTGCTCTGCCGTCATGATGGCGGCCAGGTCGTCGGCATTTTCTATCATGAGGTCAAACCATTTGCGCATGAGCGTCGCACGCTCTTTGCCGGTTTTTGCGGCCCACAGCGGAAAGGCGGCTTGCGCAGCCTTGATGGCGGCTTCGGTATGGCTGGCGTCCAGGTTCGGTACTGTGCCCAATATTGCCAGCGTGGAAGGATTATTCACTTCAAAACTAGCCGCACCTGTGAGCCATTCGCCATTGATATAGGCCTGGTCGCGTAATAAGGATGGATCTTTTAAATTCAGTTGTTTGGCGGTTGATTCCAGTGCCATGACTACATCTCCTTGCAGAATCTTGAAATGAAGCCTCAAGCCTAAAGCAAAACGGCCAGGTCTGCTGAGACCTGGCCGCTTTTCTGTAACCTATAGCAACTTATAACAACAGCATGAAAATTATTCAGCGATATCTTTAGGCTTGGCTTCTTCTCTGCGGTTAAAGCCTGCGACCATGTCAAAGCGGAACAAACGGCATTCCAGTGCACCATTGAAGAATGGTGTCTTGCGCGATTCTTTCAGGCGCAACATCTTGGGCAAACCCAGGTCAGCAGTGAACAGGAACACACTCCAGCCAGCAAAGCGCTGCTTGAGCGTGGTACTGAAGGCACTGAAGAAATCCTTGGCCATGTCATCATCTTCCATCGAGCTGTCACCACGCACACCGATACGCTCACCGTAAGGCGGGTTGGTCAGCAAGATGCCAGGCTCTGTCGTTGGCGCCTTGATTTCCTGCGCTTCTATCTGCTTGAGTGGCACGTCAAAACGTATGCCCGCCTTGTTCAGGTTATTGCGCGTCATGACTATCATGTCGCCAGAAATGTCGCTGCCAAAAATCGTTGGTTCCGCAGGCAGAGGATGTGGCTTGGCGCTGGCCTTGATCTGGGCCCAGGCATCAGCATCGAACTGATGCATTTTCTCGAAAGCGAATTCACGTTTCAAGCCAGGTGGTATGCCTGCCAGGATTTGTGCAGCTTCAATGAGGATGGTGCCGGAACCGCACATAGGGTCAAACAAGGGTGTGCCAGGCTTCCAGCCTGCGGTGCGCAACAGGCCTGCTGCCAGGTTTTCACGCAAGGGCGCATCACCGGTTTCCAGACGCCAGCCGCGCTTGAACAAAGGCTCGCCGGAGATATCCAGATACACCGTGAAATTGCGTGCGTCCATGAAACCGACGATGCGCATGTCAGGGTTCTTGGTATTGACTGACGGGCGCTGGGTAAACTGGTCGCGGAAGCGGTCACAGATCGCATCCTTGATTTTGAGGGTGGCAAAGTCCAGGCTCTTCAAAGGTGATTTGACTGCCGTGACATCAACGCGGATGGTGTGATGATAACCAAACCAGTCTTCCCAGGGCTGTGCCAGCACCAGGTCGTAAATATCGTTTTCATTGGTATAGCCAGAATGCGCCATACGCATCAGCACGCGGGATGCTATGCGTGAATGCAGGTTGATACGCCAGCCATCATGCATGCTGCCTGAGCAGTGCACGCCGCCCGGCACCTGATTGTGTACAGTCATGGTTTTATCCATTGCTGCAATTTCACCGAGCTCTTCAGCCAGGGCTATTTCCAGGCCACGTGGGCATGGACAAAAATAAGAATAACGCGTCATAGGTGTACCCTTTATCCGTTAAAAAAAACGATGGTGAATATTCACCGCCAATGGCTGGCCTGGAGTTCTGCACTCCAGGTCAGCCGTACTTGGAAACCTCGTCAAACCTAGAAAGGTTTGACGACTACCAATATCAATATCGCCAGCAACAAAATCACCGGCACTTCATTAAACCAGCGGAACCAGACATGGCTGCGCTTATTAACGCCCTTCTCAAACTTTTTCAGCAAGCTGCCACAGGCGTGGTGATAGCCTATCAGCAAGATCACCAAAGTCAGCTTGGCATGCAGCCAGCCATTACCTGGCCCCTTGCCTATGCCATAGCCTAGCCATAGCAACAGACCGAAGATCAAGGCCAACACCGCCAATATGGTCATGAAACGATACAGTTTGCGCGCCATCAGCAACAGGCGTTCTGTCGTGGGTGGATGATTTTCCATCGCCAGGTTGACCAGGATGCGAGGCATATAAAACAGACCAGCGAACCAGGACGTAACGAACAGGATGTGGAAAACTTTAACCCAAGGATAAAAAACCATATTGCTCTTTCTTTTTATTGGCGCACTTCACCATGGCCAAAGACTACATACTTCATCGAAGTCAGACCTTCCAGACCTACCGGGCCGCGTGCATGCAGCTTGTCATTTGAGATACCTATTTCTGCACCCAGGCCATATTCAAAACCGTCAGCAAAACGGGTGGAAGCATTCACCATCACCGAGGCGGAATCGACTTCGCGTAAGAAACGCAGGGCGCGACTATAATCTTCTGTGATGATGGATTCTGTGTGTTTGGATGAATAATCATTGATATGCGTAATGGCCTCATCCAAGTCAGCCACCACCTTGATGGCCAGGACAGGGGCCAGGTATTCAGTACTCCAGTCTTCTTCTGTTGCTTTAGCCAGATGCGGGTAGCCTGCCAGTATTGCAGCAGCGGCTTCATCGCAACGTAATTCCACCTGTTTTCCTGCATACAGCTCAGCCAGTGCAGGCAAGACTTGCGCGGCTATGCCTTGCGCGACCAGCAAGGTTTCCATGGTGTTGCAAGTACCATAACGGTGGCACTTGGCATTGAATGCCACGTCCACGGCTTTTTTGAAGTCAGCCTTGTCATCAATATACACATGACAGATACCATCGAGATGTTTGATCATGGGCACTGTGGCTTCTTGCATCAGACGCGCAATCAAGCCCTTGCCGCCGCGCGGGACGATGACATCGACATACTGCGGCATGGTGATCAGCTCGCCAACAGCAGCGCGGTCTGTGGTCTCGACGATCTGTACTGCATCAGCGGGCAAACCGGCACCAGCCAGACCTTCCTTGACCAGTTTCGCCAGGGTCTGGTTGCAATGGATGGCTTCAGATCCGCCGCGCAATATGGTCGCATTGCCACTCTTGATGCACAGGCCAGCCGCATCTACCGTCACATTCGGGCGTGCTTCATAAATGATGCCGATAACGCCCAGTGGCACGCGCATTTGCCCTACCTGTATGCCGGTGGGGCGGTATTTCATGTTCGAGATTTCACCTATGGGATCAGCCAGGCTGACGATCTGTTCCAGACCTTCAGCCATGGTGGCTATCGCCTTGTCGGACAGGGTCAGCCGGTCCAGCATGGCGGCTTCCATACCCGCTGCCTTTGCTGCGGCCAGGTCAAGCTCATTGGCGGCGCGCAAGGCAGCCGCTTCACGCCTGATGGCGACAGCGATCAGGGACAGGGCCTTGTTCTTGGCGGCGGTGTCGGCTTTGGCCATGGCGCGCGATGCTGCGCGGGCACGGATGCCGAGGTCATTCATGTAATGCTTGATATCCATATCGTCATTCAGAGAACGTCTGGTTCTCATATTCGTTGATCAGCCACCAGCAAGGTGGCGAGGGAATTCAATTTCCGGTTTGATAAACCGCTTGCTATCAGTATCAGGTGCGGGCCAAACTGCAGTTATGCTGCTTTTGCCACTCTCAAACCCAGCTGTAATAAAGCATCCCAGGGGTCTCCTGCAAATGCCTTCGCTCGTAAACCTTTTACCATCTTATCGACCTGCGATGCCTCTTGCAGTGCAGCCCGCAAATTTGCCAGGCTGACGCGGCGCAAGGCGGGGTCCATGAGTTTTTCTCGCGGGCCCCAGATGCGGTATTCTTTCAGCAAGGCTGACAAGGGCCTGCCCTGTGCCATGCCAGATTTCAGTTTCAGCAAGGTACGTATCTCTTCTGCCATGGCCCACAAAACCAGCGGCAGGGCTTCGCCCTCACCTTTCAAGCCATTCAGCATGCGCACCAGTCTGGCGACATCACCGGCCAGCATGGCTTCATTGAGCTTAAAGACATCATAGCGCGCTACATTCAGCACCGCATCATGGATTTGTTCAAAACTCAGTTTGCCGGGCGGATGCAGCAAGGCCAGTTTCTGGATTTCCTGATGGGCGGCCAGCAAATTGCCCTCTACCCTGTCGGCAATGAAATCCAGGCTTTGCCTGTCTGCGCTTTGCTGCTGCAAGGACAGGCGCATACTGATCCAGCCTGGGAGTTGATTGCGCTCTACCAGCGGGATATCAATATACACCGCGCTTTGCTGCAAGCTGCCTACCCAGGCGGCTTTTTGCGTAGCCCAGTCCAGCTTGGGCAAGGTGATCAAAGTCAGATTATCAGGCGACAAATTTGCCACATAGTCTTGCAATGCCTGGCCACCATCCTTGCCAGGTTTGCCGGTAGGGATGCGCAAGTCTATAAGTTTTTTATCGCCAAACAGGGATTGCGACTGGTTCGCTGCCAGCAAGGCTCCCCATTTGAAGCTGCGCTCTACCGTCAGTATCTCGCGCTCGTAAAAGCCCTGCGATTTTGCTGTACGGCGTATCTTGTCTGCGGCTTCCAGCGCCAGCAAATGCTCATCACTGGTGATCACATACAGTGGCGCCAGTGTTTTCGCCAGATGGCCATCAAGGGCATCGAAGCGTAATTGCATATCAGTCGTCCATCTTTATAACAGCCAGGCGACGCATGATTTGCTGCACCAGGTCACTTTGCATATCACGGTACAGCAAGACTTCTTCTGCCTCTTTCGCCAATACCTGGGTTTCATTAAAGCTGATATTACGCTTGAGCTGTATGTCTACCGGTTCCAGATATTCCTTGCCTGCGTTGTTGCGGACACGGAAACGGAAGTTGTAGATCAAATTGTATTCACGCACACGGCCCTGGCTATTCAGGGACAGGATTTGCTTATCCCTGGTTTCTGCCAGCACATCCAATATCACCTGAGCTTCCTTGGCGTCAGATGCGATCTGGGTTTGACCATTGGCACGGATCTGGCGGCGCAACTCGCCGCCTAGGGATGAAGCCTCGGGCAAGCCTATAAAGATACTCTTGAATGGCAGCGCCACCGGGCCACGCAGGGCAAAACCACAAGCTGACAACAACATGATGGACATGATGGCTGCCAGCCATTGCAGACGCTTTACATAATTTGCTTGCATGCGGTTTTCCCTGTTACCAATACAACGATTAAACTTTTAAACTGATTTTCAACAACAATCTTCAGGCAACGATATTGACCAGTTTGCCAGGCACGATGATGACTTTTTTCGGTGTGCCTTCGATAAACTTTTGCACACTTTCATTCGCCAGTGCCGTCGCTTCTATAGTCGCCTTGTCAGCATCCTTGGCAACCTTGATGCTGCCGCGCAGTTTGCCATTGACTTGTACCATGAGCTCGATTTCATCCTGTACCAGGGCGGCTTCATCGACCAGCGGCCAGGGTGCATCAATGATTTCACCGAGTTCTGTGGCCAGGCCCAGTTCCTGCCACAAGGCATGAGTGATATGCGGACATACCGGATACAAGCCACGCAGCAAGATGCTAAAGGCTTCGCGCAAAGCTGCTGCGCTGCCTTCGGCTTCTGACTTGAAGGACTCTATGGTATTCAACAACTTCATGGCACCAGAGACTACCGTGTTGTATTGCAGGCGCTCATAATCGGCATCGATCTGCTTCAATGTCAGATGCACTTCACGGCGCAGGGCCTTGACCTCATTGGCATAAGCAGCAGGCGCAACATTACCTGAAGCAATCGTGCCAGATAATTTCAAGGCAGAAGCCCACAAACGACGCAGGTAACGCGATGCACCTTCTACACCACTATTGCTCCATGCTGCACTTTGATCTGGAGGACCGGCAAACATGGTGAACAGGCGTGCTGTATCGGCACCGAACTGTTCGATAATGTCTTTCGGTTCGACCACATTGTTCTTGGACTTGGACATCTTTTCTATGCCACCCATTTGCACAGGCTGGCCATCGCTTTTCAGCAAGGCAGAAATTGGACGTCCCTTGTCATCATGCTGGACTTCGATTTCATTCGGATAGAACCAGATTTTCTTGCCACTGACATCTTCACGATAATAAGACTCATTGAGCAACATGCCCTGGGTGAACAGGTTTTTGAAAGGCTCGTCTATCTTGACCAGGCCCAGGTCACGCATGGCCTTGGTCCAGAAGCGTGCATACAGCAAATGCAATACCGCATGTTCTACACCGCCGATGTACTGGTCCATCGCCATCCAGTAGTCATTGCGCTCATCGACCATGGTGGTTGCATCAGGGCAGGTATAACGCATGAAATACCAGCTAGAATCAACGAAAGTATCCATGGTGTCAGTTTCGCGCTGTGCCGGGCTGCCGCATTTAGGGCAAGGCACATTCAGGAAATCTTCACGGTGTTTCAATGGATTGCCAGAACCGTCAGGGATGCAGTCGGTAGGCAAGACCACTGGCAAATCTTCATACGGCACAGGCACATCACCACAGCTGTCGCAGTGGATGATAGGGATAGGTGTGCCCCAGTAGCGTTGACGGGAAATACCCCAGTCACGCAAGCGCCAGGTGGTTTTCTTTTCGCCCAGACCTTTACCAACAAGGTCATTAGCCACTGCATCAACCGTGGCTTTGAAACTCAGGCCATCATATTTGCCAGAATTGACGGTGACGCCACGCTGTTTGTCGCCATAGGATTCTGCCCAGGCATCCGTCGTGAAGCTTTCGCCTTCAATCGCTACAACTTGCTTGATGGCGATATTGTATTTTTTTGCGAACGCAAAATCGCGTTCATCATGCGCAGGCACGCCCATGACGGCGCCATCGCCATAAGTCATGAGGACATAGTTACCAACCCAGACTTCGACTTGCTCGCCAGTCAGCGGGTGAGTAACGAAGAGGCCAGTCGGCATGCCCTCTTTTTCCTTGGTCGCCATTTCCGCTTCTGTCGTGCCACCGGCTTTGCAGACTTCGATGAAGGCTGCCAATGCGGCATTATTCTTTGCTGCCAGCGTGGCGATAGGATGTTCTGCGGCTACTGCGCAGAAAGTCACGCCCATGATGGTGTCAGGACGGGTAGTAAACACATACATCTTGCCGTCTTGTACCAGCGCGCCAGTTTCATCAGCGATCTGGTGTGGGAAAGCAAAGCGCACGCCTTCGCTCTTGCCTATCCAGTTGCGCTGCATGGTACGTACTTGCTCAGGCCAGCCATCCAGATCATCGATGCTGTTCAGCAATTCGTCTGCATATTGGGTGATGCCAAAATAGTAGCCAGGAATCTCGCGCTTCTCTACCAGAGCGCCAGAACGCCAGCCGCGGCCATCGATGACCTGCTCATTCGCCAGCACGGTTTGATCGATAGGGTCCCAGTTGACGACCTGGGTTTTTTTATAGGCAACGCCTTTTTCCAGCATCTTCAGGAACAGCCACTGGTTCCAGCGATAGTAATCAGGGTCGCAGGTAGCGACTTCACGCTTCCAGTCAAATGCCAGGCCCAGGGGCTGCATTTGCGACTTCATGTCTTCGATATTCGCGTAAGTCCATTCTGCTGGTGATTTTTTATAGGCAATTGCAGCATTTTCTGCTGGCAAGCCAAATGCATCCCAGCCCATGGGCATGAGGACGTTATAGCCCTTCATGCGTAGCTGGCGCGCCAGCATGTCATTGATCGTGTAATTGCGCACGTGGCCCATGTGTAGCTTGCCAGATGGGTAAGGCAGCATGGAGCAAGCGTAATACTTGCCTTTAGGAAAACGTGGATTATTTTCTACTGCCGTATAGGCATCGATCTTTTTCCAATGGGATTGCGCCGATTGTTCGACGTCAGAGGGCGTGTATTTTTCTTGCATGGCGTAAGCAGAAGTGGAAGCGAAAATGACTCAGAACCTTTGATTATAACTGGTTCAGGCACATTATTGAGGAAAGCCTTGCTGAGCAAGGCCAGGAGCATGCTTTGACGGAGGGCATCAGCACTTTTTCAAGCGCCTGGATGATCAAGGCTTTTTAGCTTGCTTGCTGTCAGTGACGAAAGAGATTTTTGCCAGTCCCTGGGATTGAGCCGCCGCCATGACCTTGGCGATAATTTCATAACGGGTAGCCTTGTCAGCACGCAATTGTATCTCGGCCTGCTTGTTCTTTTTCGCCTGTGCAGCCAGTTTGGACTCCAGTTCTGTCATCGCCAATACCTGGTTGTTCCAGTACAGGATGCCATCCGCATCGAAAGAGATGCGCACCGTGTCCGCCTGCTCTGGCGCGGCTTCTGCCTGCGCCTGTGGCAAGTCCAGCTTGACCGCATGCGTCATGAAGGGGGCTGCGATGATGAAGATGACCAGCAAGACCAGCATCACGTCAACCATGGGCGTGACATTGATATCCGCCATAGAAGTCAAAGGGCGGGAAGAAGATTCGCGTGGCGTATGGAATTGACCGAATGTCATCTGAATATTATCTAGTCAGCAAGATATCAGGACTTGCTCATGTCTTGCTCATATGTGCATGCAAGTCAAAGGCAAAACCATCCAGCTCTGCCAGGGTAATGCGGTTGATGCGGTTAAAACCGTTATAAGCCAGCACAGCAGGTATCGCTACCAGCAAACCCAGGGCAGTCATGATCAAGGCTTCGCCGACCGGCCCGGCCAGTTGGTCGATTTGCACAACGCCGTTCGATGAGATAGCCGTCAAGGCACGGTATATGCCCCACACCGTTCCCAGCAAACCCACGAAAGGTGCAGTTGCGCCGACTGAAGCCAGAAAACTCAGGCCGGTTTCCAGTTTAACTGTCAGCCCCTGCAATTCCTGGCGCAGGCTGCGTGTCAAAATTTCACTAATCCCGGCATTGGCAGACAAGGTAGTACTACGCTGCGCAGTGTCACTGGCAGCATGAGCTGCATCAGCCAGGCTGATAAACACCCTGGACTGATCCACCTGGCGCAGGGATGACAAGGCATCCGCCAGACTGGGGGCTCGCCAGAAAGAACGCAGGGCAGGTGCAGCCTTGCGGATACGCCAAAAGCTCCAGGCCTTCATCAGTATCAGCGTCCAGCTGAGCACCGACATCAGCAATAATAGCCAGCCAACCAGATGCCCCATGGCATCGGCCTGCTCCCAGTAATGTGCAATTGCAGAATTCATGTAGGGTTTATCTTTGTACTATTTTGTACTGTTTTGTACTATTGCAGACTGATTAACGAAAACCCAACACATCATACATATCAAACAAGCCGGTAGACTTGTTCTGCAAGAAACGGGCGGCACGCAGGCTGCCATGGGCGTAAGTCACGCGACTGGAAGACTTGTGGCTGATTTCCACACGTTCACCTATGCCTGCAAACAAGACCGTATGATCGCCGACGATGTCACCACCACGGATAGTGGCAAAACCTATGGACGATGGATCACGCTCGCCAGTCACGCCTTCACGGGCAAACACGCCAACTTCGTTAAGGTCACGGCCAAGAGCGTCGGCAATGACTTCACCCATTTTCAGGGCAGTACCGGAAGGAGCATCTACTTTGAAGCGGTGATGGGCTTCGACGATTTCAATGTCATAGCCCTCGGCAAAGCTTTTGGCAGCCATTTCCAGCAATTTCATGGTCACATTCACGCCCACACTCATATTGGGTGCAAACATGATGGCTGTTTTTTCTGCTGCAGCGGCAATCGCTGCCTTGCCTGCCTCGTCAAAACCTGTCGTGCCTATGATGAGCTTGATGCCATGTGCAGCACAATATTCCAGATGTTTGAGCGTGCCTTCAGGACGGGTGAAATCAATCAGATAATCCGCATTGGCCAGACCAGCAGCCAGGTCAGCAGTAATGCTGACGCCAGATGGCTTACCCAGGCCAGCCGCCGCATCCGTACCCAGGGCTGGTGAAGCAGGCACGTCCAACGCGCCTACCAGGACCATATCATCCGCATTGCTGATCGCTTCGACCAGCATCTTGCCCATACGACCGGATGCTCCGGCCACAGCGATTTTCAGTGCAGTCATGTTAATTTATTTCTCTTTTTTCTTGGGCGCATCAGTTTCCACTACCGATTGCACACGGTTCAGGCCCAGGGCAGATTCTGTAATGCGGGCAAGATATTCTTTTTCATTCGGCAAGTTACCGCCTTCGAACTTGGCTACCGTACCATTGGTAAAGTACACCGATACCCGGCTGGTAATGCGCTCGCCATTTGGTTTGGTCAGGCGGAAAGGATAATCCCAGCGGTCTTCATGGAACATATCTGTCAACAAGGCCGTGCCCAGCAAGAAACGCACTTGTTCGCGTGTCATGCCTTCTTTTAATTGCGCAAGCATTTCCTGGGAAACGAAGTTACCTTGCTGTATGGAAACACGATAAGGTGAAATAAATGCCAATACCTTGGCGAAACCGGTAGGCTGTACCACTTGTGCACCATCAGTACCGCTTGGTGTGCCAGAAGTTGCATATACTGAAGTCTTGTCAGCGGATGACAATATACCCAGCGGTGACGTACATCCAGCCAAAGACGCCAGCAAAACCAGGCCCGCTACGCGGCTCATCTTCTTCCGTGTTACTTTTGAAAACAACAGTTGCATAGATAACCTCTTAATTGAGCAACAAGCCCTAAAACCCGATATCATAAAGCAGATAGCAATTTTTTGATCGAAAACATGACAAACAGCACCCCCAACCTCAAGGCCAGCGGTCTGAAAGCCACTCTGCCCCGTCTGAAAATCCTGGAAATCTTCCAGAACAGCCGGGTCCGTCATCTGACAGCAGAAGATGTGTATAAGATCCTGCTGAATGAAAATATGGATGTCGGCCTGGCAACGGTATACCGTGTGCTGACCCAGTTTGAACAGGCCGGCCTGTTACATCGCAATCATTTTGAAACTGGCAAAGCCATTTTCGAACTCAATGAAGGCTCGCACCATGACCATCTGGTTTGCCTTGATTGTGGCCGTGTCGAAGAATTTTATGACGAAGAAATTGAGCAACGCCAGCAAACTGTGGCCCTGGAACGCGGTTTCAAGATTGCCGAGCATGCGTTGGCGATCTATGGCAATTGCACCAAGCCAAATTGCGAGCATAAAGCCTGAACCAGGCTCATGACCACACCAAACTGCCAGGCGTAAAGAGATTTTTCACTCATTACCTGCTTATACGCCTGCTTATTTATTGATCTTGGCGATCACTGATGCCACGGTATCAATGATTTTTTGGGCATTGAATGGTTTCAGGATATAGCCATGTATGCCATTTTTGACAACCTCAGAAATGGTTTCCTGATCCTTATTTGCAGTGACCATCAATACCCTGGCGTCTGGAAGCAATTCCCTGATACGCGGTAAAATTTCCGTGCCGCTGATTTTCGGCATGACTATGTCCAGCATAATCAGGTCAGGCCTGAGTTTCACCGCCAATTCCAGTCCCGTGCCGCCGTCTGTCGCTTCACCGGCGACGTTATACCCTTCGCTGCGCAATATAACCCTGAGCACCTCGCGGGTCACATCATTGTCATCAATCAATAGAATCTTTGCATTTTTCTTTTCCATAGCAATCCTGTATTCGTATCAACGTCTGATAAGCTGCTTTGTCAATTCAAATCCGGCCTTATTGACTTAATGCATTAGATAATAATTTTGCCGTAATGTCCACGATGGGAATGACTCTTTCATAAGCCATGCGGGTTGGACCTATGACACCAAGGGTACCAACGATCTTGCCATTGATATCGTAGGGCGCTGTGACTATGCTCATTTCTTCCATGGGCACCAGTTGTGATTCGCCACCTATGAAGATTTGCACCCCAGTCGCCTTGCTGGAGACATCCAGCAATTGCATCAGGCTGCTTTTTTGCTCAAACATATCAAATAATTTGCGCAAAGATCCCATATTGGACGACAAATCCTGCACATTCAGCAGATTGCGCTCGCCCGAAATGACAACTTCATCATTATCTTCGTCCATGGCATTGCTGCCTGCTTCCACCGCAGTTTGCATGAGCCTGGTCATATCATTTTGCAATTGCCGCAGTTCACTATTGATACGGGTGCGTGCATCAGTGAAGCTGAGGCCGCCGAAATTCTGGTTCAGGTAGTTAGCCGCCTGCACCAACTGGCCAGGGTTGTAATCCACATCCGTTAGTAACAATCGGTTATGCACTTCACCGCCGGGAGCAACAACTACCAGCAAGATACGTTTTTCCGACAGGCGCAAGAACTCCACCTGCTGGAAAATGGATTCGGTGCGTGGCGTCATGACGACACCGGCAAATTGTGACAGCGAAGATAAAATCTGCGCCGCATTGGCGATCAGTTTTTGTGGTGGCTGTGATGCCATGCCTGATTGCAGGCGTGATTCCAGCCCCACCTCGCTGATCTCTTGCACAGTAAGCAATTTATCAACAAATACGCGATAACCTCTGGGAGTAGGTATACGACCAGCAGAAGTGTGTGGGCTGGCCACGAAGCCCATTTCCTCGAGGTCGGCCATGACATTACGTATCGTCGCTGGTGATAATTCCAGGCCGGATATTTTGGACAAGGCACGGGAACCCACGGGCTGGCCGTCAGCGATATAACGCTCGACCAGGGCTTTTAATAAAGTTTGTGCGCGGATATCTAGTTGCATGGTTTCATTTTATGCGTTCATGACTGACATGAACATAAAAAAATTCATAGCCATAGGGTCAGATCATGCAGATTGGCAAATTCTGCATCCGGCTTGATATGCAGATGGCGCTTATCTTCAATTTTTAAACCCTGGCGGTTCATCCAGCCAGCTTTCAAACCTGCCTGTTGCGCACCTTGTACGTCTAATAACAAATCATCGCCTACATAGAGGACCTCTGCTGGCTCCAGGCCCAGCTCCTGGCAGGCGGCCAGGAATATCCTGGGGTCGGGCTTGGCACAGCCAAAACGAAAAGCGGCGATAGACACCTTGAAGTGATGCGCCAGGCCTATTGCCTGCAAATCGGCAAAACCATTTGAGACGGTACCCAAGAGCAGTTTTTCCTGCAAAGCCTGTAAAGCCGGTTTGACATCGCTATACAAATCCACTTTGTTTCTGGCATCGGCAAATACCGCCATGGCCTGGTCTGCCTTTTCGGCGGTGAGACCATACTCGTCAAACACCTGGCTCAACAAGGTATGACGCAAGGCCCATAAATCATATTGAAAACGCGGATCGCTGACGACCAGCAAGTTACGGCGCTCGCGTAATTTTTCCACATTGTAATTTTGTGCAACGACAGGCGCATGTTCATGCATCCACTGCTGCAAAACTGCTTCAGCATGGCGTATCACCGGCGCAACCGGCCACAAAGTATCATCCAGATCCAGTAAAACTGCTTTAATTGTCATAAAGAGCACTCATTCCATTCATTCTTGCCCTAATTATGTTCTAATCTGAGGCATCATGTCACCTCACCCTTGTTTATGACAGTTCAGGCTAAAACCATCGCACTTGTTGGAAAACAAAATGCTGCAGGCATTGCAGACTCGATCACCGAACTGGCTCACTTTCTCGCCGATGCAGGACATTATGTCGTCATAGAGTCAGACACAGCGCAATACTTGCAACTAGAGCGTTTCAACAGCATGCCTGTGCCCGAGATAGGCAAGCTGGCCGATGCCGCCATCGTACTGGGCGGTGATGGCACCATGCTGGGGATAGCACGGCAACTGGCCCCCTATAATGTTCCCTTGATAGGTATCAATCAGGGTCGTTTGGGTTTTATCACCGATATTGCGCTCGACCGCATGATACCCGTCATCACCGAAATGCTGGATGGCAAATATGTGTCCGAACGCCGCAGCCTCTTGCAAGCCATCGTCACTCGTGATGGCAACCAGATTTTCAGCGGCGTAGCTTTCAATGACATCGTGGTCTCGCGTGGCGCCGGTTCTGGCATGGTGGAATTGCGCGTCGAGGTGGATGGTCATTTTATGTATAACCAGCGCTCGGACGGTCTTATCGTCTCAACGCCGACAGGTTCAACTGCCTATGCCCTGTCTGCTGGCGGCCCCTTGCTGCACCCCAGCTTATCGGGTATTGCGATGGTGCCGATTGCCCCGCATGCCTTGTCGAACCGGCCCATAGTCTTGCCAGACAGTAGCGAAATCGTTATCACCATCGTGGCCGGGCGTGATATCAGCCTGAATTTTGACATGCAGAATTTTGCCAGCCTGCAGCATCAGGACAGGATTATCGTCAACCGTTCTGCTCATACGGTGACCTTTCTGCATCCTCCCGGCTGGAATTACTACAATACCTTGCGTGAGAAATTGCACTGGAATGAATATCCTTCGGTAGAGGGTGCGCTGAATTAAGCTTTAGTTTTAGCCCACTCTTACGAACACAGAAGTCACAGGCAGTTGCTAGAATAGCGATTTCGCTATGCTGGCTGATGCTGTCCGGCACCGTTTTCTTAACAAATTCCTTCATGTCTGCCCATTATGTTGCGCACGCTTGCCATACGAGATTTTGTCATTGTTGATACGCTGGAACTTGAGTTTTCTTCTGGCTTCAGTGTACTGACCGGTGAAACCGGTGCTGGTAAATCCATCCTGATTGATGCCCTGACCCTGGCCCTGGGTGGCCGTGGCGATGCCAGCATGGTACGGGAGTCAGCCAGTAAAACCGATATCAGTGCAGAGTTTGCTGTCAATGAGATACTCGCTAACTGGCTGAAGGAGCATGAATTCTTTGACCAGGATCAACCGCTGATCTTGCGCCGTACCATAGACAATGCCGGTCGCTCCAAAGCCTGGATCAATGGCATCACTGCCACCGCAGGACAATTGCGTGAAATTGGCGATATGCTGGTCGATATCCATGGTCAGCATGCGCATCAGTCTTTGTTGAAAACCGAGGCGCAACGCGATTTGCTGGATATGCAGAGCGGCTTGCAGGAACAAGTGGCTGAAGTTGGTTTGCGTTATCGTGCATGGCGTAATATCAGCAAGCAACGCGAAGAATTTGAAACCAATGCCAAGAGCGTCTTGCAAGAACGTGAGCGCCTGGAATGGCAAGTCGGCGAACTCGATAAATTGCAGATCAAGCCCGGTGAGTGGGAAAGCATCAGCCAGGAGCACAGCCGCCTGGCCCATGCCGCCAGCCTGCTGGAAGGTGGGCAAGAAGCTGCGGCACTGATTTCTGAATCCGAACATCCAGTCTTGTCGCAACTGACAGCCATACAGCAAAAGCTATTGAAACTACTGGATTATGATGGCGCGCTAAAACCAGTCACCGATGCACTGGAATCTGCTTGCATTAATTTGCAGGAAACCACTTATGCGCTCAACGATTACCTGAGCCGCACCGAGCTTGACCCTGCCCGCCTGCGCGAAGTGGAAAATCGCGTAGAGGCGATACACACTACAGCCAGGCGCTTCCACGTTGCACCAGAAAAGCTGCATGAAGAATTTGCCACTCTATCTGCGCAACTGGCTCAATTATCAAATGCGACTGACATGGATGCCCTGAAAGCACAGGAAGAAAAAGCCAGACAGTCTTATTTGCAACTAGCACAAAAACTCAGCAAGACCAGGCAACAAGTCGCCCAGGATCTGGGCCAGGCAGTCACCGCTGCCATGCAAGACCTCAGCATGGGTGGTGGCAGCTTCTCAGTTGCCTTGAACCCGGTTGAACCAGCCGCCTATGGTTTGGAGCAAGTGGAATTTCTGGTCGCCGGTCATGCCGGGGTGCAGGCAAGACCGCTGGCCAAGGTCGCCTCGGGCGGTGAACTGGCGCGTATCTCGCTGGCGATCTCTGTCATCACTTCTTGCGCCACAGCCACCCCTACCCTCATATTTGATGAAGTCGATAGCGGCATAGGTGGTGGCGTGGCGGAAGTGGTGGGACGTCTACTGAAGCGACTGGGCCAGGACAGGCAAGTCTTGTGCGTCACCCATCTGCCGCAAGTCGCCAGCCAGGCCAATCAACACTTCCAGGTCAGCAAAGCCAACCTGAATGGCAAAACCGTGTCACAGATAGAAGCACTCGATAATAAACAAAGAGTAGAAGAAATCGCCCGTATGCTGGGTGGCATAGAAATCACCGCGACTACGCGCAAACACGCCAGAGAATTATTGGCATCTTAAGAAAATACCCCTATGCGCTTCCTCAAAGAACCTGAATATTCACACGGCAAGATCGCCAAAACAGCCGTCGTACTCATCAACCTCGGCACGCCTGATGCGCCGACGACATCAGCTGTGCGTCGCTATCTCAAGCAATTTTTATGGGACAGGCGCGTGGTAGAAGTGCCACGGCCGATCTGGTGGCTGCTCTTGCATGGCATCATCCTGCCTTTTCGCTCAGGCCAATCGGCAAAAAAATATGCCTCTATCTGGACCAAGGATGGTTCGCCGCTGAAAATACACACGCAAAAACAAGCAGCCTTGCTGAAAGGTTATCTGGGTGAACGCGGACATGAAGTCCATGTTGCCTATGCCATGCGTTATGGCTCACCTTCCATTTCTGCGGTCTTGCAAAAACTCAAGCAAGAAGGCTATGAGCGCATACTGATTTTACCTGCCTATCCACAGTACTCTGCCACCACGACAGCCTCGAATTTTGATGCCGTCGCCCAGCATTATCAGCAAGTCAGGAATATGCCTGAGCTGCGCTTCATCAAGAATTATCATGACCATGATGGCTATATACTGGCCTTGAAAGCCTCAGTCATGGATCATTGGCAAAGCCATGGCAGGCCAGACAAACTGATCATGAGTTTTCATGGCTTGCCTAAAGCTTTCTTGCTGCGTGGTGATGCCTATCATTGCGAATGCTATAAAACCGCCCGCCTGCTGGCAGAAAAACTGGGACTCAGCAAAGAAGAATATGTGGTTACCTTCCAGTCACGCCTGGGTCGTGCCGAATGGCTGCAGCCCTACACAGCACCAACGGTGGTAAAACTGGCCAAAGAAGGCGTCAAGCGCGTCGATGTGATATGCCCAGGCTTTATCGCTGACTGCCTGGAAACCCTGGAAGAAATCGCCATCGAAGTAAAGACAGATTTCCTCAAGGCTGGTGGCAAGGAATTCAATTACATCCCCTGCCTGAATGAATCACCTGCCTGGATGCGTGGTCTGGCTGAAATTGCCGAGCAACATTTGATAGGTTGGCCTACCATGATCACTGCCAGCGTGCGCGAACAGCAAAAGCAGCAAGCCCTGATCAGCCGCGCAGAAGCCAAACGCCTCGGTGGTGAGCCCTGAGACTGTCATGGCAAAGACTTATTTCATCGGTGACATACAAGGCTGCGCCGATCAGTTGCAAAGCTTGCTCGACAAGATAGCGCAGACATCAGCGGATGCCAGCTACCTGTTTGCAGGTGACCTCGTCAACCGCGGCCCCAAATCGCTAGCCAGCCTGCGTCTGATACGTGATTTACAAATCGCTGGCCGGGCAGAATCCGTACTCGGCAACCACGACCTGCATTTGCTGGCCGTTGCCCAGGGAATACGCAAGGCAAGCCGCAGCGACACGCTGGACAATATCCTGCAGGCACCAGACCGTGAAGAACTACTGCACTGGTTGCGTCACAGGCCTCTGGCGATTTTGCAGGACCAGCATTTACTGGTGCATGCAGGAATTTTCCCGCAATGGTCTGCAAAAAAAACCATGAAGCTGGCGCACGAAGTGGAAGCCCAACTACGTAGCGACAATTGGGTGGATTTATTGCAGCATATGTATGGCAACACTCCCGTGCAATGGCAAGATGATTTGCAAGCCTATGACAGGTCACGTTGCATCATCAATGCCCTGACGCGCATGCGTTTTTGCACTGCAGATGGCATCATGGACTTTGACAGCAAGGATGGCCTGGACAGCGCCCCCAAGGGCTTTGCCCCATGGTTTGATCTGCCACGTGCCAGTGCCAAGGTCTGCACAGTATTTGGCCACTGGTCTACATTGGGATTGATCTTGCGCGAGAACCTGATCAGCCTGGATACTGGCTGCGTCTGGGGTGGCAAACTGACTGCTGTAGCGCTGGAAGACAGGCAAGTCGTACAGATAGATTGTCCGCAGCAGCAAAAACCCGGGTAAAAGTACCATAGGTGTTTTTTAAATAGTTGGCTCAACCTGATTAAATTTAAATATGAGCATATTTTGGTACGAAGGTATATTGATCTTGTTGGGATTGGTAACTTCAATATTTATTGGCCGCGCGACCAAAGATGGTAGCGGCTACGGTCTTATCTTTTTTTTCGGGTTCACTTCCGTCTTATTGGCTTTTATTCTCGCAGTTGCCGGAGTAATTTCTTTTACATTTTTGTGTTCAAATATTTCTATTCTATGCGTAGAAAAGGACGACAAAAATTTCTGGGCACAATCCTTATCGCTGATCGCTATACCCTTGTATGTTTTGGTGATGATGCGCTTCAAAAATACGGATGAGTAAGGTTATCGATCTAAATTAAAGTAAATCAAATTTTGTCACCCAACCCTAATTCTTTCATCACAGCTACACGCGCCACTTGCGCCACTTCCCTGCGGTGTGCACCTTCGGTAGGAATGGCAGGCAGGCGCACCAGTTCTGCCGTCATGCGTGGTGCAAGCAGGATGACCCGCATGCTTGCAACAAAAGTCATGTCACCGATAAAGTCAGCCGCTGCATGGAATTGCCCCTGCGCATCAAGGTAGCGCACAACAAAGGGTTGCACGGGCACATGTGCTTCTATTGCTGCTTCAAACAGGTTGGCGTGAAAAGACAGCAGATTGCCTTGTGCTGCTGTCGTACCTTCAGGGAAAAATGCGATGCGCTTGCCTGCTTCTATCTGATGTACCAGACCTTCATAGATACGGCGCACATCGCGCTGCCTGCCGCGCACCAGGAAAATCGTACCAGCCTTTTCACATAACCAGCCCAGCAAAGGCCAGTTGCGGATGTCTGACTTGGCGACGAAGTGGCAAGGATGCAGAGTATTGATGACAAAAATATCCAGCCATGACACATGATTGGAAACGATCATCGCCGACGGATTCACAGCCCCCTCGCTTTTATCCTTGAAAGCAACATCCACTGTGCAGATGGCGAGCAATTTGACCGACCAGCGACGAACCAGCTCATCACGCCTGGCATCAGAAGAAAACGGAAAAATCAACGCGCAAGTCAGCAGACCTGCCGTGAGATGGAGAAATATCCGGAAAAAATGCCAAACGATCATACTGACTCACAAAAATACTCACGTAGAGTAACAATTAAAAATAGCCAAGCTGAATAAACAAAAGCGGGAGTAAGGCTATACGCGCCTGTACTCCCACTCTTCCCACTCATCCCACTCAATCAAACGAATTTCTCATTGAGCAGTTTGGATCACGACCTCAGCCTGCTTCAGGCACGCAACCTTACTACTTCCTCTTTGGCATCTTCATCAATCAAGACACTCACTGACTCTGCATAATGCACATTGGAACCGCGTTTTTTGACGCCTGAAATCCAATACTCTTCATCGGTATCGGCGTCAATAAAATTACCGGATATTCCACCTCCGGTACACGCCTGCAAGGATTTTCCACGGTAGTAAACTGTTCGTCCTGTTTTGGAAAACTCAACCCAACCTATGCGTGCAGCAACATCATTGATCAAGCCGTTTTTGTTTTCCACATACATGACGCGTCTTTGTTCGCCACGGGTACGCTGATTACTTTTCATCTGCGATCTTAATGCAAGGTATCAAACGCAATATGCCCTGAAACTATCGTGGCCTTGACCACGCCTGGCAATTCATAACCCAGGAAAGGCGTGTGCTTGCCCTGGCTGGCCAGGGCTTTGGCTTCTACCTTCCAGCGCGTGGCAGGATCAAAAATGCAAATGTCAGCTGCCTGGCCAACCGCGATTTGCCCGGCCGGCACGCCTGCCACCTTGGCGGCATGCTGGCTGATCTTGGACAGGGCCAAGCTCAGGCTGACGTCGCCACGACTGTCTTCTGCCCATTTCAGTGCCAGTGACAATAATAATTCCAGGCCGGTGGCACCGGGTGACGCTTCGGCAAAGGGTAGCAGTTTTTCATCATCATCGACCGGGGTATGGTCGGAGCATATCGCATCGATGGTGCCGTCTTTCAATGCCGCAGAGATTGCATCGCGGTCACGCTGACTGCGTAAAGGCGGGGTCAGGCGGGCATTGGAATCGAAGTAACCAATATCAGCGTCCGTCAGATGCACATGATGAGCACCAACGTCGCAGGTCAGCGGCAAGCCTTCTTTCTTGGCTTTGCGTATCAACTCCAGACCGGCAGCAGAAGAGATGCGGCACAGATGCACTTTGGCACCAGTGGCACGCATGAGTTCAAACAGAGTATGCAGGGCTATCGTCTCGGCCATGACGGGCACGCCAGACAAGCCCAGGCGTGAAGCCAGCGGGCCGCTGTGGGCGACACCACCCTGGCCTATGTAGGCATCTTGCGGACGCAGCCAAACAGTGAACCCAAAGGTGGCGGCGTAATCCAAAGCTCTTTGCAGGGTATTGGTATTGGCGATGGTTTCTTCAGCCTGTGAAAAACCGATGCAACCAGCCTCTGTCAGCTCAACCATCTCGGTCAGGGACTCGCCCTTCAAACCAACGGTCAGTGCTCCCAGTGGATAAACGTGAGCCTTGTTTTGCATGCGCGCTCTTTGCTTGAGCATTTCTACCAGGCCTGATTCATCCAGCACAGGGTCAGTATCTGGCGGGCACACCAGGCTGGTGACGCCGCCGCGCATAGCGGCTTGCAATTCAGATTCCAGCGTAGCCTTGTATTCAAAGCCGGGTTCACGCAGGCGAGCACTGAGGTCTACCAGGCCAGCGGTGACGATCAGGCCAGTTGCATCAATAGTTTTATTAGCGACAAAATCGGTTGGTGCCTGGCCCAGGGCGACGATCTTGCCAGCAGCGATAAACACGTCCTGTACTGCATCGCTAGCACTCGCCGGATCAATCACGCGGCCATTTTTGATATGTATCTTCATATTCTCCTCATACCCCGCCGCTGTTGCCAGCGACGATGCTCATGACAGCCATGCGCACGGCGATACCAAAAGTCACTTGCGGCAGTATCACTGCCTGCGGGCCATCGGCCACGGCAGAATCAATTTCCACACCACGGTTCATGGGGCCGGGGTGCATGACGATGGCATCTGGTTTTGCCAGCGCCAGGCGTTCTGGCGTCAGGCCATAGCTCTTGAAATATTCTTGTGCCGAAGGCAGCAAGGCACCGCTCATGCGTTCATTTTGCAAGCGCAGCATGATGATGACATCGACTCCTTTGAGGCCTTCATCCATGTTGTTGAATACCCGCACACCCATTTGCTCCAGGCCACCTGGCAACAGAGTGCGTGGGCCTATCACGCGCACTTCAGGCACGCCCAGCATGGTTAATGCATGGATATCGGAACGGGCGACGCGGCTGTGCAAGACGTCACCGACAATGGCGACTGTCAGGTTGGTGAAGTCTTTTTTGTAGTGGCGTATGGTGTACATGTCCAGCAAACCCTGGGTGGGGTGGGCATGGCGGCCATCACCGGCATTCACCACGTGGACATGATGTTGCTTGGTGTCGTTCAGATGCTTGGCGATCAGGAAGGGTGCGCCTGAAGTGGCATGACGCACGACAAACATGTCGGCATGCATGGCGGCCAGATTGTCGATGGTGTCGAGCAGGGATTCGCCCTTGCTGGTACTCGAAGCGGCGATGTTGAGATTGATGACATCTGCCGACAAACGCTTGGAGGCAATCTCAAAGGTCGTGCGTGTGCGGGTAGAGTTTTCAAAGAACAGATTGAAAACGCTTTTGCCACGCATCAGCGGTACTTTTTTGACTTCCCTATCGCTAACGCTGACGAATGAAGATGCAGTATCGAGAATATGGTTGACGATGGCTTTCGGCAAGCCATCTATCGTCAGCAAATGCTGGAGTTCGCCGTGTTTATTGAGCTGGGGATTATGCATGGTCGACAGAGATGCTGAAAGTGCCGTCATCTGCACGTTGCAGATTGACAGAGACGGCGGGTTCAAATGAGGCAGTATGGGCTACAAAATCCGCAGCCACCGGCAATTCGCGGCCACCACGGTCTACCAGGGTAGCCAGCATGATGCGGGCCGGGCGGCCATAATCAAATAATTCATTGATGGCGGCGCGGGTGGTGCGGCCTGTGTACAACACATCATCTACCAGGATGATTTGCGCACCATCGACATCGAAAGGAATTTTCGTAGGTTTGACTTCGGCATGCAGGCCCTTGGCAGCATAGTCGTCGCGATAAAATGACACATCGATGCGACCGGCTTTATTTGGCAAGCCCAGGTCCTGCACCAGGCGCTCGGCTATCCAGGCACCGCCTGAATAAATGCCAACAATGGCCAGTTTGTTTTGTGCCAGCGCATGTGGCCTGATTTGCTCCAGTAGCTGCTGATACAGGGCTTCTGCATCAAGCTGGGCAACATTAGTGGTCGTGGTAGTCATGGCGTTTCATCAAAATATTGTTGCAGTATGAGGGCAGCCGCATCGTCGTCTATAAACTCGCCACGCGAGCTTGAGAGTACGGCAGAAGAATAGCGTTCATCAACCAGCACGGCGGGCAAATTGAAGCGGCCATTGAGCTGGTTGGCAAAGCGCTTGCAGCGCTGTGTCATTTCATTGTCGGCACCATCGGGATGCATGGGCAAACCCACCACGCACAGCACGGGCTGCCATTTTTCTATGAGCTTGGTGATGTCGGCAAATTTGCCGTCATTGGTAGGGGCGTGGATGATGCTGAGTGCCTCAGCCTGGCGCAAAAAAGTATTGCCAACGGCAACGCCTATGCGTTTTAAACCAAAATCAAAGGCGAGTACCGTACCTTCGCTTGCAGCCATCAGGCATGCCCCGCTTCGGCTGCCAGCATCAGTGGGTCTATGCCCAGCAATTTGATGGCAGCGGCAAAACGCTCTTCCAGCGGCAAATCGAACAGGATGCGTGCATCAGCAGCGACTGTCAGCCAGCCATTCGCCAAAATTTCTTGTTCCAGTTGGCCAGCACCCCAGCCTGCATAACCGACACTGATGAGGACTTGCTCGGGCCCGTCGCCAGCAGCCACCGCTTCCAGCACATCGCGTGAGGTGGTGAAGGCGATTTCATCGGTCACTTTTAATGAAGATGAATATTCACCGACAGGTGTATGCAGGACAAAACCACGGTCATCTTGCACCGGCCCGCCAAATATGACGGGGCGTTTGCCTATGGGATGAGAGTCTGGAATGATTTCCAGCTTCAAGTCTATGCGGTCAAACAGGCCAGCCACGGTCAATTCTATGGGCCGGTTGATGACCATGCCCATGGCACCACGCGGACTATGTTCGCACAGATAAATGACCGTACCGCCAAAGACGGGGTCCATCATGGATGGCATTGCAATCAGGAAATGATTGGTTAAATTCAATTCCAAATTGTTATCATCTTCGCGTTTCACCTGAAATTTATGTCTGGAAGTCATGGGGGCCGACTGTGTTGCATCGTCGTGCAGATTGGTATGTAGTGATTTTGTTTGCTTCGCCATGGTCACATTTTAGCATTTTTAGCGTGCATTTTCGATGTGTGCTAAGGTGCCACACTGCGTTTTGACCACACTATCAGACAGATCATGCAAGAAATTCAAGCTCACTTTCCACGCTCGCTGGTCTGGTTCCGCCGCGACCTGCGTAATTTTGATCATGCTGCCCTGTATCGTGCCCTGCGGCAAAGTGACAAGGTCTACTGCGCTTTTATCTTTGATAAAACAATATTAGACAATTTGCCAGAAAATGACAGGCGGCTGGCCTTTATTCATGAAAGTATTATTGAACTGGATCAAGAACTGCAACAAATGGGCGGTGGCTTGCTGGTACGTTATGCCCATGCAGAAACAGCCATACCACAGTTGGTGGCAGAACTTGGCGTGGACGCCGTGTTCACCAATCATGATTACGAACCACAGGCCGCGGCCCGTGATGAGTCTGTCAGGCAAGAATTATCAAAACAAAATTGTGCATTTCTGAGCTTTAAAGACCAGGTTATATTTGAAAAGGCTGAAGTCTTGTCGCTGGCGAATGCGCCCTTCTCTGTCTTCACGCCCTACAAAAATGCCTGGCTGAAAAAATTCCATGCAGAAGGAAGCGACTTTTATTCGCGCTCTTACCCCATAGAAAAATATGCGCACAAGCTAAGCCGCATCTCAGCACAAACCATACCCACACTGGCAGAAATGGGCTTTGCCCTGGCCGCTGAACGCCGTATGCCGGTCGCCGCTGGCATGTCGGGCGCACGCACTTTGCTGGAAGACTTTATCGGCCGTATGAAGCTATATGACCAGTCGCGTGATTTCCCGGCGATCAAGGGGCCGTCTTATCTGTCGGTTCATTTGCGCTTTGGCACGATATCGATACGTCAGCTGGTGCAGGAGGCCCTGCGGCAAATGCGTATCTCTGCCAATCGCGGTGCAGAAATCTGGTTGTCTGAACTGGTCTGGCGCGACTTTTATTTCATGATCTTGCATCATCACCCGCATGTAGCAAGCCGCTCGTTCAAACCAGATTACGATGCCATACAATGGGAAACCGGCGCGCAAGCTGACGCCCACTTCGCCGCCTGGTGCGAGGGCCGCACTGGCTACCCTCTAGTCGATGCTGCCATGCTGCAACTGAACCAGACCGGCTACATGCACAACCGCCTGCGCATGGTCACCGCCTGCTTCCTCATCAAAGACCTGGGCATAGACTGGCGCCGCGGCGAAGCCTATTTCGCCGAACACCTGAACGACTTCGACCTCTCCGCCAACAACGGTGGCTGGCAATGGGCATCGTCATCAGGTTGCGACGCCCAGCCTTACTTCCGCATCTTCAATCCCATCACCCAGTCAGAAAAATTCGACGCCGAAGGCAAGTTCATCAAACGCTACCTGCCACAACTGGCGAAACTGGACAAACGCAGTATCCACGCGCCGTGGAAGGCTGCACCGCTGTTACTGGAACAGGCTGGGGTGAAGATAGGCAAGGATTATCCATTTCCGCTCGTCGAACATGATGTGGCGAGGAAACAGACTTTGACGCGGTATGCGGTGGTGAAGAAGGTGGCTACGCTTGGTGAGGATGAGTGAGGATTGAAGGTTTGATAAACCGGCGCTGATGGCAATGTGTTGAGTGGTTTTGACGTTGGTTTTGACGTTGGTTTTGACGTTGGTTTTGACGTTGGTTTTGACGTTGGTTTTGACGTTGGTTTTGACGTTGGTTTTGACGTTGGTTTTGACGTTGGTTTTGACGTTGGTTTTGACGTTGCAGTTGGTTTTGACGTTCGCAGTTCCCATGTGTAGCCGCCGGTCTACCACCGGCTGGCGATCGTAATCAATGAGTGCAGGTACTCAAAATGTGCACCAGTAAATCAATGTACAGCCTGTTACGAACGCCGCTGGATTCCTGCCTACGCAGGAATGACAACATTTAGTTTACGGTGATTCAATCGATGCTTATTAGCAATCACATAAAGCTAAAAACAAAAAAGCAGAGATCACTCTCTGCTTTTTTGACTACCTAAATCTACAGCCTGCTTACACAATCACCGCCGCATCTTTACCCAGGAACCCCATAATCGCCCCCAACAAATCATCCTCGCGATAAGGCTTACCAAAGTACTCATTGACACCAAGTTCTTTCGCATAGTTACGATGTTTATCCGCAGTACGCGAAGTAATCATGATGATAGGAATATGGCTGGTACGTGAATCGCTGCGTACGTTACGGGTCAGATCGAAGCCGTCCATGCGTGGCATTTCGATATCGACCAGCATCACGTCTGGTGTGACTGACTGCAACTGCTCCAGCGCATCAATACCGTCTTTTGCCAGGATGACCTGGTAGCCCTCACGTGTCAGCAAACGCTGGGTCACGCGGCGTACGGTCAGGGAGTCATCGACGACCATGACGGTATGCTGGGTACGCAAGCCCTGTACAGGTTCGGCCTTGGCGACTGCCACTTCCGTTGCTGTATGCAAGTTGGCAACAGCACCCATTTCTGGTGTGGCTTCTGTACCCAGTTGCTGCAGGCGTGCATGTTCGTGCTCCATGCGTTGTGCCAGCGGTACAGGGTTCAGGATCAGAACAATTTCGCCGGAACCGAGTACGGTGGCGCCGGCAATACCTGTCATACGTGCCAGTTGCGGGCCGATGTTTTTAACAACCACCTCGCGGTTACCCAGAACGTCATCGACGTGAATTGCAACACGCTCACCACCGCTCTTCATGATCAGCAGCGGGCTGTATTGTTGTGTCATCGGTGTCGCGTCGTCCTGGCCCAGCATGGAGGACAGGTAGTACAAAGTCACGCGCTGACCTTGCCACATGACTGCACCATCGTTGTAGGCATTGGCCAGGGCATTCGATTTCAGTTGCTGTACTTGCTCAACCAAAACGGAAGGTACGGCGAAGGTACGGCCACCAGAACTCAGCAAGACCACCTGCGTTACTGCCAGTGTCAAAGGCAGACGAATCGTGAATTCTGCGCCCTTGCCTTCGCTGGTCGTCACTTCTACACGACCACCCAGGGATGCGGCTTCAGAACGAACCACGTCCATACCGACACCACGGCCAGCCAGTTCAGTGATTTCAGTCGCTGTCGAGAAGCCAGGTTCGAAAATCATGTTGGCTGTTTCGAGCTCACCAGGATTATCTTCATGCGTAATCAAGCCAACGGACAGCGCTTTTTCGCGGATGCGGGTCAGGTTCAGGCCCTGGCCGTCATCGCTGAAGCGGATCACAACCTCATTACCTTCCTGACGAATCTCAATCAGCAATTCACCGGTTTCTTCCTTGCCATTGTTACGCCTTTGCGCACGGCTTTCTATGCCGTGGACAATCGCATTACGCAGCAAGTGTTCGAAAGGACCGGCCATTTTTTCCAGAACGCCCCTATCCATCTCTACCGTGGCACCGCGGATATCCAGGTTGACGCGCTTGTCGACTTCTTTGGAAGTCTGGCGAGTCACGCGATACAAACGCTCGGAAATACTGGCGAAAGGTATCATACGCACGCGCATCAAATCCTGTTGCAAGTCACGTGTCAAACGCGCCTGTACCAGCAAGTCATTCGATGCACCGTCGATAGTACGGGTCAAGTTGGTTTGCACGGTGGCAACGTCGCTGACGCTTTCGGCCATCATGCGTGTCAATTCTTGCAAACGGGTGAAGCGGTCAAACTCAAGTGGATCAAATTCACGGTCGCCAGAATGCGCCATACGTGAGGTGATCTGGGTTTCTGCCTGGATCTCGACTTCACGCAACTGATCGCGCAGACGGTTGACGTTCTCTGTCAATTCGCTGAGGGATGAGCGCAAGGTGCTGACTTCATTTTCCAGACGTGAGCGCGAGATGGAAACTTCACCGGCCTGATTAACCAGACGATCAAGAATATCGGCGCGCACACGCACCAGTGGAACCGGGGTATTTGCGCCCACCGGCGTGTTTACCGGAGCTGCCACGGCTGTCGATGGTGTGGCACGTGTCATCATCGGCACGACAGGCGTCAGGTTCACCAATTCATTGATGATCACTGGTGCATCTGTATTGCTGGCCGCCATTTGTTCCTGGAACTGATCCAGCTCTTGCGCTGTAGTCAGCGGTGCTTCCGCCTGCACTGGTGCTGCATAGGCTTCTGGATGCAGCAAACGGTCAAACATGTGCATGCTGTGATCGTGACGTGCAAGCAAATCATCAAGCAGGGAGGCGCGCACCGCGCTACCGCCATGCATCAGACTTTCGATACGTGATTCCATGTCATGGATGTGCTGACCCAGGCCCATGGCACCCGCCATACGTGCACTGCCCTTGATGGTGTGCATGATACGGGCGATGGCTTGTGGTGCGGCCATGTCGTCCGGCTTGTCTTGCCAGGTACGCAGCAACTGACCAACCATAGGCAGCAAATCATTACCTTCTTCTATGAAGACAGGTAACAAGTCCATATCCAGGTCATCACGGATCTGGACGGTACCATCACTCACTGGTGCAACGTATTCTGGTGCTGCCGCCTGAGTCACAGCTTCGGTTATAACAACTGATTCTGCTGGTACAGCTTCAGCCACCAGTGCTTCTGCCACAGGTTCAGACTCAATAACTGGTTCAGTAATTGGTTCAACCACTGGTTCTGCTTCGACTACAGACTCAAGTTCAGGCGTCGCAACAAACTCAGCAACAGGTTCCACTGGAAGGATGTCATCCATGGCATCTGTCATGATGGCACCGATACGATCAGTAATAGTTTCTACTGGCGCTTCCGGTTCTGGCAAAGCAACTGCATCTATCGTCGTCAAACCATCCAGCTCGGGCAAGTGGCCGATAAGATCTGCAACGACGGACTCTGCGCTTACAGCTTCTGCAGCGATAATTTCTGGCTCATCCTCCAGCGGCAAGCCAGCCACCAGCTCTTCTTCGACGACAGGCAGGGCATCCAGCACTTCTGCATGATCGAGATTGAAGTCTGATTCATGCAAGGCTTCAGCCAGGACTGGCAATTCTTCCACTGGAAGCTCTACAGTTTCTGGTGACTCTACTGCAGTGATCAACTCACTTGTTTCGACTACTGGCAAGCTATCGATCGCGTCTATGCTCAATGTATCTTCTGCGAGCGCGTCAGCTTGATGCAGGTCTGCAGACAAGTCGACCGGGTCGAGCTTTTCATTGGTGGATGTGATGAACTCTTCATCAGCACCTGCATTCGAGCGCTCTATGACGACTTGCAGCAAATGTTCGAGCTGACGGATTTCTTCTGGCGCAGATGCTGCCATTTCCGACAAGGCAAACTTTTGCAGCATGCGTTTGGCAGAATCCAGCGCACGTTCCAGCACATCGAACTCTGTTTCCAGCAAGCTGACAGGATGACGTTCCAGTCTCTGCAAGACAAATTCCAGGCTATGCGCCAGCTCTTGCAAAGGCTTGAGGCCTACTGTTGCCGAGCTGCCCGCCAGAGAATGGCTGGCGTGGATGGCATGAGTAGAAACATGACGATGTGGCTCATGTCTCCATTCGGCAAAGTCCTGCACCAGGAAACGGACGATCTCATCTGTTTCTGCCATGTAGATGGAGTACAGAGGAAGGCTGATTTCTATATCGCCTATACGCTTGATATTGTCGTCCACGCTAGGCGATGGCGTCGACAAGTCAGGGAAGTCGATGATTTTTGCCGTAGCGGCTTCAGCAACTTCATGTGTTGTTGCAACTTCAATTACTTCCTCTACTGCCGGAATTTCTGTGGTGACAACAGGTTCAACTGGCAAGCTCACTTCAGGCGGCAAGTCTGCTGGCAAATCTGTCAAAACCAGTTCTTCGGCATGTTCTGCAGGCAGATCCAATGTCAGTTCTGCCACTGGTTCTGGCGTCACTTCGGCTACTGCTATCGCTGGTGCGTCTTCCACTGCCAGTGGTATTTCAGCAACCAGTATTTCAGCTTCCTGGACTGGCATGTCTTCAGTAGCGACTGCCGCTTCCAGGGCAAGCTCCAATGGCAAGGCATGTTCTTCAGCAGAGACTGCTACCGGAGTATCAAGCGTCAATTCAGCCAAGCTTGCCGTAGCTGTTACCGGTACCTCTTCAACAACTGCAGGCACCAGCGGTGCTGCTACTACCGTTTCAGGTTCAGGCACCAGTTCAACTGGTGTAAAGTCAAATGCTTCCAGCTCAACAGCGGCATGTTCAATTGCAGGGGCAGCTTCTTCCACAACAGGAATCGCCAGGGCCTCAATTTCCTCTTCAACAGGCAAGGCGGCAGCTTGAATTTCTTCTGCTACTGGGACAGGCAAGACTTCAGGCTCGACGGCTGGTGTAGTGACGACTGCAACAGCTTCAGCCACTGGTTCGGCAAGCTCGACAACTTCAACAACTTCAGGAATATCCTGATAATCGAGGCCAGACTTGACGCGTTCGGCAGCAGCAATAATGGCTTTGCCTGTACGTGACGAGACACCGCTTTGCTTTAATTCTTCTACCCATTCGACCATCTCGCGTGCAGTGCGATCCAGCAGGGCATACAGGTTTTCATCACCGCTACGGGAGTCAGACAGCCACAGGTTCATGACCTGCTCTATGCTCCATGCCGCTTCACCAAACACCATCAGGCCGACCATGCGGCCACTGCCTTTGAGTGTATGGAAAGAACGACGCAAGCTGGTCAGGTATTCCTGGTTATTGGTATCTTTTCTGGACAGCGGCAAAGTAGTCTGGACATAGGCCAATACTTCATCTGCTTCCATGAGGAAAATTTCCAGCAATTCAGCATCAATGGCATCATCGCCGTCAGGGATTTCCTGGGCTTGCACAGTAGCCACCACGGGTTCAGCCGCTGCAGTAACGATATCTTGCAAAGCTTCCGAGGCACCGGCCTGATCAGTTTTACCCAGGAGATCAATGGCAGATTTGGCGCGATCCGATGCAGCTGTATCATCCAGCAAAATAGCCACTGAACGCTCGGATTCCAGCGAGCTTTTCAGTTGTGCCTGCAAACCAGCATCATGCGGTGCTTCTGCCAGCGAAGCAGCCAGGCGAGCAGATTCCTGCTGTTGCTGAGCCAGTTCTTGCTCGGCAGTCTTGAGAATGGCAACCTTGCTTTCCTGGCCATGGCCTTCATCGCCAGGCAGGTGTATATCTGCGCTAGGCAGCAATTCCTTGCTTGCCTGGGCTTCCAACAAGTTGGAGCGGAACAGGCCAGCTTCCTGATCGAAACTGAATTTCTTTTTAGCCGTTTCTGGCTGGGATTGCAGCGTCTCGATGAAGAAAGACAGTGCACCTATATTTTGCGCCACATTTTCATGAGCGGCGGCTTGCGCCACAGGGTCTGCTGCATCTTCGGCAGAGAACTTGCTGATCATCTGACGAGTATGGTCGACTGCCAGCACGGCGTCATCCTGATCCAGCATGGACAATGCACCACCGATCTGATGCAAATTGCCATCGATAGGTTTCAGTGTTTCTTTATCGCTAGGTGTGCGGAAATATTCGTCCAGCACTTTTTCTATATGACGCAAACTCGATTGCATCTCGCCTACCAGTACACCCATGGTCTGGCGCTGCTGTGCTTCGCGGGAAATTTCACCCATCCAGCTAGCCTGGGTTTGGGGGGTTTCGCCGGAAACAACAGACAATAAACGCGTGGTGATTTCTTCTGCGCGCTCGGCAAAATGTGCTGGCAAACGAGTCACATGGTCAAGCGCATGCTCAACGAATAAGAGACTGGTTGCCAATTCTATGCCTAGCTTGCTGCCATCGGGAGAATGCGCGACATGGCGGGCAATGCCATTCAGTTCACGCAAGAGCTTGGCCAGTGCTGGAGCATTCAAACCTGCGCCGGTATCAGCCAGGTCTGTCATTTTTTGTGAGAATTTTTCTGCCAGGCCAGTTTCGCCATTGGCAATTCTGCCCCACAAATTCTTCACTGCCGACAATTGCTCTTTGGCGGCTGTCAGTGCACCAGCAGTAATCTGACCATAATTTTTTTGGTCATAATCGACGGGCACCTTGTCATCGAGCTGATAAGCCTTGCGCACCCTGGTGACAAAAGGAGAAGGGTTTTCAACCTGGGCCAGGAAAAACAGGGCATCTCGCAAGAGGCGTTCCGGGATGGTGCTGACACCTTCTACCAGACGGCGGATTTGCAGATTGATGCGACCGAAGATTTGTTTGACATATTGCTGATTGTCGATGGCACCGTGGCCCACAGCTTCGACAAAAGCGCGCATGACTACCCAGAAAGCCTTGGCCTGGGAATTGGTTTGACCGTTTTCAATTTCTGCAATCAGGTCATGCATGGATTGCGTGGCGGCGCGTTGCTGTTCCTTGTCTTTGCTGGTCAAGACTGTCAGCAAAAGTTTTTCGAAGCGCTGGCGCAAACCGGTATAGCTGACGGCCACAGCTTTGCTGCTAACGGCCAGCTCAGGTATCTGCTCTTTGGCGGACAGCGAAGGAAAGAATAAATCCGCAGGATGAATACGCTCAGCACCTTTCAATTCCAGCAAGGCGCGATAATAAGGGAACAAGCGCACTGGCTGATGGGGCGCACCTGACAGTAAATCTTCGAGATAACGCAAGACTGCATGGAAGGCATCGACGATGACCTCGACATTTGCTTGTGTCATCTCAAGCTGACCATTTTGCAGGCGCTCGAGCAATTCTTCTATGGTTTCTGTAACGATGGATACACCATCGACATCAACAATCTGCAAGGCACCATGAGCCTGGTGCAGATAGCTTTTTGCATGCAATAAGGTAGTTGGGCGGGTTTCAGTGTCCTGGGCAAGTGCGTCTGTCAGCATTTTGCCAGCATTCGTGATTGCTTCCCGCACTTCTCCCATCACCCAGGACAACGGCCCGATGTCGAACTGTTCCTGTGGAAGATCTGGCGATTTTGAAAAATCGGATGTCATGCGTACTCCGCAAACTCAAGGGCAATGGACCGCAGTCCATTGCCGTGCAAATATGATAGGGTTGCAGCTAATGGACTGTAACAGTGAAAACGTGAGTGAAGGGCATTTGCCCGGCGAACCGGGGTCAGGCCAGGCTTCCAGCTATACTCAGCGATAGCTTGGCTATCGCGAATATGTGCAACGCCACCCTGGTCGGCGCGCACTTGGCAGACACTTCGTTTTTCACTTTTAAGGTCCACTCTCACAACCGGGGCGTGAAAATCAGGCGGCAACCCGGAACCGTGACACAGAGTTCTTGAGTTCTTCCGCAAGCATGGACAATTCCTTAATGGACACCGCAGTTTGCTGCGTACCATGCTGCGTTTGCTCGGTGATGGTCAAAATGTGTTGAATATTTTGTGCAACGCCGTTAGCTGAGGTAGCTTGTTGTTCCGTCGCCAGCGAGATACCTTGAATCAGTTCCGCGAGACGGTTGGAAACGCTACGGATTTCAGACAGCGCCGTACCGGCCGCATCTGACAGTTTTGCTCCCTCAACCACACCCTGAGTGGATTTTTCCATCGCGGCAACCGCGTCATGGGTATCCGTTTGAATCGTACGAACCAGCGCACCAATCTGCTTGGTCGCTTCAGCTGAACGTTCCGCCAGACGTTGAACCTCTTCCGCAACCACCGAGAAGCCTCGACCGGCTTCACCCGCAGACGCCGCCTGAATCGCCGCATTCAGCGCCAGTACGTTGGTTTGTTCGGTAATGTCGGAAATCAGCTCAGTGATCTCACCAATCTCTTGTGAAGATTCACCCAGACGTTTAATACGTTTGGAAGTTTCCTGGATCTGTTCGCGAATCTCGTTCATACCCTTGATGGCGTTTTCCACCGCATGGGCACCTTGCTCCGCCGCAGCAACCGACTGACGCGCAACCAGTGCTGATTCATTCGCAGAGCGGGAAACGTCAGTAATCTCAGCCGCCATCGTCAGAACCACCTGACCAGCATCAGAAATCTCGCGAGACTGTTGTTCAGACGCCGTCAACAAGTCACTGGAAATATTCTGCGCTTGTGTCGATGCTGAAGTAACCTGTTCTGCAGTTGCCGTAACACGACCTACCAGACCGCGCAACTCTTCCACCGTGTAGTTAACCGAGTCGGCAATCGCGCCCGTGATATCTTCAGAAACCGTCGCTTGCACAGTCAAGTCACCATCCGCAACCTCTTGCAATTCATTCATCAGTCGCAAAATCGCAGCCTGATTCTGATCGTTCGCGGCTTTCGCTTCTTCTTCCTGTTTCTGCGCTTGCATCATCTGTGCCGCAGCTTCGAGACGGCGATCATTCGCTTCCCTGGCGCGGTTACGACTTTCCTGCAACTGAACGAAACCCACACCTACCGCAGCCAGCAGCGCGAAGAAGGCAGAGCCCAACATGGCGTAGAAGTAGATACTTGTACCATCCTGCTCGGTGGTGTAAGTCTTCTGCAATTTGGAGAGCTTGATCTTGAGATCTTCGTTCTCGTTAAACACCAGCTGTTCGGATTGTTTTGCAGCGATAAAGTTTTGCAGATTGCCCAGAATGCTGGAAACCCATACCTGATATTCAGAGAAGGTTTTTTGCAGTTCAGTCAATTTGTCGCGTGTATCTGCATCCTTGGTAGCGGTCAGGCGCAATACATCACTCCCTTTCAGGAAGCCATCGACCAGATCACGGAAAGTATTGGTATCTTTACCCAGCAAGAACGCCGTTTCAGGATTAACACCCTCGGAAGTCAGGAATTCATTCGCACTACGACCCAGACGCTGGGTCAACATGACCAGCTGACCGGCAGCATTAATTTCACGCGCAGATCCGCCGCCTTGTACTTTCAAGGTGGAAATCTGTTCAGTCAATTCCAGCAGGATTGGCGACAGGGCATTCATTTTTTGCAGTGTCTGACCGAAACCCGTCAATTCTTTTTGACGGTTCAAGATCGTTTCCGCAGCCTTATTCGAATTGTCCCAGGCTTTTTGCGCTTCTTTGACGGCTGGCTCCAGAGTGGAGTCGGCTTTTTTAACCGAACGACCCTGGTAAGTACCACCCTTGAGCAAGAGGTTCAAGTCTGAGTTCATTTCAGACCGGCTATCCTTGAGCTGTTTAAACGCTTCGACGTTACCCTGAATCGCATTTGGCGCCGCTTTACCAATACGCTGCGAGTGCATCAGCGACTCACCGGCGATTTGCGCTTGTGTGGACAGCAAGGTTGAGTGGTCGGAGTTCAGATACACAGAAACACCACCCAGTAACAGGAAGAACACCATCGTGCCGAGCAAGAAGTTGGTCTGACGACGAACCGACATGCCGCCAATGATGGGCAGGCGCATGCCAGTACCCTTCTCCAGTGCATCACCAATAAAGGTGGCGTCCCCGTAAGACTCGGCCTTGGGTGCGGCAGTTTCTGCCACGGCAGGCGTACTGGCAGCTTCCTGCGCAGCAGGAGTCACCATTTTTACATTGTTTGCTTCTTCAATTTCAATCGAATCAGCATTCCCGAACGACCTTGCCGCAACTTCTGCTCCGTCAATTTCCGGATCTTCTTTATCTTTGGACAAGAACGGTAGATTAAATGCCATTACTAAGTCTCCTAAACGATTGAAAAGCTGTCAGTTCTGCTTGAGTGCACATACTGACTTAAATACCTATTTGCAAAAAATCCTGGTCCTGCACCAGCGTGGCCAGACTAAGTTCAAACCAGATGTTGCCATCTTTATCCCTGTACTTCTTCTTCAACCAGGCTTTGCTTTCCAGCTGATTGTCTTCGAAGGGGATTTCTTCCATTTCTGAAACTGTACGCAAACCCAGAACCTGGGATACCAGCAAGCCACTGTTAAACGCCATGCCTGGGGCGAAAGCCACAATCCGGCACTGAGTATCTTGCTTGGTGTTATCCATGCCCTGGAAACGCGGTAAATCAATGACGCCTGTCAAATTACCGCGGATATTGGACAAACCTATGTACCAGTCACGCGTCAAAGGCACCCTGGTGAGGGTGCCCGCAGTGACGATCTCACCGGATTCACGCAAATCCAGGAGATAACGTCCCTGTCCTATCATAATGCCGAGCTGGCTAAGTTTCGTATAGCCACCACGCTGGGCAGCCTGCATGCGCTCAACCAGCTGCGCCTGAAATTCACGCAAACGGGTACGACGCACACCCTTTTCAGGTTTGACAACTTCCAGATTTGCTGCAGCAGTTTCACGCACAGTCTGATTCATGAGGCAGTCCGCAGATATCTTATTATTGATGCAAGAATAAAAACTTGTCTATATGGATTAACCAAGAGCAGAAATTTTCGCCAGCAACTCCGCCGGGTCTATCGGTTTGACCAGGTAATCACGGGCACCCTGACGCAAGCCCCAGATACGGTCAGTTTCCTGATTTTTGCTGGTGCAGATAATCACGGGCACATCTTGCGTATCAGGATCCTTGGCGATTGCGCGGGTGATCTGGAAACCATTTTGTCCAGGCATGACCACGTCCATCAAGATCAGCTGTGGTTTGTCTGCCTTGATTTTTGTCAGGGCTTCTTCACCGTTTTCAGCTGTTGATACTGAAAAACCATTTTTCACCAATACATCGGTCAGGAAATAGCGTTCTGTTGGAGAATCGTCTACTACCAGAATTTTTTGAATGGCCATCTTGTTTTACCTCACATTAACTAACTTAACTATATAAACCTAGGTCGCCGAAGTGTAATTTTTTACAGTTTTCAGCAGACTATCCTTTGTAAAAGGCTTGGTCAGATACTCATCAGAGCCGACCATTGCACCACGGGCGCGGTCAAATAAACCGTCCTTAGAAGACAACATAATTACCGGTGTATCCCGGAATTTCGCGCTTTTCTTAATCAGAGCGCAAGTCTGATACCCATCCAGTCTAGGCATGAGGATATCGCAAAAAATCAGGTCTGGACGAGAATCGTTAATCTTGGCAAGTGCATCAAAGCCATCTTCTGCCAATACTATCTTGTATCCAGCCTGTCCTAAAAAAATCTCAGCCGAACGGCGTATGGTGCTGCTATCGTCAATCACCATGATTTTCAAGTTCTCGTTGCCTGTCAACGTTGACATAAAATCATCTCTTCCCGGCAGTATTAAGGTTACATATCACTGTAACAAAAAATCGCACATTTGCGCTTTTTTTCCTTGAATAAACATATTAAGCAACATCAAAAATCGAAAAATCGATCAGATTGCCACCATTTCGAAGTCTTCCTTGCGGGCGCCGCACTCGGGGCAGGTCCAGTTCATGGGGACATCTTCCCACTTGGTGCCGGCTGGAATACCGTCTTCGGGTGAACCTTGCTCTTCATCATATACCCAACCGCAAATCAAGCACATCCACGCCTTGAAAACTACCTCACTCCTTACCGTATCAGTCACGACTAAAACCCTTCAATCAAGTAAAATATTGAAACTGCTGCAAATATTGTATTTGCATTGTGTTACGAATGGCATTTGCGCGAGTAATTTAAGTCCTCACGAAGTCAGCTATATTAATCTACCCAACGTGCAAAACCAAATTTCTCCACTAATACTTAGCTTTGGTGCATCAGATCCTGTTGCAGCCACTGGTATCCATGCCGATCTGGCATCGTTTGCAGCCATGGGCTGTTACGGCCTGCCCATCGTGACCGCCATTTTAACTGGTGATACGTCACAAATCGATGATTTACATCCACTTGATGGTGATTTAGTCGATGAACAGGCACGTACCGTGCTCGAAGACATGCCAGTACTGGCCTTTAAAGTCGGCCAGGTGGGCAGCGTGGAAAATGTCACCGTCATCGCCGAAATCGTTTCCGACTATCCGGAACTGCCGCTCGTCCTCGATCCCTTCAATGCCGCCATCACCGAACAGGGGCCGGAAGCTGAGGATCTGGTGCTGGCCATCCGCGAATTACTTATCCCGCAGGCCAGCCTGCTGATGATTTCTGCTGTTGAATTATCACGCCTGGCAGAAACCTGGAAAGAGAACCCCGAAGCAGAAGATCTGGCGGCCGATGCCATGACGCTCATCGAATCCGGCTGCGAGTATATATTAGTCACGGGCACAGCGGGTGAAACCGGTGAAGTCGTTAACACTTTATATAATGAGTCTGGAGTCGTCAGGCGTGATGTATGGCAAAGGTTGCCTGGCTCACATGCGGGTGCTGGCTCCACCTTGTCTGCCGCGATTGCCGCCCTGCTGGCGAATGGACTGGAAATACCTGAAGCCGTGCTTGAAGCCCAGGAGTTTACCCAAGCCGCTCTCAGCCATGCACAAAGACTGGGCATGGGCAGACTGATTCCCGATCGCTATTTCTGGGCCAGGGAAGATAGTCAACTGACGCTTTAACAATCTCTTACCATTCATCTGCCGCGATTCATCCCCCTATTTGCATGACCTTTTACAGAAGCTCCACCATGACCGATAAAAACGACATCCTGTTTGCCCGCGCCCAAAAGACCACGCCTGGTGGCGTGAATTCTCCTGTGCGCGCTTTCCGTTCTGTTGGCGGCACACCGCGTTTCATCACGCGCGCAGCCGGTCCTTATTTTTGGGATGCAGAAGATAAACGCTATATCGATTACATAGGCTCATGGGGCCCCGCCATCGTTGGTCATGCACATCCTGAAGTCATCAACGCAGTACAAGAAGCAGCTGCCCGCGGCCTGAGCTTTGGCGCACCGACCGAGGGTGAAATCGAGATGGCAGAAGAAATCTGCAAACTCGTGCCCAGCATAGAACAAGTACGCCTGGTTTCCAGCGGCACAGAAGCCACCATGAGCGCCCTGCGCCTGGCACGCGGTGCCACCAAGCGCGACAAGATCATCAAGTTTGAAGGTTGCTACCACGGCCATGCTGATTCTCTACTGGTCAAGGCCGGCAGTGGTTTGCTGACCTTTGGCAACCCAACTTCGGCCGGCGTGCCGGAAGACTTCAGCAAGCACACCCTGGTGCTTGACTACAATAATTGTGAGCAACTGGAAGAGGTATTCAAATCCATCGGTGACCAGATCGCCTGCGTCATTGTTGAACCAGTCGCTGGCAATATGAATTTGATACGTGCAACACAAGAATTCATCAATACCGTGCGCAAGCTGTGTACTGCGCATGGCAGTGTCTTGATTTTTGATGAAGTGATGTGCGGCTTCCGTGTAGGCCTGCATGGTGCGCAGGCATTGTATGGCGTGCAGGCTGACCTGACTTGCCTGGGCAAGGTCATCGGCGGTGGTTTGCCAGTCGCCGCCTTTGGTGGCCGCGCTGATTTGATGGGTCACATGGCACCTTTGGGTGGTGTCTACCAGGCTGGCACTTTGTCAGGCAACCCGGTTGCCGTGGCAGCGGGTATGACTACCCTGAAAATTATCCAGCAGGCAGGCTTCTATGAAAACCTGACAGCGCAAACCCGCAAGCTGGCGAATGGCCTGAGCGCCGCTGCCAAAGCTGCTGGCATCAGCTTCTGTGCCGATGCCGTCGGCGGCATGTTTGGTCTGTATTTTGCGAATGAAGTACCGGGTTCTTATGCCGCCATGATGGCCAGCGACAAAGAAAAATTCAACCGTTTCTTCCACCTCATGCTGGACCAGGGCGTCTACCTGGCACCATCCGCTTTTGAAGCAGGCTTCGTTTCTGCGCAACATGATGATGCGGTCATTGCCGATACGATTGCTGCGGCTGAAAAAGCTTTCGCACAACTCTGATCTTCGAAAAAGCTGGGACGATAAGGGAGCTTGCTAATGCTGGCTCCCTTCTATATTAGTAGCTTCATTTTTTTGACCTAAAATCCACCTGTCCCGGCCGCCCCGGCAAATTCAAATTCGCATGCGGTACTGGGGTCTGACTAATGACTTTTCCGCGGCGCAGCACGTGGGTTCGGGTAGCCCGCAAGCGTATTGCTTCTACCGAGTCGCTGGCATCGAGTATCACCAGGTCAGCATTACAGCCCACTTCCAGTCCATAGCCTTCCAGCCCCAGTATGCGCGCAGGCGCCGCAGTCACTGCCTGGAAGCACAACTGCATCGCATCCTGCCCTGTCATCTGCGCCACATGCAGGCCCATCTGCGCAACCTCCAACATGTCGCCTGAACCCAGGCTATACCAGGGGTCCATCACGCAGTCATGGCCGAAGGCGACTTCTATGCCCGCTGCCAGCATCTCAGGCACGCGGGTCATGCCACGGCGCTTGGGGTAAGTGTCGTGGCGGCCTTGCAAGGTAATATTAATGAGGGGATTGGCAATAGCTGCCACGCCAGCTTCACGTATCAATGGTAATAATTTACTGACATAGTAATTGTCCATGGAATGCATGGAGGTCAGATGCGAACCCGCTACCCGCCCTTGCATACCCAGTCTGTGGGTGTGATACGCCAGGGTTTCTATATGACGTGACAAGGGATCATCCGACTCATCGCAATGCATGTCGACCCGCAAGCCTTTGTCAGCAGCGAACTCGCACAGCAGGCGTACCGATTCTGCACCATCGGCCATGGTGCGTTCAAAATGCGGTATGCCGCCCACTACATCAACACCCATGGCGATGGAACGCTTGAGATTATCCAAGGCCGTGGCGCTACGCAAAATACCATCTTGTGGAAAAGCCACCAGTTGCAAATCCAGATAAGGGGCGACGCGGCGTTTCACTTCCAGCAAGGCTTCGACTGCCAGTAAACGGTCATCGCAGATATCCACATGCGAACGCACTGCCAGCAAACCCCGGCCGACCGCCCAGTCGCAATAAGTCATGGCGCGCTCGACCAGTGCTTCTTGCGTCAGCATGGGTTTCAATTCGCCCCATAAGGCTATGCCTTCGAGCAAAGTGCCTGACTGATTTACGCGCGGCAAGCCATAGCTGAGCACCGCATCCATGTGGAAGTGAGCATCGACAAATGGTGGTGTCACCAGGTTGCCGTTGGCATTGATTTCTTTTGCCGCGCTGACAGGCAAGGCTACATCAACGGCGCTGATGTGGCCATCCTGGATGGCGATATCGATACCCTTGCGACCATCTGGCAAACTGGCATTGCGTATGACAAGATCGTTCATCAGAAATCTCTCTATATTATTAGTACATCGATTAGTACATAGTTATTACAGAAAATATGTGCCACAGGCCTCATCCTGGGTCATAATCTTGGCACAGAAAGGCAGGAATCTTATGGCAACAATGAAGCAAGTCGCAGAGAAAGCGCGCGTCTCCACTACCACGGTTTCTCACGTCATCAATAATACCCGTGTCGTCAGCGAAGATGCACGCGAACGTGTGCTGGCCGTGATACAGGAATTGCGCTATATCCCCAGCGCTGTAGCCCGCAGCCTCAAGAACGACCGCACCCACACCCTGGGTATGATGATACCGAATAATTCCAATCCCTATTTTGCAGAAATCATACAAGGGATAGAAGATGCTTCATTCAAGCTGGGCTATAACATTATCCTGTGCAATTCCTACGATGACCCAAAGAAGCAGGCTGCCTATATCCGCGTGTTGATGGAAAAACGTATTGATGGCCTGATCCTGGTGTCTTCTGGCTCGGATGAAGAATTGACGCAACTACTGGCCGACGAAGGCATACCCAAGGTATTGGTGGATAGGGAAGTGTCAGGTGTCGTGGCAGACTTTATCGAAGCTGACCATGAACAGGGTGGCTATGAAGCAACCCGTTACCTGATAGAACTAGGTCACAAGCACATTGCCTGCGTTGCAGGACCTGACATCCTGTTACCCAGTGGCGACCGTGTCACTGGCTACCGCCGTGCACTGCAGGAAGCTGGCCTGGAATTCAAAAGTGAATATTTGTTACATGCCGACTTTACCAGCCAGGGGGGCTTTAACGCCTTCCAGCAATTGCTGGCGCTGCCACAACGCCCTACTGCCATTTTCGCCAGCAATGATTTGATGGCAATAGGTGGCATCAGGGCAGCCAATGAGGCTGGCATCAAGATACCGGAAGCCTTGTCCGTCATCGGTTACGATGACATTGCCCTGGCGTCGTTCAGTACCCCGCCATTGACCACGATAGCCCAGCCCAAACAAGCCATAGGCAATCTGACGGCTCAAATACTGGTCAACCGCATCGTCGACCCGGAAGCGCCTTTGAGGCGGGAAATGCTAAAGTCACAGCTGGTGATACGGCAATCAACTGCCCGCCTACAGAATACAACAGCTTTGCCCGAATAAAGGCTTTAAGCGATAGAGTTAATCAAAACCTGTAACAAGATCAAAACGATCATGGGGGAGAAATCCAGCCCGCCGATGGCAGGGATGATTTTTCTCACCGGCGACAGCAAAGGCTCGTTCAAAGCCCTGACAAAGGGGGCGAAAGGCGCACTGGGATTCACCCAGCTAAACAGCACCTCAAGCAAGAGCAAAGCCATGAACTCATAGATGATCCATTGCGTCATCATGATGCCAGCCATGATAAAAGCCTGTTCGACCAAAAACACGGGTAGCACCAGCCAGACGATAAAACCGGCCGTCGCGAGAGCCACCAGCAAGGCAGCGATCAGCGTCGCCCAGTCATAACCAGCAAACCCGGGAATGACACGCCGGATAGGATGAACCAACCAGTCAGTCAGCTTGAATATGGCTTGCGCCAGTGATGCCGGAGGCCTGATCCTTTGTGCCTGCATCCAGAAACGCAGCAACAAAAAGCCCGCAAAGACACCCGTGACAGCTTTGATAATATAAATCAAATTATTGAGTAACACGACACACCCTTAAAAAAAACCCACTGCATGACGAATCAGACAGTGGGTATTGTGCCTGAATAAAACCAGGCCACCAAGCATATCAAAGATTATGCTGGGCGATTACCAGTTGGGAAAGGCCATGCTGCATTTGGACTTACAACTGTTTTTGCATCAGGTGTCGCTGCTTTTGCTGGGGCGGCCTTTTTTGCGGCTGGCTTAGCCGCGGCTTTTTTTGCGACTGCTGGCTTGGCTGCTGCTTTAGCTGCTGGCTTGGCCGCTGCTTTAGCCGCTGGCTTGGCTGCTGCTTTAGCTGCTGGCTTGGCCGGTGCTTTAGCCGCTGGCTTGGCCGCTGCTTTAGCTGCTGGCTTGGCCGCTGCTTTAGCCGCAGGTTTAGCTGCTGCTTTTTTCGCTGCTGGCTTAGCTGCTGCTTTTTTCGCTACTGGCTTAGCTGCTGCTTTTTTCGCTACTGGCTTAGCTGCTTTAGCTGCTGGCTTGGCCGCCTTTGCTGCTGGTTTGGCCGCTGCTTTTTTTGCCACTGGTTTAGCTGCCTTAGTTGCTTTTGCTGCTGGCTTAGCCGCTTTAGCTGCTGGCTTTGCTGCTGCTTTTTTCGCTACTGGCTTAGCTGCCTTTGCTGCTGGCTTGGCAGCTTTTGCTGCTGGCTTCGCTGCTGCTTTTTTCGCTACTGGTTTAGCTGCTTTTGCAGCTGGTTTAGCTGCAGCTTTTGCTGCTGGCTTAGCTGCTTTTGCTGCCTTAGCTACTGGTTTAGCTGCCTTAGCTACTGGTTTAGCTGCCTTGGCTGCTGGTTTAGCTGCGGCTTTTGCTGCTGGCTTGGCTGCTTTTGCTGCCTTAGCTGCTGGTTTAGCTGCAGCTTTTGCTGCTGGTTTGGCCGCTGCTTTTGCTGCTGGCTTAGCTGCTTTTGCTGCCTTGGCTGCTGGTTTAGCTGCAGCTTTTGCTGCTGGCTTGGCTGCTGCTTTTTTCGCTGCAGCTGGTTTTGCCACTTTAGCGGCGGCTTTTTTTGCAGCAGGTTTCTTCGCTGCTACTGGTTCGTCCGGGGACGGTTGTGGTGCTGTTGCCATTTTGTTTCTCCTTCGATTGGAATGGAAAAAATCAGATAAAAATTAAATCCGCTCGATCCATTCAAGCGGATTATTCATCGGCACAAACATGATCGCTGTTTGCGCTAATGAATTCTGCACCGGCCGAACTGCTCCATCCCCTCTATTGATGGGGCACTTCAGCCATCATGGTTTGCTTTAGAACCTGCTTATGCTCTTAAGCGCGGACGTGATCGGGGCTCACGCGCTGCTCAAAATGCTCATGTACTAAAGTACACTCCGCTTTTTGCGCTGCGTTTTTATTACCCTGACCCCGCTGACGACCGCTTGCTACAGATCATAAACAGGTTTTATGCCGGCTCCTGGCCTGGCGGCAAACTCAAAAAACGCCTGCATTAATTGCAGACGCCGGTATTCTTTTGCAAAACACAAAGACCAATAGCCACAATACCCAGTGTAGCCAGGTATTGCGGCACTAACAGTTCAAAACAATGTTGTCTATGACTGTCCATTCAGTTTGGTGAGGCCTCTCGCGTTTTACATCTTGTGCAAATCATGAGCAATCCCGAGGGATACTGATAGCTTGCGGCGTTTCCTGATTTGATGATTTCTTGTGGCTGCCTTTTCTATCTGGGGTCTTGCAAACCCAAATTCAACATCACATTAAAAACTTCAATCACCCTGCTCGCACCACTTGATCAGAAATCCCTGACCTGGATTTTGGCGATCGCTGTATTCAGCGCTTATTCCCAGTTGAGGGCTCCGCCAGTTTGATACTCAATTACACGTGTCTCAAAAAAGTTGCGCTCTTTTTTCAGGTCTATCATTTCACTCATCCAAGGGAAAGGATTTTCTTCCTGAGGGAATAGCGCTTCGAGACCGATTTGTTGTGCGCGGCGATTTGCGATGAAACGTAAATAACCTTTAAACATAGGCGCATTCAAACCGAGCACTCCACGCGGCATTGTATCCTCTGCGTAACGATATTCCAACTCCACAGCACGCAAAAACAACGATTTAATTTCATCGCGAAATGCTGGCGTCCACAAATGCGGGTTTTCCATCTTAATCGTATTGATCAAATCGATTCCGAAATTGCAGTGCATCGATTCATCACGCAAGATGTATTGGTATTGTTCAGCCGCGCCCATCATTTTATTTTGACGACCGAGTGCCAAAATTTGTGTGAAGCCGACATAGAAAAACAGACCTTCCATCAGGCAGGCAAAGACGATCAGTGACTTCAGCAAAGTCTGATCTGCCTCGGTCGTTCCAGTCTTGAATGCAGGATCGGTCAACACGTCGATGAAAGGAATCAGGAACTGATCTTTGTCACGGATGGAATCAACTTCATTGTAGGCATTGAAGATTTCAGCTTCGTCCAGGCCCAGCGATTCAACGATGTATTGATAGGCATGGGTGTGGATGGCTTCTTCAAATGCCTGGCGCAACAAATACTGACGGCATTCTGGTGCCGTGATATGGCGGTAAGTACCCAGCACGATATTGTTGGCGGCGAGGGAATCAGCGGTCACAAAGAAACCCAGATTACGTTTCACCAGGCGGCGCTCATCTTCAGTCAGGCCATTCGGGTTTTTCCAGAGTTCAATATCACGCTGCATATTGATCTCTTGCGGCATCCAGTGATTGGCGCAACCTGCCAGGTATTTATCCCAGGCCCATTTATATTTGAAAGGTACCAGTTGATTAACGTCCGTGGTGCCGTTGATGATGCGTTTGTCAGCAGCGTTCACGCGACGTGCCACGACTTCTGCAGCGGCCGTCACTGGTTTGCTGACCAGTGCGGGATTGAGGGCGACTTCCTGCGTCTGCAGGCGAGGCTGCAAATCCTGGCCAGTGACCTGACGTGGTGCCGGAGCTGCCGGCTTGACTTCATCATCCCAAGATAACATTATTTATTTCCTTACTTTTTTGTAACAGCTTATTCTTCAACGGGAGGAAGCTGGGCTTCTTCCCTCAGTCTTTTGGCACTTATTGGCAAGCTTCGCACTCTTCGAAACCAGCATCACCAGGACGCAACATACAGGCCGGACCATCGGTCTCTTGCGCTGCTGCCGTCATGCCCGTTGCTGCGGTAGCGTAGCCACCACTATTACCATCAACCGCCACCGCATTCAATGCACCGGTTTTGCTGGTGGATTTTTCAGTATGCGTAGCACCTATGGTGCGCAGGTAGTAAGTAGTTTTCAAACCACGCAACCATGCCAGTTTGTAAGTTTCATCCAGTTTTTTACCAGAGGCACCTGCCATATAGATGTTTAGGGACTGTGCCTGATCTATCCATTTTTGACGACGCGCAGCCGCCTCTACCAGCCAGGATGGGCTGACTTCAAATGCGGTTGCATACAGGGCACGCAGATCTTCCGGGATGCGATCTATACGCGCCAGGCTGCCGTCAAAGTACTTCAGGTCGGCGATCATGACTTCGTCCCACAGGCCGCGGTCTTTCAAGTCACGTACCAGATGTTCATTGATCTCGGTAAATTCACCAGACAGATTCGATTTCACATACAGGTTTTGGTAAGTCGGCTCGATACAGGCAGACACACCAATAATGTTAGAAATTGTTGCAGTTGGTGCAATCGCCACGCAATTGGAATTGCGCATGCCGAATTTCTTGATGCGATCACGCACCGGATACCAATCCATGGTTTCCGAAAAATCAGCTTCCAGATAACCACTGCGTTCTTCTGCCAGCAACTTCAAAGAGTCTTGCGGCAGGATGCCACGATCCCACAAGGAACCTGTATATGAACTGTAACGACCGCGCTCTTCTGCCAACTCTGTTGATGACAGGTAAGCGTAGTAGCAAACCGCTTCCATGGAAGTATCCGCAAACTGCACTGCTTCCATCGATGCGTAAGGGATGCGCATCATGTGCAGGCAATCCTGGAAACCCATGATACCCAAACCAACAGGACGATGACGCAGATTGGAGTCACGTGCCTTCTTCACTGCATAGTAGTTGATGTCGATGACGTTATCCAGCATACGCATCGCTGTTCGCACAGTTTTTTGTAATTTAATGTGATCGAGCTTGCCGTCCTTCATGTGGGCAGGCATGTTGACCGAACCCAGATTGCATACCGCGATCTCGCTGTCGTTGGTGTTCAGGGTGATTTCTGTACACAAGTTGGAGCTATGGACCACGCCCACATGCTGTTGTGGTGAACGGATATTGCAAGGATCTTTAAAAGTGATCCAGGGATGGCCAGTTTCAAACAGCATGGACAGCATCTTGCGCCACAAGTCCAGTGCCGGGATTTTTTTCGACAAAGTCAGTTCGCCACTGGCGGCTTTGGCTTCATAGGCAACATAGGCTTGCTCGAAAGCTTTGCCGTATTTGTCATGCAGGTCAGGCACGTCGGAAGGTGAGAACAGAGTCCAGTCGCCTTTTTCCATGACGCGCCTCATGAACAGATCAGGAATCCAGTTCGAGGTGTTCATGTCATGGGTGCGACGGCGGTCATCGCCGGTATTCTTGCGCAGGTCAAGGAATTCCTCGATATCCATATGCCAGGTTTCCAGGTAGGCGCAGACTGCGCCCTTGCGTTTGCCACCCTGGTTGACGGCAACAGCGGTGTCGTTGACGACTTTCAGGAAAGGCACGACGCCCTGGGATTTGCCATTCGTGCCTTTGATATGCGCACCGAGTGAACGCACTGGCGTCCAGTCATTGCCCAGGCCACCGGCATACTTTGCCAGCAAGGCGTTTTCCTTGATGGCTTCATAGATGCCATCAAGATCATCGGCAACCGTGGTCAGGTAGCAAGACGAGAGTTGTGAACGCTGGGTACCGGAATTGAACAGGGTCGGTGTCGAGCTCATGAAGTCAAAGCTGGACAGCAAATTGTAAAATTCTATTGCACGGGTTTCGCGATCAATTTCATTTAAAGACAGACCCATCGCTACACGCATATAGAAAGCCTGTGGCATTTCTACACGGGTGCCGCGGATATGCAGGAAGTAGCGGTCATACAAAGTTTGCAGGCCGATATAACCAAATTGCAGATCGCGGTCAGCAACCAGGGCATTCGCCAGTTTTTTCAAATCAAACTGACCCAGCTTGGCATCGAGCAAGTCGGCTTCTATGCCCTTCTTGATGAATTTAGGGAAGTATTCCAGGTATTCTGCGGCTGCATCTTGTTGCGCCACTTCTTTGCCAAACACTTCTTTACGGACTGTATGCAAGAGCAAACGTGCTGTCACCTGGCTGTAAGCCGGTTCCTTTTCCATCAGCGCGCGGGCAGCCAGGATGGCGGATTTATATAATTCTTCTACCGGTACACCGTCGTACAGATTCTTCAGGGTCTCGGCCAGAATCGCGTCGGGATCAGCCAGCTTATCCAGACCGAGGCAGGCAGCAGCAATCATCCTGCGCACTTCTGCCACGTCCAGTGGACGAGGCTGGCCATCGACGATGACATGCAATTGGGGGGCGGCGGCTTCAACATGGCCAGGCGCATCATGAATGCGGCGGCGCTCTTCCATGCGCTTGGCGCGGTACAAGACATAAGAACGGGCGACATCATGTTCGCCTGAGCGCATCAGCGCCAGCTCTACCTGGTCTTGCACATCTTCTATATGGAAAGTGCCACCGGCAGGCTGGCGGCGCAACAGGGCGGCGACCACGCTGGCTGTCAGTTGCTCAACCAGTTCACGGACCCTGGCGGACTCTGCACCATGTCCACCGTTGACCGCCAGAAAAGCCTTGGTCATGGCAATGGCGATTTTGGAAGGCTCAAAACCAACCACGGAACCATTGCGGCGAATGATACGATATTCGCTATAGCTGTTCAGGCTGGTGGTAGCCGGTGTGGCTGCCACATTCAAAACTGATCCCAGTTCTGGCTTGGACAAAGTGGATATTTCATTAGAAGAGTGCATTGATCCTCCGGATGCAGTGTTATTTTTTGCCAGTCAGGTTCATGAATACAGGACCTGGCAGGTCAGGGGGTTAAACGGGAAACGCGCAATACTGTTGATAGCCGGATGGGACAAAAAATTGTCATATCCGATTTATTTTGTTCACATCATTCGCCAGACAATTGCAAAACAAGAAGGGAAATTGAAGCAAGGCAAGAAAACAAACAAATCTGAAAAACCACTACATATAGTGCGCTAATTTTTATTTGCCCTAATTCTAGTGCCGCATCTGGTCATGTGCAACCGCTTTTTATTTAAATAATTGAATTATTTTTTTCGAAAAAAGCTTGAATAGGTGTTGACTTTCGCAAAGCCCAGAACAGCACTAGCGCAAACGCGAGTGGGCACTAACGTGCGCACAAGGGATAAGCATGGAGAAGGCTGGTGTCCAGATATGTCGTCAAACACTGGGGCTACCTCGGGGAAACAACAAGGGCTTGCTGCCTGATGCATATCAGACAGCAAGCATGCCCGACCCGGCTTGGTGTCGGGCAATTCAGGCAAATGATTTATTCCTGAATTTTCAATTTTTGTATCTGGTAACGCAATTGCCGGAAACTCACACCCAGCAATTCCGCCGCCTGGGTGCGGTTGTTACGGGTCTGATGCAAGGCGCGCTTGATCATTTCACGTTCCACATTTTCCAGGTAGTCAGGTAATGAGCAGGGCAAACCAGGCGCGGCAAACAAATCAACTTCGACAACCGCAGGCTGATCCGGCACTGACACTGGCTGCGCAGAGTGGCTGACGACTTCCGTCGGGATGGGCTGTGCCAGGGGAGCATCGATTAATTTTCTGGTACCGCGCAAGGCCAGGTCAGTCACTTCTATACAACCATCGTTGGCAAATGCGATGGCACGCTCCAGTATATTTTCCAGCTCCCTGACATTGCCAGGGAAGTCATAACTGATCAAGGCATCAACCGCCTCTACTGACATATCAATATCATTGCCAGTGAGTTTTCTCAGGATATTGCTGGATAGTTCGACGATATCTTCCAGGCGCTCGCGCAAAGGTGGCAAGTGCAATTCAATCACATTCAGGCGGTAATACAAATCCTGACGAAAGCGCCCTTCTTCCACACAAATTGCCAGGTTTTGATGGGTGGCACTAATAATACGCACATCCACCGCCTCTTCCACCGTGGCACCCACCTTGCGCACCCGTCTTTCCTGTATGGCACGCAGGAGCTTGACTTGCATGGGCAAAGGCAGATCGGCAACTTCATCGAGCATCAGGGTGCCACCACTGGCCGCCTGAAAAAAACCTTCCCTGTCATCCGCGGCGCCTGTAAATGCACCTTTGCGATATCCGAAAAATTCAGCCTCCATCAGGGTTTCAGGAATTGCGCCACAGTTGACCGCGATAAAAGGCTTGCCGGACCTGGCGCTACTGGTATGTATTTCCCTGGCGGCCAACTCCTTGCCACTGCCGGATTCGCCAGTAATGATGACTGGTGCCATGCTGCGCGCCAGCCGGCTGATCTGCGCCCTGACTTCCTGCATGCCTTGCGACTGGCCTATCATGAAGGAATTGGCAGGAATGGCCACTTGTTCAGGTGTAGCCTCTAGTTCTTTCTGAACTTCATTGGTTTGCAAGGCGGACCTGACCAGCTTGCGCAACTGATCGAGTGCGACAGGCTTGGAGACATAGTCAAAGGCACCGGCCTTCAAGGCAACCACAGCATTGTCAGCGCTGCCAAAAGCGGTAATCACTGCGATGGGCGTATTCTTGAAATGGGCATTGACTTCCTGCACCAGTTCCATGCCGGAACCATCGGGCAAGCGCATGTCCGTCAAAACCAGAGCATAGCTTTGCTTGGCAAGATGGGCACGCGCCAGCGCCAGGGTTTCGGCGCTATCGACATCCAGGCCCATCTTGATGAGGGTAATCTCCAGCAATTCGCGCAGATGTGCTTCATCATCCACTACCAGGATACGGGGACAGGCAGCAACTTCATTCATACTCATGCACTATATCCAGAGAAATTAATTACAAAACGCCCACTGGGCTCTACCTTACCTGTTTCTGTTTCTTCGACCCGATATTCATAATCGAGCAAGGCATGGTTATTCAAACATAGTTCCCTTGCCATATACAAGCCCAGTCCGGTTCCCATGCGAGATGTTGTATAAAAAGGCTCAAATAAATGAGAACGCACATCATACGGTATCGCTGGTCCATCATCTTGTATATGCAACTCCTGGCGACCAGTAGGATTCACCAGGGCAAATATCTTGATACTTGCAGGCTGGCCGCTGGCATAGCGTATGGCATTCGATAAAAGGTTGAGCACAACCTCACGCAAATGGCTGGGATCAAAGTCCACCATGAAGTTGCGTTCTGTCACCACCAAGATCAAATCAGTGGCCAGCGCCCTGGTTTCGACGAAATCCCTGACCATTTCGACCAGCAAATCCATGACATGGTAGGGTTGCACATCCGACTGCGCCTTGCGTGAAAGCTTCAGGATATCTTCTATCAGTTGATTCAGGCGTGCAACATTGTCGTCAACAATTTTGAGCAGGCGGGTTGCCTGCTTCTTGTCCGGCCCCAGACTACCCAGGTCTTCATTCAACAATGAAGCTGCATAAGAGATCGATGACAGGGGATTGCGCACTTCATGCGCGATACTGGCAGTCAAACGCCCCATGGAAGCCAGTTTCAGTTGTTGAGCCTGGTTTTCTATATCCGATACATCCTGCATGAAAACGATAGTATAGGCTCCAGCCCTCTCCTTGATGCCACCCACATTGACACCCTTGATGGCAACAAAGCGCAGCTTCAGATGCGTGACGAAATGCGGACGCTCACGTTCAAAACGTTCTCTGGTCGCCGTATCGGCAGCCAATTCACCCAGCTCGGGGCGCACTTCATCCAGATAGCAGCGTATAGAGACAAAGGAAATTTCTTCTTCCTTGCGCCTGTCAGGCAAGCTGGGGCGCCCCTGCATGGCACTCAAGGCTTCAACGATAGGGCGCAAGGCACTAATGTCAGCCAACTCCACTCCTATCATTTCCTTGGTGAGGTGCCCACCCAGCATGCGCACTGCAGCCGGATTGATTTCAAACATGCAGGCATTCTGATCCAGGACCAGGATGCCATCCCCCATGTCCGAGATGACCAGCTGATTAATCGCCTGCTGTATCATCAAGGCATTGCCGCGCTGCGCTGCCAGTTGTTCCTGGCTGATCAGATTATGGGCCAGACGGTTTACCACTGACACGACGGCAAAATAGGCGGCACCGAACAAACCTGCTTGCGACAATGGTGCGCCACCGTCCGACTGCAGGTAGTGATAGACACTTTCGCCCAATAAGAACAAGACAACAAGGGAGGAAAAAAACAAGGACCAGATCAGTGGACTCAGTATCGCCGCCCCCGCCAGTGGAAACAAATACAAAATACCCAAACCACTCTTGTAACCACCGCTGGCCAGATAGATGACAGAAATGATAATGATATCCAGCAGTATCTGCGTCGTCAGTTGCCACATGAAACGGCGCGGATAAAACTGCTTGAGCAGGACAAATCCTATGGCGATCGACACATAGATCAAACCTATGTCACGGCCGAACAAATACTCCGTGGCCCAGACATCCTTGTCGGTGCGCAGGCTGAGCAATATCAGCAAACTGGCCGCAACCACGATGCGTGAAGCATTCAGGGTTTGCAAAGAACGCCAGAAAGAGTGCGAAGGTTCGCTGACTACAGAGTGAAGATCAGACATCAGTATCCTGTTTGGCACATAGCTTTACGCAAGCTCAGCATGTTCTTTACTGCAATACACTTGCTCGCCACGATGCACAGCTTCCGATGCCGGCAAATAAATCTGGCAATGTGCACAACACACCATGGATTCTGCTGCCCCTGATTGCGGTCCCTGAGGCGCATCAGACTCGGCACGCCCTGAAGATGCTGCTGGAGGCTGGATTTTTTTCTTCAGGGCCAGAATAATCAACAAAGCCAGGCCCAGCCAGAACAATATCCTCATGTCAGGCTCCTGTGTAACAAGACTTCCAGGACGAAGCGGCTACCAACATAGGCCAGCAACAAGGTGATGAAACCGGAGAGCGTGAAGCTCAAGACCGTTTTGCCGCGCCAGCCACGCCAGTAACGCCCTGTTAGCAAGATGGCAAACAAGAGCCAGGACAAGAGGGACAATAAAGTCTTGTGGTCCCATTTGAAGGCAACGCCCAGTACCTGCTCAGAAAATATCACACCCGACAAGACCGTCAGTGTCAACAAGACAAAGCCTAACGCCACGAAGCGGAACAGGATTTTCTCCATGGTCAGCAATGCAGGCAGCCTGTCTATCAAGGTATTGAGCCATAGTGTTTTTTGCGAGGCACGCAATTGATGTAGATGTTTGTCCTGCACCGTCATGACGACGGCATGGAAAGCCGCAATGGTCAGGGTGCTATAGGCCAGCATGGCGATCACCACATGCCAGGGAAACATCGCCGTTTTACCAGCCAGGGCAATCAGGCTCCCCGGAAAGAAGCCGGGCAATACTGCCATCAAGGCGGCGTTTGGCATGAGTAGCAAACGCAAGCCATCGAGAGCTGCATTACGATTTTCCAGCCAGCAGACAAAAACGGACACCCATAAGGCAGCCGACAACATGACAGCAAACCCCACCCGGATCGCATACTCAGGAAAAACTGTCAGCCACAGAGCAGCACCATGCGTCAGCCAGGCCAGGGCGCTGACGACATTGATCATGCTCAGCCTGCTTGCTGGCAAGACGATGCTGGATATATATAAGGCAGCGGCAAGAAAGGATAGATAGATTTGCATGGACCAAGTTTACACCATGTCGCATGAAATTTGGATTATGCCCATTCTGCAACCTGGCTCCAGCCTCCAGCTATCCTGTCACTTGATTGATTAAAGACAAAGATTTTTGATATTTCTTGATTTTGTCGTACAGGGTTTTCTTGGGTATGCCAAGCAACTCGGCAGCGGCAGCGACATTATTGCTAGTCTTTTCCAGGGCTGCCTGTATCAGGCTGGCTTCATACACATCCAGCTTCTCGGGCAAGCTGCTGGCGCTGGCATGCTCCACCTCAACGCTTGATAGATAGGGGGAAGCAGCAAACTCAGCTACGCCCAGGACCAGCTGGTCGGCAAAGTTGCGCAGTTCGCGTACATTGCCCTGCCAGTCAGCTTGCATCCACTGCTGCATTTGGGCAGCCGACCACAGCGGCACTGCTTTTTGATAGCGCAGAGCCGCTCTTTGTACAAAATAGGACAACAACAGAGGAATATCTTCGCGCCTTTCATTCAACCTGGGTAAATGGATAGTGATAACACTAAGACGATAATACAGGTCTTCACGGAATTGCCCTTGCGCACTGAGTTTCAACAAGTCTGTCTTGGTGGCGGCAATGATGCGGCAATCCAGAGCGATTAATTGATTACCGCCCAGTCTTTCCAGACTGCGCTCTTGCAAAACCCTGAGCAATTTGATTTGCAGGTTCAGCGGCATACTTTCAATTTCATCAAGAAACACGGTGCCGCCTTGCGCGTATTCGAGTTTGCCTATGCGGCGTTTCTGGGCACTGGTGAAGGCACCTGCCTCATGACCAAAAATCTCGCTCTCAAAAACAGACTCAGGCAAGGCACCACAATTGATGGCAACGAACTCTCCTTTGCGTCCACTGGCCAGATGCAATTGCCGCGCCACCACTTCCTTGCCTGAACCAGTCGCGCCATTGATCAGGACATCGACCTGGGTAGGGCCTATGCCTTGTATGAATTTTCTGACTTTCTCTATCTGTGGGCCTTGCCCTATCAAGTCCGGCGTTGCCGCATGATTCAGCCAGGATAATTTGAGCTTGCGGTTTTCCATGACCAGACGACGCTTTTCCTGCGCCCGCAAACAGGCATCAAGCAGGCGTTCAGCAGCGAAAGGTTTTTCCAGAAAATCATAGGCGCCATTACGCATGGCTTCCACCGCCATGCTGACATCGCCATGACCAGTGATGATAATGACGGGCAGCTCTGCATCCAGGGCTCGCACTTTTTCCAGTACTTCCAGGCCAGACTTGCCGGGCAAGCGTACATCAGTGACGATAATGCCCACATAGTCAGCCTTGATATGCGCCTCTGCCGTTTCAGCCCCCGCACAAGCCAGCACTTCGAAACCACCCAGTTCCAGCGTCTGGGTAGTTGCCAGGCGTACTGCCTGTTCATCCTCTATTAATAATGCCAGCATGTCCGTCATCGTCTTTCCTTACTTCCTTACTATATAGTAGTAGCCAGTAGCAGCGAACTTGCCTGTTCGGCAGCCAGGGGAATAGTGACTGTAAATTCTGCTCCACCTTGCGCACGGTTACTGGCAGTCAAACTGCCATTCATGGCTTGCACGATGGAAGAAGAAATCGCCAATCCCAGGCCCAGGCCATGACCAATTTCCTTGGTGGTAAAAAAGGGTTCAAACAAATGCCTGACCACATGCTCGGGTATGCCGGTGCCACTATCTGTAATGCTGATCCTGGCCATGCCTTGCACATGACTGAGCCTGACATCGACTTCCTTGCTGGGGCTATTCTCGATGGCATCGAGGGCATTGCGTATCAGGTTGATCAAGACCTGCTCTATCCTGACAGTATCACCCAATACTTTGGCTGCTTCATCAATATGGACTTGCAAGCGCGCGCCACGCCTGTCGGTTTCACTGCGCAACAAACTGACGGCAGACCGAATTGCCATTTGCACATCGACCTCGGCAATTGCATTCGGGCTTTTCCTGGCGAAGCCTTTGAGCTGGGCGATGATACTACCCATACGGGCGCTGGCATGGCTGATGTGTTCAAGATTGGCCATTGCCTGCTCGGCTTTGCCACGATTCATGAAGGTAATCGCATTTTCGGCAAAGGCACGTATGGCAGTCAGCGGTTGATTCAATTCATGGGTGATACCCGTCGCCATTTGCCCCAGCATGGCCAGCTTGCCCGCCTGCACCATTTCATTCTGGGTTGATCTGAGCAAGGTCTCGGTCTCTTGCAAGGTCAGATACCTGGCTTCCAGTTCTGTGTTCGCCAGTGTCAGTTGCCGGGTGCGTTCTGCAATATGCAATTCCAGCTCATCGGCTGCCTGCTTCAAGGCCAGCTGTGCCTGCCGCCCCTCTTCCAGCCTGCGGCGACGCTGGTCCAGGACGGCGGCAAAAGCCAGCGCAATCCCCAACATCAAGGCCAGCACCAGGGCCGCTTGCAAACCGGCGCGCACCACCTTACCCTGATCGGGAAATAGCATCAATTGCCATTGCAGGCGGCCTATGGGTCTCTGCAAATACTCTTCATAACCCTGCTTTTCTTTCTCCGGCAATTGTGCAATCGCAGCGATGCTTTTGCCGCCATATTGTAAAGTCGCAGTCAGGTTTTGCTGCACGCCTGAAGACAGTGTTTGCAGGCTATGATATTTCCAGAGGGGACGGTTACTTAAAAATACCACCCCGTGTTTGTCACTGAGTGCGATTGGTTCTTCACTGCTGCGCCAGGCTTGCTCAAATTCATCCAGGCTGATCTTGACCGCGATCACGCCTATGGGTGCCAGCGTGCCACGCTTGCTGCCTGGTGGGTAGACCGGTTGGGAAATAAAATAACCCGGAATGCTGGTGGTATTGCCTATCGCATAAAAATGGCCAGGCCTGGCTTGCTTCAATGCCTCAGAAAAATAGGGGCGAAAGGCGAAATTCTGGCCCAGATAACTTTGCGCGGTATTCCAGTTACTGGCAGCAATCGTATTGCCCTGCATGTCCATGAGATAAATAGCCGCAACCTTGGCTTGTTCAGCCAATTCTTGCAAGCTCAGGTTCAGGGCCTGGGTTTGATTGCCGTCCTGCCCGTGTGCCAGCACTTCAGCAGTCAGTGGTAAATAAGAAATGGCGAAAGGCAGGGTTTCATAACGCTCGAGTACAGACTCTATATCAAGAGCGATGATTTGTAACTGACGCTCACCTGCCTGGCGGTTATTTTCTCTGGCAATTGCAGCGGCGGCAAAGTAAGCTGCTATCACCAACACGATGCTCACCACCGCAATGCCCACCAAAAACAGGCGTCGCTTGCGGGGATAGTCAGTCTGCGGCAAGCTCACAAGCGTTTATTTATAAATACCGCAGTTGATAATAATATCTTCATACTTTTCAAAATACATGGATTTTTGTTCTATCTGTTTAGAGACAGGATTAACGAATTTATAATCCTGCCAGCCTTTGCCCTTGGTTTTGGCGAGTTCCAAACGTTCACGCACAAACAACTTGCCGTCAGCATCTTTCAAATCCAGTAAGTCCTTGCCCTGCATTTTGACATTTGCACCATGAGCGAGGTTCTTGCCATTCATGTCATTGATGGTGATATACAGGTCGCGGTCACGGAAAGGCCCTTGCAAATTATTGATTTCAGCATAAGTTTTTTCTTTGCCTGCCGCCTTGATACTAGCGATCACTTTTTGCACCATGGCAACGGCTTCCGGGGCCGTGCCATGGCTGGCAGTTTGCGCCTGACTGGACGCCCCTAACAAGAATACCAATCCCGATACCACAATTCTGACGAATTTCAGCATGATGTCTCTCCTTATGTTTTTATGGGCACGTCCGGGCTACAAAGCATTTTTTTTAATCTACTGCGGCCATCTTCAACTCATCGTTGTGGTGTCTTTGTTGTTCTTCCATGACCAATTGTCCAAGTTCACGCTTGAGGGTATTGAAGCCAGGATCAGAAGGATCACGCAAGCGTGGCAATTCAACCAGCAAATCTTTTTTCACCGTACCTGGCCGGTAAGTCATGACGATGATACGGTCGGCCAGATAAATTGCCTCTTCTATACTATGTGTCACAAAGATGATGGTTTTCTTCAGCTCTGCCCAGATGCGCAGCAACTCATCCTGCAGATTGCGGCGCGTCAAAGCATCCAGTGCGCCAAAGGGTTCATCCATTAACATGATAGGCGAATCCAGCGCCAATACACGGGCAATTGCAACCCGTTGACGCATGCCGCCTGACAAATCCTTGGGAAAGCGTGCCTTGAAATCACTTAAACCCAGCATGCCCAACAAGCTGGCAACCCTTTGTTGTATTTCTGCTTTGGCCATACCCTTGATTTCCAGACCAAAGGCAATATTCTGCTCGACTGTCATCCAGGGGAAAAGTGCGTACTCCTGGAACACCATGCCGCGGTCTGGGCCGGGGGCGCTAACCTTCTGCCCATTCGCGACGATACTACCGGAAGTTGGTAAAGAAAAACCGGCGACAGCATTCAGCAAGGTCGATTTACCACAGCCCGAAGGGCCGAGCAGGCAAACAAACTGGCCTTCTGGTATCTCCAGATTGATATCGCGCAAGGCCACAACTTCTTTGTCGGCGGTCTTGAAGATTTTATTCACGCCTTGAATTTTGATATGACTATTATTCATTTCAGTTCTCCAATCCACGGTGCCAGCGCAGTAAATAATTATTCAGTTTGTTCATTGCCAGATCTATCGCCAGGCCGAGCATACCTATGCTCATCATGCCTGCAATAATTTTGTCAGACCAAAAATACTCACGTGCTTCCAGAATACGGAAGCCCAGGCCGTTATTGACAGCGATCATTTCTGAAACGATCACCACGATGAAAGCCGTACCTATACCAATGCGTACCCCAGATAAAATATAAGGCACAGCCGCCGGCAACATGACGCGCACAAACATGGTGGTCTGACTGGCACCCAGATTGCGGGCGGCCCTGATATAAATACCATCAACATGGCGAACACCGGCGATGGTATTCATCAGTACCGGGAAAAAGGCGCCTATAGCGATCAGGAAAATGGCTGGTGGATTACCCAAACCAAACCAGAGTATGGATAGGGGAATGTAGGCAATCGGTGGTATAGGGCGCAATACCTGGATCAGCGGATTCATCCAGGCATACATTCTTTGACTGGAACCCATCGCCAAACCGAGAGGTAAAGCCAGACCCGCACCGACCACAAAACCGACCAGCACACGGTACATGCTACCCACGGTGTCACGGATTAACTCGCCAGAAAAGGCCCAGGCTAACCAGCTGGTAGTGGCTGCATCCCTGGCTTCATTAGGGGATGCATACTCTATCCATTTTTTTACGACTGCCAGCGGTGTAGGCAAGACCTGCGGATTGACCCAACCCATGGTGGTGACCACATGCCAGATTGCAATCAGAATAACGGGCACGATCAGCCCCGCGCCCATTTCACGCCATTTAAATTTCATGATTTTTCCTTCAAGAATTGAAGAGCCGGGTAAGCATATTTTGCTCAAAAAAGCAGGCTCACCCTTTGCTCAAGCTAAAGACTTATTTGATGCTTATTTTATGTTGAGACTCTTCTTGGCTTGTTCCAACAGATCGGTTTTTACCCAATCCTTGGCGACCGGCGGCTTGGCCATTTTGCCTACACCATATTTTTGCATCAGATCAGTGGTGATCTGGATATGCTCTGCTGTCACATCATATGAATAAGGTGAATTCTCTATGGCATTAACGAAATCTTCATGACTGACCTGGCCTTTGAACATGTTTTCGCGCACATATTTTTCAGCCAGCTCCTTATTGTCGATAAAGGTCTTGGTGGCTTCGACAAAGCAGCGCATGAATTTCTCCGCTACCGGACGACGTTCTTTGTAGAACTTCTCAGTCATGACCATGGTACGCACCGGTTCGCCTATTGGTGTGTCATAAGGCTTGATAATTTCATTACCAAAGCCCTTGCTGATAGCCTGGGAAGAATAAGGCTCGGACTGCATGATGGCGTCGATATTTTTACCCAATAAAGCCTGGTTCAGGTCAGGAAAACCAAGATAAATGATTTGCACATCCTTGCCAGGCTGGTCTGAATATGTCAGACCGTGTTGTGACAGCTCGGCTGCCAGCAAGATATCCTGGATACCGCCACGGGTGACGCCAACTTTCTTGCCTTTCAAATCCTTAACGCTCTTCATGCCCAGGTCTGCACGTCCCACCAGACGGGCACCACCCTTAGCAAAACCTGCCACCAGATAGATAGGTGTACCACTGGCACGGGCAGAAATCACTGCTTCTGAAGAGACTGCACCGACATCAAGCTCACCAGCGATGACGGCTTGCATGGCATCGAGACCTTTGGCGAATACCCGCTCTTCTACCTTGATGCCACACTTGGGGGCGATTTCCTTGATATAGGATACCGCGCCGTAATGGGCGAATTTCAGATTTCCCAGACGAACGACTTCTTGTGCCTGGGCCACGCTGGCAAACAATCCTGAGCTGATCACAGTGGCAAGCAAAATCTTTTTGAACATCTTAGTCTCCTGGTTTTTGATTTGTTTTTTCCCTACGCGTACTGATTAGCAGATATTGTGCCAGCATGAGAATTTTAGTAAACAATTGATTTCATTCAAGTTTCTATCTGACTTGACTCAAACTGATTGCGAAAACCCGGATTTTGATCAAGCAATTTTTCCGTTTTTTCGCACGGATTGTTTGCGGTTGTCAGGACTAGCGTATGAATTTACCGTCACGCCCTATCATCGTCAAATCGACAAATTCGCTACCACTATGATCGCGCTCGCTATAGGTTACTGTGATGCCGCCCAGGTCAAGCTTGTGCATGGATTCCAGTGCGCGTATCAAGCCATCCCGTGTCAGCCCCTTACCTGCACGCTTCAAACCTTCGACCAGCAATTTAGCGGAAACAAAGCCTTCCATTGCCGCATAAGATGTAGGCACACCATTTTCCTTGGCCATGGTTTTGAATTCCTGTCCCAGCGTGCTTGACACCAGGTGCGGTGCAGGCATGATCTGCGACACCATGATGCCTGTCGCGACCGGCCCCAGGGAATCGATAAAGGATTGCGAGGAATTATTCGACAGCGTCATGATTTGTATAGTACTGCCTTTGGCACGCAAACCGCGAATAATGTCCACGACCGTGGTGGCTGAGCCTATGATGATCAAGGCCTTGGCCGGGGATTTGATGAGTTCATCAACTGTCTTGGGAATGTCCGGTTTTGCCCTGTCGTATTTACTGATCAGGGATGGCTTCAATTTGAAATGACCCATCGCTGTGTTGAAACCATCCAGGCCATCGCCACCAAAGGTATCATCGACGTGGACCAGGGCAATATCTTTCAAGCCTATCGTGGAAAACTGCTCGACAGCTTTTTTGACTTCATCCTGGTACTTGGCCCTGACATTAAATATGTAGCGATTGACCGGACTATGAAATACCGCAGCACCAGTGCTAGGTGCAACCAGCGGCACTTTGTTTGCCAACAGTATGGGCAAAATGGCCTGGGTATGTGGCGTGCCACGACACTGAAACAAGGCAAAGACATGCTCTTTCTTGATTAGTGCTTCGGCATTGCTGGCGGCTGTAGCAGGATCAAATTTATCATCAAGGATGCGCAGCTCTATCTTGCGGCCATTGATACCACCACTTTTATTGATCTGGTTGAAATAAGCTGCCGCTCCGGCATTCATTTCCTTGACGGGGCCAGCAATCTGCCCGGTCAGGCCTACGGTTTGCCCTATTAATATACTATTGTCAGTGACACCCTCTTCTGCCTGGCTATGGCCAGACAAAGTAAGCAGGGTGCACAGGCTGAGTATGCGTGGCAAGCGCCAGGCACGTTGAAGTCGACTCATGATTGTCTCCAGATTATTGAGCGTCTATTTTGAGAATCCGTGACAAAATAAAGCCGACATGGCGGATGACCATGTCATCTTAACTTTGTAACAAGCTCTGGGATAGCACTCTTATTAGCAGACTTCATACCACGCATGAATGAAGGCTGATACACTGGTTTTAGCTGATTTTTTAAGCAAAATATATCCGTAATATCCCTCACATGTCTGAAAATCCGCACGGATATTAAAAATAATTCTGGTTTCCCAGAAATATGAACGTATCTATGGTGCTCAATCTGCGAAATGCCTGAGCCTGCATGCAGCTTCAGGTAAAATGCCTGCTTTTGTTGCTACTGAGTTGTTACTGAGCTGCTACTGCAGCGTATTACAGTCAGCCATGAGCACCGCCCTATTGATTTTTTCTTAAGATTTCCTAAGCAAACATGCTCGATAACCTTACCCAGCGCCTAGCCAAAGTCGTCAAGACCATGCGCGGCGAAGCCCGCCTGACGGAATCCAATACTGCAGAAATGTTGCGTGAAGTGCGCATGGCCTTGCTGGAGGCCGACGTTGCCCTGCCCGCAGTACGCGAACTGATCGCCCGCGTCAAAGAAAAAGCCATGGGTGAAGAAGTTATTTCTTCCCTGACACCAGGCCAGGCCCTGGTGGGCGTGGTACAAAAAGAACTGGCCGCCCTGATGGGTGCCGACCTTGGTGAAGATGCTTCACAACTGAGTTTTAACTGCCAGCCGCCAGCCATTATTTTGATGGCAGGTTTGCAGGGTGCAGGTAAAACTACGACGGTAGGTAAGCTGGCAAAATATCTGAAAGAGCAAAAAAAGAAAAAGGTTTTAACCGTTTCTACCGACGTCTATCGTCCGGCCGCGATAGGCCAGTTGCAGACAGTGACGCAACAGGTAGGCGCTGATTTCTTTCTCTCTTCACCGACCGAAAAGCCGGTGGATATTGCCCTGGCAGCGCTGGATTACGCCAAAAAACATTATCACGATGTGCTGATCGTTGATACTGCCGGTCGCCTGGGTATAGATGAAGCGATGATGCAAGAAATTGCAGCTGTCCACGCTGCCATCAAGCCTATAGAAACCCTGTTCGTGGTCGATGCCATGCTGGGGCAGGATGCGGTCAATACCGCCAAAGCTTTTAATGATGCCCTGCCTTTGACTGGCGTGGTACTGACCAAGCTTGATGGTGATGCGCGTGGCGGTGCTGCCCTGTCAGTACGTCATGTGACTGGCAAACCGATCAAGTTTGTTGGCGTGGCAGAAAAACTTGATGGCCTGGAATCTTTCGATGCCACCCGCATGGCCAATCGTATTCTGGGCATGGGTGATATCCTGGCCCTGGTCGAATCGGCGCAAAAAGGCATGGACGTCGCCGCGGCCCAGGATCTGGCGCACAAAATCAAGGATGGCGGCAAATTCGACATGAATGACTTCAAGATGCAAATTTCGCAGATGAAGAACATGGGTGGACTGTCCAGCCTGATGGATAAATTGCCAGCACAAATGCAGCAAGCAGCCAGCGGCGCCAACATGGACCAGGCTGAAAAGCAAGTCCGCCGGATGGAAGGCATGATCAATTCCATGACGCCACTGGAAAGAACCAAGCCAGAATTGATCAAGGCTTCGCGCAAACGCCGCATCGCCGCTGGTGCTGGCGTACAAATACAAGAAGTCAATCGCATGCTGGCCCAGTTCGAGCAGATGCAATCGATGATGAAGAAATTACGCGGCGGCGGCATGATGAAGATGCTGCGCAGCATGAAGGGAATGATGCCAGGCAAGCGCTGAGTTTCGCTCAATCTGGCTGATTTTCAGCCATCATTGCCTGCGCGTTTCTCCCTATGAAAAAAAGCCGGATAGCAGCCAAAATGGCGCTAATCCGGTATTTTTTTAGGCTTAAATCCAACGACAGGCAAATTCCTGCACTTTTTCACTAAAATCTCGCAAAAAACACTTGCATCCCTGTAAAAACCGCACCACTATTAGCGATGCGTGAAGTGACGCAATGCAGGAGCTTTTCAAAACGATCAAAGCTCCGTCCACGAAATTTGTGAAGGAGGCTATTTATGGCTACAGCACCAAAGAAACCAGCAGCAAAACCAGCAGCTAAACCAGCGGCCAAACCGGCAGCGAAAGCAGCAGCTCCAAAAGCAGCAGCCGCTAAACCGGCAGCAAAAGCAGCAGCTCCTAAAAAAGCCGCAGCAGCTAAACCAGCAGCAGCACGCAAGCCAAATGCAGCATTCATGAAACCTATGACTATCTCTCCAGTTCTGGCAGCGGTCATCGGTACAGCAGCTATTCCACGTACTGAAGTCACTAAAAAAGTATGGGAATACATCAAGAAACACAAACTGCAAGATGAAGAAAACAAACGCAACATCAACGCGGATGACAAGTTGAAAGCCGTCTTCGGTGGCAAGAAACAAGTGTCCATGTTTGAAATGACTAAACTCATTTCCGGCCATCTGTCCTGATTTTTAGGAATAGATTTCCGTAGTTGCTTTGGGAAACTTAAAGGGAAGCAGTTAGTCCCATCCCAAACAAAAATGCCCGCATCGCGCGGGCATTTTTGTTTTTGCTTAACGAATAATCACTACGAATAATCGCTATCAATATGAGCACTACAAATTATCGCAAGTAACCGGCACTGTTGCCAGCTCATTACCGATGATCTCTCCTGGCTTGCGGTGCAAGATGCAGTAAGTGCCATAAGGTGTGATGACTTTAGATACCGGGCGTCCATCCCCCAGAATATGCACTTCATGCTTATAGCTTTCCCGCATGACCGTCGAGGATGACATGACCGCCGCTCCAAACTTGCTCATGGGAGCAGCGGGCGCTTTGGCACTGACGCGATCGCGGTACTCAAAGTCCTTGCCAAGGCTCTTGTATGCGGCTCCCACATCACGATTAATCGGCTTGCCGGCCTGCTGCGACACATCTTCCCTGGGCTCTACCGCTGTGACTGCCGGGACAGGATGCCTTTCAACAACAGGTGCTGTATCGGGCTTGCTGATAGTTGCTGGCGATGATGGAGGGACAGGGGATTTGGTGGGTCTGGTGGGTCTGGTGAGTGTGACAGTGGGTACTGGTGGTGGAGGTAGTGCAGGTTTTATCTGGTCAGGTGGGTTCATGAAAATCAAACTACCAGTCAACAGTTTATTGTCTTCGTTCAAGGGCTTGATCTGCGGCCACAGCATTTACAGGCAGGCATGGAATAAGCAGACGGCAAACAATATCTGCCATTTTGCCCGCTGCATGTCATTGTGATTGTGATTGTGATTGTGATTGTGATTGTGATTGTGATTGTGATTATAAAGTGCCAGCATTGATATCCCTGCTACATCTGAACTATTCACCCGGGAACGATAGTATTGCCAAAGCCGGGCATCTCCTCCCAGCATTGTATCTTGAAACAAAAAGCATATTTTTTATAGCGATTGCTGAAAAGCTGCAATGTGGCTTACCTGAATGAGCAGCTTTCAAGACTTACTTTGCAGGCTGAGTGGTCTGCACTCAGTAACTGCCACAACTGACAGTACGTATGCCTGGTGCCTTGGTCATGTCCCACCCTGGCTTGGCACCTATCACACAATAGGAGCCTAAGGATGTGGTCACCTTGGTTATGGCTGTGCCATCTGGCAAGACAAAATTCTGCATGGTAGTGCCGCGTGGACGTGCTGCTGCAGCGACATTTTTCTCAAAGGCGAGCATGGATGATTTTTCTGGCTTGATATCCGTCAATATGCGATTCGGCATTTCACGCTCCACGTCTTTGACGAGCTTGCTGATGTCGCGCTTTACCTCGTGCTGCACCTCGCCGGCTTGCTCGCGTGCAGACGGTATGCTTGGTACTGCTGGCTCACTGACTGTATCTGCCGCAGGTGGAACAATCTGCGGCGCTGTCTTTGTGTTGACGACAGGGGCTATGCGCTTGTCCAGCACGGTAGCTGGTTTGTCAGGCGCTGGCGTTTTTTCCGCAGGTACGGTTTTTTGCGGCGGTGCAGGTGCTTCCAGCATTTGCACCAGCATTGCCAGCGGTGTCACATGCTCGCTTTTATGCATGCTGATACTGGGCCACAGCAAGATAAACAAGAGATGTGCCAAAGCTACCGTCAGCAGCATCTGCCAGCGTGCACGCAGCAAGCTTAACCAATCTGTGTTGCCAAACTCTGCGCGATAATAGAGTGCCTGCATGGGAACTGGACTTTTCCTGAAAGTAAACGATAACGGCAAGAATAATAGCGGCCCAGTGCGCGACCACAGCATCCGGATATGATGGAATGCCTGATCCTGCTTGGCCCGCTATTTTTTGAAAGCATAGTGTCACAAGACCTGAAGTAGCATGGTTTGCTACCACCACAAAAAAATGGGGCATCAGCCCCATTCTCTCCATACTTTAACTATTCAATTCCCAATTCTTCCAGTTGGCCAGTACTGCCTTGGGATATTCAGGGCGTCCACGGCTACCGTTGTAACGGCCCAGCGCGAGGTAAAGGTCGCCCTTTTCCATATCGATGTACAGGCGCAAAATGGAGCAGCCATAACGCAGATTGGTTTGCATCTGGAACAGCTTTTGGGCATCTCCATCACCGATGACGCGTGACCAGAAAGGCATGACTTGCATAAAACCGCGCGCACCAACGACCGAGGTCGCATACTTGCGGAAGGCAGATTCCACCTGTATCAAGCCCATGACCATGGCAACATCCAGGCCGGCGCGCTTGGATTCATACCAGATCGCATTCAGCAATTCCTTACGGGTCTGCAAATCGGGGATGCGGCGTTTCAGGCGGGTAGCCATTTCCCCTTGCCAGGTCAGGTATTTGATACGTTCTTCGATATTGGCAAATGTAGGTTTGGGTGGTGTAGAGTCAGAAATGGCTTTGGCCAATGCCAGGCGCACAGAATCTGCCATGGCTTCTTCTTTTTGATTACCAGCTTGCGCCGGCAAAGCAGAAACAGCCAACAGGCAGATTGCCAGATGAAGGAGGAATTTCTTCCCCCTCCCAAACATGGCAAGTATGATTTGCAGATCAAACTTGCCACTACCGCTCAGTCTTCCTTTGCACCAGACGCAAAAGCGCAAGAAAAAATACTTCATCCTGCTACTTATTTAGCTGCCATTTTGGCCTGGATGAAGGACAGCATTTCGGCCACTGGCACATTGCTGGCTTCGGTATCACGACGGCCCAGATATTCCAGCTTGCCTTCCTTGAGGCCACGATCACCGATGACGATACGGTGTGGCACGCCTATCAATTCCCAGTCAGCAAACATGGCACCAGGGCGTTCGCCACGATCATCCAGTATCACATCAACACCAGCCGCCAGCAAGGAGTGATACAGCGCCTCTGCTTCCGTTTTGACGGCTTCGCTGCGATCCATGCCCATAGGGCAGATGACGACTTCAAACGGGGCAATTGCGGTTGGCCAGATGATGCCCTTGTCATCGAAATTCTGTTCTATGGCCGCACCAAGGATGCGGGTGACACCGATGCCATAACAACCCATTTGCAGTAATTGCGGCTTGCCGTTTTCATCAAGGAAAGTGGCTTTCATATCGGCTGAATAGCGGGTGCCGAGCTGGAATACATGGCCAACTTCGATACCGCGCTGTATCGCCAGTACGCCTTTGCCATCTGGTGATGGATCACCAGCGACGACATTACGCAAATCAGCAACGACAGGCTCGGGCAAATCACGCCCCCAGTTAGCGCCGGTGAAGTGGAAATCAGCTTCATTGGCACCACAGACAAAGTCAGCCATGTTGGCGACGGTTCTGTCAGCCACGATATTGACTGGTTTTTGTGTACCGATAGGGCCAAGGTAACCTGGCTTGGTGCCAAAATGCTCGACGATTTCTAACTCGGTGGCAAAGCGGTAATTGGCCATGCCCGCAATTTTTGCAGCTTTGATTTCATTGAGCTCATGGTCGCCACGCAAGAGCAGCAGCCAGATTTGTGCAGCCTTGCCACTGTCTTTTTCAGCATCGACAGCCAGCACGATGGACTTGACCGTGGTTTCCAGCGGAATATTAAGCAATTGTGCGACATCTTCACATTTGGCTTTACCCGGAGTAGCAGTCTTGGTCAGCGCAGCGGCAGCGGCTGGACGGCTGGTTTGCGTAGGCAAGGCTTCTGCCGCTTCCATATTGGCAGCGTAGTCGGAAGTCGGGCAATACACCAGCGCGTCTTCACCTGTATCGGCAATGACGTGGAATTCGTGGGAGCCAGAACCACCAATCGCACCATTGTCGGCAGCTACCGCACGGAATTCCAGACCAAAGCGCTGGAAGATACGCGTATAGGCGTCATACATGATTTCATAAGACTTTTGCATGCCTTCAACATCGCGGTCAAAGGAATAGGCATCTTTCATGGTGAATTCACGACCACGCATAAGGCCAAAACGTGGGCGGCGCTCGTCACGGAACTTGGTCTGGATGTGATAAAAATTCACAGGCAGTTGGCGGTAAGAGCGGATTTCTGTGCGTATGACATCCGTGATCGCTTCTTCAGACGTAGGCTGGATGATGTAATCACGGCCATGGCGGTCTTTAACACGCATGAGTTCTGGCCCCATCTTGTCCCAGCGGCCAGTTTCTTGCCAAAGTTCGGCGGGTTGCACTACTGGCATCAGCATCTCGATCGCACCGGCGCGATTCATTTCTTCACGAACAATATTCTCTACTTTGCGTATGATGCGCAAGCCCATGGGCATGTAGTTATAGATGCCGGAACCGAGGCGTTTAATCATGCCCGCCCGCATCATCAGTTTATGGCTGACGATCTCGGCATCGGCAGGAGCTTCTTTCAGTGTGGAAATAAAAAATCGTGTAGCACGCATGACAGTGATTCTTTTTAAATGGAGGGTTATAATCAACTCAATTTTAAAGGATTAGCTGGCTAATGCGCCCACTCTTTGCACATTTGATGAAGGAAACTGCGATTTGTTCGCCTCCTTGGGGGCTGTCCGCTGAAAAATGCGGTGTTTTTCGACGAAACAAACGCTCTCTACGCTATCTATTGCAGGAGCAAGCCGTTTAGCCACAGAAAGTTTTGAGGTTGAACATGCTGGATCGTGAAGGCTTCCGCCCTAACGTTGGCATAATTTTGCTAAACGCCAACAATGAAGTCTGGTGGGGAAAGCGTGTGCGCGAGCACTCCTGGCAATTCCCTCAGGGTGGCATTAAATATGGTGAGTCACCGGAGCAGGCCATGTTCCGCGAACTCGAAGAAGAAACCGGCTTACTGCCTGAGCATGTCAAAGTCATAGGCCGTACCCGTGACTGGCTTCGCTATGAAGTGCCGGATCATTTTATCAAGCGTGAAATCCGCGGGCATTATCGCGGGCAAAAACAGATCTGGTTCCTGTTGCGCATGATAGGTCGCGATTGCGATGTCAATCTGCGGGCCAGCACACATCCTGAATTTGATGCCTGGCGCTGGCATGACTATTGGGTACCGCTGGACGTCGTGATTGAATTCAAGCGCGGTGTTTATCAATTGGCCTTGCAGGAATTGTCGCGTTATGTGCACCGCACCGAGCATCCCAATTCCAACCGCAATCGCTATTTACGTAATCAGCAACAGACGCAAAAAAATCAGGATTGCAAGAAAACCGAGCCGGAAGAATCCAAATAATTTATGTTAAATAAAAAACTACGCTATCTTTCCCATCTCGTCATCATAGGCATGGCACTGCTACCTGTCAGCCTGGCTTTTGCAGCGGACGAGGAAGAAGATGACAAGGAATGGCATGAAGTCGCGCTGCAATTACCAGAGGCGCCCAAGCCTGAAAATCTCTTGAATTTTTACAAGAGCCCCAGCCAGACATTTGCAATAGATACCAAGTCGCTCATCGTGGCAGCTGATGGCACTATCCGTTATACCATGGTTGCCACCAGCTCTGGTGGTGCCAGGAACATCAGCTTTGAAGGCTTGCGTTGCCAGTCATATGAAGTCAAGCTGTATGCCTTTGGGCGCCCTGATGGCACCTGGTCACGCTCGCGCCGCAATCAGTGGGATGCCATCACAAACACCGGTGTCAACAAACAGCATGCGACCTTGTACTCCGAGTATTTTTGTGAAGGTAAAACTGTCGCAGGCAAAGCCAGTGTATTACTGGACAAGCTGCGTGGCAAAAAGATGTCGTATTACTAAAATAGCCATACAATATGTAAAAAAGAAATGGGCACTGAACTTTTCAAATTCAAGTGCCCATTTTTATATTTAATTCACAACAAAACCAGATTGTCGCGGTGTATTAACTCCGGCTCTTCAACAAAGCCAAGTATGGCCTCGATCTCAGCCGAAGCATGGCGCTTGATGCGGCGTGCATCTGCGCTTGAATAATTGCTGAGCCCTCTGGCCACTGGTGTTCCCGACTCATCACAGCAAGTCACCACCGCGCCACGACTGAATTCTCCACGTACATCGAGTACACCTATAGGTAGCAAGGATTTGCCTTCCTGCGTTAACTTTTGTACTGCGCCAGCATCCAGCACGACCTGACCTAAGGTCTGCAGATGATCCATCATCCATTGTTTACGCGCTGCCACTGGTGCCATTTGTGAAATCAACTGCGTGCCTATGGCCTCACCTTGCGCCAGACGCAGCAAGACATTCTCTTCACGCCCCCAGGCGATGACGGTATGCGTACCTGAACTGGCACCACGCTTGGCCGCCAAAATCTTGGTCAGCATGCCGCCACTGCCCAGACTGGAACCGGCACCGCCCGCCATGGCTTCCAGCGACGGGTCGCCGGCCCGGGCTTCGTGGACAAACTGGGCATCTGGATTTTTACGCGGGTCAGCCGTGTACAAACCTTTTTGGTCAGTCAGAATGATCAGGGCATCACCTTCAATCAAATTGGCGACCAGTGCCCCCAAGGTATCGTTATCACCGAACTTGATTTCGTCAGTGACCACTGTATCGTTTTCATTGATGATGGGAACGATGCCAAAGCGCAGCAAGGTAAACAAGGTGGAACGTGCATTCAGATAACGCTCACGGTCAGCCAGGTCAGCATGCGTCAATAAAATCTGCGCCGTACCTATCTGATGTTCACGGAAACTGCTTTCATAAATTTGTGCCAGGCCCATTTGCCCAACGGCTGCACAGGCCTGTAACTCATGGATGGCCGTCGGTCGCTTTTCAAAACCCAGGCGTTGCCGCCCTTCGGCGATGGCACCAGAGCTGACCAGTACCACCTCCTTGCCCATGGCACGCAAACCAGCAATTTGCGCCGCCCATTTGGCGATAGCTTGCTGGTCCAGCCCCTTGCCATCATTAGTGACCAGGGATGAGCCTACTTTGATAATCAAACGTTTTGCTTGCTGAATGACAGATTGCATAAATGAATACGGATGTGATTTGGCGACGTTGCCACATCAAAGCGGCAAACAAATCAAAATTATACTTTATATGGATACTATCGTTGCAATCTAAATTTAATTCACATTTAAAAGGAATATTCTACTTTTTATGAGATTTTTATTATTAAAAAGAAATTATTTCAATATCAAAACACTCATTGATTTTTCATTTTTGGTGGGCAGGAGGTGTTTGATGAGCAGGACGAGCAATAGATGGCAGACATAAAAAAACCTGGCTTTCACCAGGTTTTCTTTTAGTCTTCGATTACTTTAAAACGCGGATCATCTGGATCAATAGACAAAATACCCTGCGCTTCTTCTTTCATCGTGGTTTCTTGCGAACGCTGCTCATGCGTACGCTTTTCTTCCAGATATTTATAGATCTCAGTCACCAGCTCTTCACAGCCTTCACGGTTCAAGGCAGAGATTTCAAACACCGGGCCTTTCCAGGCGAAGCGCTTGATAAAGTCTTTGACCTTTTTCTTGCGCTCATCTTCTGTCAGCACGTCGAGCTTGTTGAGCACCAGCCAGCGTGGCTTCTCATACAGGCTCTCATCGTATTTGCGCAATTCCTTGATCAAGGCCTTGGCTTCTTTGACAGGATCAACGGCTTCATCAAACGGTGCCAGATCAACAATGTGCAAGAGCAAGCCTGTGCGTTGCAAATGCTTCAAGAACTGTATGCCCAGACCGGCGCCGTCAGCCGCCCCTTCGATCAGGCCAGGAATGTCGGCGATAACGAAGCTTTTTTCATGACTGACACGAACCATACCCAGGTTAGGATGCAAAGTCGTGAAAGGATAATCAGCGATTTTTGGGCGCGCATTCGATACGGCAGTAATGAAAGTCGATTTACCGGCATTTGGCAAACCCAAGAGGCCTACGTCAGCCAATACTTTCAACTCCAGACGCAATTCGCGGCGTTCGCCTTCTTTACCATCAGAGCGCTGACGTGGCGCACGGTTGGTCGAAGTCTTGAAGTGGATATTACCCCAGCCGCCCTCGCCGCCTTTGACCAATTCAACTTCCTGGCCATGTTCAGTCAGATCGGCGATGACTTCATCGGTATTTCTGTCGCAAATTTGTGTGCCAACCGGCATGCGCAGACGGATATCGTCAGCGCCCTTGCCGTAGCAATCTGCACCACGGCCATTTTCACCGTCTTTGGCTTTATGCAATTTGGAATAGCGATAATCAACCAGGGTGTTGATATTGCGGTCAGCTACAGCCCAGATACTGCCGCCACGGCCGCCATCGCCACCGTCAGGACCGCCAAACGGGCGGAATTTTTCACGGCAAAAGGATGCCACACCATTGCCACCATCGCCGGCGATTACTTCGATACGGGCTTCATCAATAAATTTCATTTTTACCACCTAAAAAAGCTTGTATAAATTTTTGTAACCTGATGGAACAATAAATTTATACAGGATTTCTTCAAATTAAAAGGACTAACATCAAACTGCCTGTGCAGGGTGTACTTAGAATCTGTTTTCGATCCTACTGCGCGAGCGTGATCGGGGCTCATGTGCTGCTCAAAATGCTCATGTACTTGAGTACATTCCGCTTTTTGCGCTGCTCTTCACTCCCGCTGACGCTCGCTCGCTACAGATCGCAAACAGGTTCTTACGGAGAGGTGAACTTGCGGTAAGGGATTGCCGCAATGAGCTGGAACGGAGACTGATCCAACTAAAAAGGCCCTACCGATGGCAGAGCCTTTTTATCATACTGGCTTGCGCCCTGCTTTGAATTACTTCAAAGCATTACGCTGCTGCTGTATCTGCAACAACAATAGCGAACTGGTGACGTGCTGCACCTTTGATCGCGAATTGTACTTTGCCGTTAACCAGAGCGAACAAAGTGTGATCTTTGCCCATACCGACGTTTTCACCAGCGTGTACGCGAGTACCGCGTTGACGAATGATGATGCCGCCAGCATTGATAGTTTGGCCGCCGTAGACTTTAACGCCAAGGCGTTTTGATTCTGAGTCACGACCGTTGCGCGTGGTGCCGCCGCCTTTTTTGTGTGCCATTTTTAATTAGCTCCTTAAATACAGGTAGATTGATTGCTGATCTACAGATTAGCCGTTGATAGAAACGATTTGCAATTCAGTGTAGTTTTGGCGATGGCCTTGACGTTTCTGATAGTGCTTACGACGACGCATTTTGAAAATGCGCACTTTGTCGTGACGACCGTGATCTATAACCTTAGCCAGCACCGTAGCACCTGCGACCAATGGAGCACCAAACTTAATGGTCTCACCAGCGCCCAAAGCGAGCACTTGATCAATGGTGATTTCGGAGCCAATGTCTGCAGGTATCTGTTCTACTTTAAGTTTTTCACCAGCGACAACTTTGTATTGTTTGCCTCCGGTTTTTATGACCGCGTACATGTGAAACCTCATCAAATAAATATTAGGGATTTTCTCCCCGCCAGACAAAAATACACCTGGGAAGTCGGGAAAACCCCAAATTGTACATAATCCTGCCAAAAGCGTCAAAGACTATTTGCATATTTTTTCAGCAAAGCCATGGTAAACGGGCAATTTGCTGCTGAGAAATGGATGAAGCGCAAGAGAACTGGTGCAATTCAAGCAAATACCAGCACTGCATCGTATAATCTCGCCCATCCAGGATTTTTAAGCAGGTTCCCCCTTGTCTGCCACAAACAACCAAAACCCCATCACAGAATTGATTTCCTCCGACATGAACGGGGTAAATCAAGTCATACGCAACAAATTGCACTCTGAAGTTGCACTGGTCAACCAGATCGCTGAATACATCATCAGTGCTGGCGGCAAACGTATACGCCCGGTGCTGGTCTTGCTGGTGGCAAACGCCTTTCAATATCAAGGCAGGCACCATCATGAACTGGCAGCCATTGTCGAATTCATCCATACCGCGACCCTATTGCATGATGACGTCGTTGACGAATCATCCATGCGCCGTGGGCGCAAAACAGCCAATGCCCTGTTTGGCAATGCGGCCTCGGTGCTGGTAGGCGACTTCCTGTATTCGCGTGCATTCCAGATGATGGTGTCCATCAATAGCATGCAAATCATGCAAATTCTGGCTGATGCAACGAATGTCATCGCTGAGGGCGAAGTCTTGCAGTTATTGAATATGCATGATCCTGACGTGACTGAAGAACGCTATCTGCAGGTGATACGCTCAAAAACTGCCAAGCTGTTTGAAGCAGCAGCAGAAATTGGTGCCCTGATCGCGGGTGCCAGTCAAACAGAAATCGAAGCCGCTGGTGAGTATGGCCGATCTTTGGGAACTGCTTTCCAACTGATTGATGACGCTCTCGATTATTCTGGCAATGCCGAGGATATAGGCAAAAACGTCGGCGATGACCTGCGCGAAGGCAAACCCACTCTGCCCCTGATCTATCTGATGAAAAACGGCACGGCAGAAGAGCGCGAATTGGTGCGTGCCTGCATAGAAAACGGCGACGAATCCAAATTTGATGCCATACTGGCTGCCATTACCCAATCTGGGGCACTCGCCTATACTCAAAGTGAGGCCGTTAAAGCTGCAGAACGTGCAGCGGCTGCGATATCGGCCTGGCCAGAAAATCAATACAAACAAGCCATGGTAAAGCTGTGTGCTTTTGCCGTAGGCAGGAATCATTAAATCGCGAAATTCGCGGATTTAACAGATTGTTACAAAATCGGGCAGCCTGCATGGCTGCTCAAAATCTGCGCTCAGACCGGCAAAAAAATGCCTGAAAAAATTGGCATGGCTATTTGGCAGAAAACAATCTATACAGAGTAAAGAAGTAATGAATCAGTGTCAAAAATGACGAAATGATTCCAAACTTGATGGCGTTGTAGCAGCAATGCATTTTTTTGCCTCGTCCTGTGTGACTACACTATGGAACGACTTTACAAATAACAGGCTTGGTTGCATTATCCTAAGGCAACTGATTGTATTGGCAAATTTACTCAAAAGATCCTATGTCCGCAGTCCTACCAAATTCAGCGCCCCAAATGGCAACGCCAGGCTTGGCACGAGCCTTGATGCAGGCCAATTTATTGACGCCGGCTCAAGTTGAAACTGTCAGTAAAAAAGCGCAAGCCGAAAGGATAGGCTTCATTGACGCCCTGACTCAAAGCGGCACGGTCAGCGCACGTGATCTGGCGACATTTTGCTCTGATGCATTCGGCTACCCATTACTGGATTTATCAGTCATCAACGAATCCCTGATCCCGGATAAACTGGTAGATCAAAAACTCATGCAGGCGCAACGTCTGCTAGCAGTAGCCAAAAAAGGCAATAAAGTTTCTTTGGCAATTTCTGATCCGACCAATAATTCAGCCCTGGACCAGGTTAAATTTCAGACTGGCCTGGGTATAGACATTATCGTCGTACAGCATGACGCGCTGGTCAAACTGCTGGAAAAGCTGGGTAAATCCTCAGAACAAAGCCTCAATGAAATTGGTGGCGATGAATTTGATCTCGAATTCAAGGAAGATGATCTTGGTGCCGGTGCAGCAGCCGAGGCACAGGCAACAGAGATTGATGATGCTCCTGTTGTCAAATTCCTGCAAAAAATGCTGGTTGATGCCATTAATATGGGGGCATCCGATTTGCATTTTGAACCATTCGAAAAATTCTACCGCATACGCTTCCGTGTCGACGGCGAGCTCAGGGAAATAGCTCAGCCACCTTTGGCGATCAAGGATAAATTATCCTCACGTATCAAGGTTATTTCCAAATTAGACATCTCGGAAAAACGGATTCCGCAAGATGGCCGCATGAAATTGCAACTATCGGCCAGCAAATCCATCGACTTTCGTGTGAGCACTTTGCCTACTTTGTTTGGCGAAAAGATCGTTATGCGTATTTTGGATGGCTCTCAGGCGCAGATGGGTATCGATGCCCTGGGCTATGATCCGGATCACAAAGCCATCTTGATGGATGCGATTCAACGTCCCTATGGCATGGTGCTGGTGACCGGGCCTACCGGTTCTGGTAAAACCGTGTCCCTTTACACTTGCCTTAACGTTATTAATAAACCTGGTATCAATATCTCGACAGCCGAAGATCCAGCCGAGATTAACTTGCCTGGTGTAAATCAGGTCAACGTCAATGACAAGGCTGGCCTGACCTTTGCAGCCGCGCTGAAGTCTTTCTTGCGTCAGGATCCAGATGTCATCATGGTGGGTGAGATTCGCGACCTTGAAACCGCCGATATTGCGATCAAGGCTGCACAAACCGGTCACATGGTGTTTTCGACCTTGCATACCAATGATGCGCCTGCCACCCTGACACGTTTGATGAATATGGGTGTGGCTCCCTTCAATATCGCCTCCTCCGTCATCCTGATCACGGCACAAAGGCTGGCACGCCGTCTGTGTACCTGCAAAAAACAAGTAGAAATCCTCGATGAAGTCTTGCTGGCAGCTGGTTTCAAGGATGAAGATCTGGATGGCAGCTGGAAGCCTTATGGCCCGGTTGGCTGCGACCGTTGCAACGGTGGTGGCTATAAGGGGCGTGTCGGCATTTATCAACTGATGCCCATATCTGAAGCTCTTGAACGTCTGATCTTGGCCAGTGCCAGTGCGCTGGACCTGGAAGAGCAGGCACAAAGAGAAGGCATCAGGAATTTACGACAATCTGGATTAATGAAAGTCAGACAGGGACTGACCAGCCTCGAGGAAGTCCTCGGATGTACCAACGAATAATAAGAGAATAATGATATGGCAACCAGTGCGGCAAAATCGGCAAAATCATCACAAATCAAAGAGCATTTGTATGCCTGGGAAGGCAAAGACAAATATGGCAAGCAAGTCAGGGGCGAAACACGCGCAGGTGGTGAAGCGATAGTGAACGCCACCTTGCGCAGGCAAGGTATCCTGGTCACCAAATTAAAAAAGAAAAACTATACCTCCGGTAAAAAAATTACCGACAAGGACATCACACTGTTTACCCGTCAGTTGGCTACCATGATGAAGGCCGGTGTGCCCCTATTGCAATCCTTTGATATTGTTTCCAAGGGGCATAGTAATCCATCGGTTTCCAAACTATTGCAAGATATACGCGGTGACGTGGAAACCGGAACCAGCTTGAACGCTGCTTTCCGCAAATTCCCCTTGTATTTTGACCCGCTGTTCTGCAATCTGGTCGGCGCGGGTGAGCAGGCGGGTATTCTGGAAGATTTGCTGACCCGTTTGGCTATCTACAAAGAAAAAACCCTGGCCATCAAGGCCAAGATCAAGTCAGCATTGACTTACCCTATCGCCATTCTGTCGATTGCCTTCCTGGTTACTGCCGTTATCATGATCTGGGTGGTACCTGCTTTTAAACAAGCTTTCAGTAGTTTTGGCGCAGAATTGCCTGGGCCCACACTATTTGTGATGGCGATTTCTGACTTCTTTGTTCAATATTGGTATTTGATTTTTGGTATTTTATTTGGCAGTCTGTATTTCTTTTTCCAGACATGGAAGCGCTCGCTCAAAATGCAGCAAACCATGGACCGCTTATTACTACAAGCACCTATTTTTGGACCAGTGATTAGAAAAGCGACCATTGCACGCTGGACGCGTACACTCGCCACCATGTTCTCTGCAGGAGTCCCATTGGTAGAATCCCTGGATTCTGTTGGTGGCGCCTCGGGTAATGCTGTCTACCTTGATGCCACCATCAAAATTCAAACCGAGGTCAGTACTGGTACCAGTTTGACGGTCGCCATGCAAAATGCCAATGTATTCCCTCCCATGGTCACACAAATGGTGGCCATTGGTGAAGAATCAGGTGCACTGGACCAGATGCTGGGCAAGGTTGCCGATTTTTATGAAGAAGAGGTCGATGAAGCTGTTGCCTCCATGTCCAGCCTGATGGAGCCTATCATCATGGTAATTCTGGGTGTTGTCATTGGTGGCCTGGTAGTTGCCATGTACCTGCCTATCTTCAAAATGGGTGCGGTTGCGGGATAATGGAAGTATTACTTTTCGCACTGCCACATAATGGATGGTCCACAATAGCCTTCGGGCTATTGGGACTGCTGATAGGCAGCTTTCTGAATGTAGTGATTTATCGCCTGCCCAAAATCTATTTGCGCGAGGTAGATAATTTTGTTGCTGAACAACGCCAGGAAAAGCTGCCCCATCAGGATAAATTCAACCTCACGCTACCCAGGTCTGCCTGCCCGCATTGCGGCCATCAGATCACAGCCATGGAAAACATCCCCATCATCAGCTACCTGGTGATTGGCGGTAAATGTACAGGTTGCAAGGCAAAAATTTCCATACGCTATCCCCTTATAGAAGTACTGACTGCCCTGCTCTCTGCCGCCATGATCTGGCATTTTGGCAGTGGCGTGGCAGGCATGGGTGCCGTGGTATTCGTCTGGCTCCTGATCTCCATGACCTTTATTGATCTTGATCATAAATTACTGCTCGACGACCTTACCCTGAGTTTGTTGTGGATAGGTTTGCTGGTCAACCTCAATGGCAGCTTTGTCCCGCTCAAGGATGCTGTTTTGGGAGCTTGTGCTGGTTATCTGTCGCTATGGTCGATTTATTGGGCCTACAAATTATTGACAGGTAAAGAAGGCTTTGGTTATGGTGACTTCAAGTTGCTGGCAGCTTTGGGGGCATGGATGGGCTGGTCGGTGTTGCCCGTCATTATTTTGTTTTCTTGCTGTGTTGGTGCTGCCATAGGCATTACACAAATCGTGTTTTCGAGAATGGGCTGGGGTAAAGAAACGGGTTGGGGTACAGAAATGCCTTTTGGTCCCTATTTAACAGGTGCTGGCCTGATTTCACTGATCTGGGGCAAGAATATTGTTGACTTCTATTTGAGTACCAATCAATGGCTGGCAATTTCTCACTAGGACTGACAGGCGGCATAGGTAGTGGCAAGACCACGATTGCCAATATGTTTGGCGAACTGGGTGCCGCACTCATAGATACCGATCTGATCGCCCATCAGCTAACCACGCCGGAAGGCCTGGCCATTCCTACCATACGCAGTCAGTTTGGTGCTGAATTTATTACCGCAGATGGTGCCATGAACCGGGCTGCAATACGTCAGTTGGTGTTTGCCAATCCCGGGCAAAAGCACAAACTGGAAGCCATACTGCACCCCTTGATACGCGCAGAAACTGAGCGCCAGGCGTCCACAGCCAGTGGTGATTACCGCATTTTTATTGTGCCTCTGCTGATAGAATCCGGTAATTGGAGAAACCGTGTGGATCGCATCCTGGTGGTTGATTGCGATGAAGAAACCCAGATCAGCCGCGTTATGTCGCGCAACCAGTTAAGCAGGGAACAGGTGCAAGCCATCATGCGTAATCAGGCCAGGCGGCAAGACAGACTCAATGCAGCAGACGATGTCATCGTCAATGGCAGTGATTTGAAAAACATACGAGAAGAAGTTTTACGCCTGCATCAGCAGTATCTGCAGCTTGCAGATATCAGCAAGTAAGTATTTGCCAGCCGAAAGCAACAATTTCCTACAAAAAAAATAAGAGAAATCTGCACGTGGTGTTTGTAATTTCACACAGTATGGTTCAGAATCATGTGCAGCTTTGATTAGCACCAATTTTGACAGGGAAACTATTTTGATTGTTTACGAATACCCTTTTAACGAGCGTATTCGCACGTTATTGCGGCTGGAAGACTTATACGAAAAATTCACGTTTTTCTTGCATCAGTCTGACCCCATGCAGCATCACGTTGCCCTTGCCACCATTTTTGAAATGTTGGAAGTCGCTGGTCGCGCCGACCTCAAATCCGATCTCTTGCAAGAACTCGAAAGACAAAGACATACGCTCATCAGCTTCAAATCCAATCCCAATGTACAGGCAGAAATGCTGGATAAAGTATTGGACGACGTTGACCGCGCCAGCAGTGCCCTGGTTACCAGCACGGGCAAGACTGGCCAGAACGTGCGTGACAATGAATGGCTGATGAGCATACGTGGCCGCACCATCATCCCAGGTGGTGCCTGTGAATTTGATTTGCCCAGCTACCATGCCTGGCAAAAAAACACTCCGGAAAAACGCTTCGCCGACATCAGCACCTGGTTTGCCCCGATAGCACCATTGTTTGATGCCATCAATGTGGTCTTGCGCCTGCTGCGCGAATCTGGCTCTACATCGAAAGTCATCGCCCAGGCTGGTAGTTACCAGCAAATGCTGCAAGGCAAGGTTTATCAGTTATTGCGCGTCAATGTCCTGCAGGAACTTGGGGCCATACCTGAAATCTCTGCGAATAAATATATGTTGTGGATACGTTTTATGTCCCAGGATGGCGACATGAAGCCCAAGGCCTATGAAAACGATATCCCGTTTGACCTGACTCTCTGTAATTTCTGAACATGGCTACTTTTGTTGATTGTCCCACCTGCAAAACCAAGGTGGAATGGAAAGAAGAAAACCGCTGGCGTCCTTTTTGTTCTGAACGCTGCAAGCAAATCGACCTGGGTGCCTGGGCAGAAGAGAAGTACACGATACCTGCAGTCAATCTTCCAGAAGACCCGGAAGAACTGGCTGAATAAGCTACGTCACTGACTTAGAACGTGTTTACGATCTGTAGCGAGCGTGCGTCAGCGGGGTGAAGAGCAGCGCAGAAAGCGGAATGTACTTTAGTACATGAGCATTTTGAGCAGCGCATGAGCCCCCGCATTAACTCCGGTTGCGCTCGCGCTTAAGATCGTGAACATGTTCTTAGCGTTTTTGCGGGATACCGTATTTACGCAGCTTGGTGGCGATCATCGAATGCGAAGTCGCCAGACGTGTCGCCAGCTTGCGGCTGGATGGATATTGCGGATACAGGTTTTCCAGCAAACTGCGCTCAAAGGCATTCACCGATAATTCCCAGCTCTCGGTGGCGTCGCTTTTCACCACATCTGCCGTGATACTGCCCTCGGCCCAATCGAGGTCAGCCGCATCCAATACCCGCTGGTCTGACATGGTAATCGCGCGGAACACCACATTCTGCAATTGCCTGACATTGCCCGGCCAATGATTGGACACCAGCGCCGCACAGGCGGATGAATTCAAGCGGCATACCGGTTTTTGCGCCTGGGTGCAGGCACGTTCTATGAAATGTCTGGCCAGCGGCAGGATATCGTCAGGGCGCTCGCGCAAGGCTGGCATCTCCAGATGCAAGACATTCAGGCGGTAAAACAGATCTTCACGAAAACTACCTTCCTGCACCATCTTGCGCAAGTTCCTGTGGGTGGCGCTGATGATGCGCACATTCACCTTGACCTCTTTATCACTGCCTATGCGACGGAACTTGCCGTCATTCAGGAAGCGCAGTAGCTTTGCTTGCAGGTACAGCGACATCTCGCCTATCTCATCGAGAAAGACCGTGCCACCATCCGCCATTTCAAACAGGCCAGGCTTGCCGCCACGCTGGGCACCGGTGAAGGCACCGGACATATACCCAAATAATTCGCTCTCGGCCAGGCTTTCTGGCAAGGCTGCGCAATTCAGCTCCAGGAAAGCCGCATTGCTGCGGCCACTGACACCATGGCAAGCCTGGGCCAGCAATTCCTTGCCGGTACCAGTCTCGCCCGTAATCAGCAAAGGAGCATCAACGACGGCCACCCGTACTGCCTTGATTTTCAGGCTGCGTATCTGTTCTGACTCACCGATGATGAAATGAAAGCCACTGCCTTCCGAATGCTGCAAGGCATGCAGGCGGCCACCTATGCGTGTGGGCGCATGGAAGGTCAGCACCGCACCTACCGAGCGACCATGGGTAATATCAAGACCCTGGGGCTCGGATACCGGCGTCACATCCATGAAATAAGGCTCACCGTTGAGACTGACTTCACGGCTGGGTAAGCGGAAGCCGCAATTGACCAGCTCTTCCTGTATGCCGGCATCGTCAAGCACCTGGTTCAGGCTGCGCTGACACAGGCTGGACTCACTCATGCGCGTTGCCGTGGCGGCAGCCACATTGGCAATCACGATATGGCCGCTGGCATCAATCGCCAGCACCGGGTCTTCCATGACCGCCATCATGGTGTCGAGATTGAGACGCCTGCGTATGCCGGGTAAAACATCCAGCACCTTGATTTCACCTACCCCACGCACAGACTGGCAATCAGTCTGCAATGAGGGCAGCATGAATTCCAGTAGCTCAGGGCTGTCGATATAGATATTCGGTGGGTCGACTTCAACCGCCACTACATTGAGCCCGCGCCGCGCCAATACCGCCAGTATTTCGTGAGCAATACCTACTCTGTCCTTGAACTGGATATTGATGCGCATGCGTTGCTTTGTAATGAAACGATGAAAGTCTGCTTAAGTCTGATTGATATGCGGATTAATACGGCTCCGGGATATAACCACGTGGGCGGGCATGCTGGCGACGGAAAGCGCTATTCGATGCCAGGCCACGCAAACGGCCCAGGTCAAATTGCTCCAGTTGCTGCAAGACTGCACGATTGAGCGTCATTTTAACTTGCATCATCAACAAGTCCACGCTTTGCTGGCTGGAAGTACGAGTATTGCGTCTTTCCTGTGGCACTTCTGCCTCTTCTTCCTGAACCGCTTTTTCCATTGCCTTGGCAGCAGCACGTTCTTCTGCATTGACGAAGCTACGATAAACATCCGCCAGAGTGATGATGCCATTGCAGTCGCGGCAATGCCATGCATCCTTCTCCTTGGTGTCACGGCTGACCAGGGCATCCTTGCTCAGCACTGCCAGTATCGAACGTATCAGGCGCGGGGTCTTGCCCGTGGCTTGCGCCAGTGTGGTGATGTTTGCAGTACGTGGCATCACCATCATGATTTGCGCCAGTAATTCTATGGCGGTATAAAACCGCGCATTCAGGTTGGCATCTGAAAAAACCTGGGTTGATGACAATAACTCTTCAATTGCATTCATGCCAACTCCTTGTGTATGAAAATTGGACTGTTGACGCTGCCGTAACGGTCCATGAATAAACCTTCAGTAGAAATAGCCGGGCGCTTGCCAGAAACCACGTCGGCAATGAACTGACCAGAGCCGCAAGCCATGGTCCAGCCCAGCGTGCCATGACCGGTGTTCAGGTACAGGTTGCGGTAAGGCGTAGGGCCAATGACAGGGGTGCCGTCCGGCGTCATGGGACGCAGGCCAGTCCAGAATTCAGCTTTGCTGACGTCACCGCCACCAGGGAACAAATCAGTCACTGAATGCTCCAGGGTGGCACGACGGTCTGCCCGCAGGTCGAGGTTATAGCCGGTGATTTCGGCGGTGCCACCGACACGTATGCGGTCGCCCAGGCGGGTAATTGCGACTTTATAGGTCTCATCCATGACCGTCGATTCCGGCGCTTTTTGTGTGTCGGTAATAGGGACGGTGATTGAATAGCCCTTGATAGGGTAAACAGGAATCTTGATGCCCAATTCTTTCAAGAGAATTGGGGAATAACTGCCAAGTGCCAGTACGAAACAGTCTGCCTTGATCTCACCTTCGGAAGTGATGACAGAACTGATGGTATCGCCGCTCTTGACCAGTCTTTGTATAGTGACGCCGTACTTGAACTGGACACCCAGTTCTTGCGCGAATCTGGACAGGCTTTGGGTGAACTTGAAGCAGTCGCCGGTTTCATCCCCTGGCAAACGCAGGGCACCGACAAATTTGTCCTGCACATTGACCAATGCCGGCTCCACTTTCAGGCAAGCTGCCTTGTCCAGTTTTTCATACGGCACATCGTAACGTTTGAGGATGGCGATATCGGCCTCTGCACCATCGAGTTGTTGCTGGTTGCGGAACAGTTGCAGCGTACCCTGGGTACGTTCGTCATAGCTGATACCGGTATCGCTGCGCAATTGTTGCAAGACATCACGGCTGTATTCAGCCATGCGCAACATGCGGCCCTTATTGATTTCATAGCGCTTGCTGGTGCAATTCATCAGCATCTGCGTGACCCAGCGCCACATGGTAGGGTCCAGGCTGGGGCGTATCGCCAGCGGACTATGCTGCATCATCAACCATTTGATGGCTTTCAAAGGAACACCAGGGCCTGCCCATGGAGCGGAATAGCCAGGGGAAACTTCACCCGCATTGGCAAAACTGGTTTCCAGGCCTGCGGCTGGCTGACGTTCTATCACTGTCACTTCATGGCCTGCTTTGGCCAGATAATAGGCTGACGCTGTACCGATAACACCTGCACCCAATATAACTATTTTCATTTTTTTCTCCCGGCTTACTGCTAGCTCACTGATGGATTAATCTGTTTGTCTGTTGTGTTCTTTGTTTGTTCTGGCTACTTGCTCAGGCAAGCGGCCATACATGTAGAGGCTTAATTGCTATAGGTACGCTCATAGCGGCCTCCCAGACTGGTCAGGATTTCATAGCCTATGGTATTGGCACGTGCTGCCACCTGGTCCACTGTATTGTCAGCAGAGATCAGATCCACCATAGAGCCGGGTTGCAGATGTTCTGCGGCGACTGCAGTCACATCAAGGGTGATGGTATCCATCGATACATTGCCCACCATGGGCACGGCCTGGCCGGCAATATGGGCAATGCCGCGATTACTGAGGCTGCGCATCCAGCCATCGGCATAGCCAACACCGACGGTGGCTATGCGAGTGGTCTGGCTGCTACGCCAGGTCGATCCATAACCGACACCAGTGTTAGCCTGAATTTCACGGGTTTGTATGATGCGACCTTGCAGATGGGCAACGGCACGCAAGGGGTTGGCTTGGCCTGCGACAGGAGCAACGCCATACAAGGCTGCGCCAGGACGGGCCAGGTCGAAATGAAAGTCTTTACCCAGGAAGATGCCGGAAGAATTCGCCAGACTGGCTGGCAAACCCTGGCAAGCCGGGATTTGCATGCGCAAGGCGTTAAAGGCTTGCAACTGCTGCTGATTGACCGGATTAGCCTGGTCTTCGGCGCTGACCAGATGGCTCATGATGTATTGCAGGTCTATGCCCTCGCTGAGGCTGGCATCGGCCTGCCATTGCTGTGCCTCGGCTGCGGACAAGCCCATTCTGGCCATGCCGGTATCAACTTGCACGATGGCTGGCAGGCGACGCTGTTCTTTTTGCGCCAAGGCACGCCAGGCCAGCATTTGTGGCAGGCTGTTCAAGACTGGGGTGCAGTTATTTTCCAATAATTCGGCCTCATGCCCTACTGGTGAGCCATGCATGACATAGATGGCGGCATCTGCAGGCAAATGTTCACGGATGATGATTGCCTCTTGCAAATGCGCGACAAAAAAATCACGGCAATCTTCGGCATACAAGGCTTGCACCACCGGCACCGCACCGAGCCCATAGGCATCTGCCTTGACCGCAGCACCGCATTTCGCCGCCCCCAATAAGCCACGCAGCAGACGATAGTTATAACGTATTGCCTGTAAGTCAATACGAAGTACTGCACCTGCTATTCCAGCAACTTGCTTCATATCTCACCACTCCATCGCATCAAAAGAAATGCGATTAGTTATGCAATCGTCGTGCCACAAAATTTTATTGAAGAAATTCAATGACTTATAGAATTTATGTCGGAACCCTTAAAATTCCCGTATTGAAATCAATACAGTTATGCATTTTCTTCTGCACTTCAAACTAGAGACTACTCTCTACTACGTACTAAAAACCGCACACTGTATTTATTTTAATACAGTGTATTGATTTCAATACACATCGATAATAAAATAAAGCACAGATAATCTCAGCCCAAATAGCTGCCGACAATAAGTGATACTACGGATTGTTTTTCATAAAAAGACAGTTTGATGACATCACTCACGAACCGCATGCAATGAAGTATAGACGTGTGGAAATAAAGCAAAAGCTAAAAAGGGTCAGAGCCGAGCTTGAAAGTCAGCACTGACCTACTTTTCGGACTGAGGAGGTGGGAGTCAATGGCCACAGAATTGGCCAGCAAGTACTAAGCTGCTGCCAGAGCGGCCTCGTCCTTACGCAGCAAATCCAGCCATTCCAGCAATGGTATGGTGGCTGGTAATAAAGGCGTGAGCCCCACACTACCCTGCCAGGCAAAGGCTTGCCCTTCCAGGCTTTGCGGTTCGCCCTGCCATTCTCGGCTGATATAGAAATGCAGCCTGACATGGGCATGCGGATAGATATGCTCAACGCCACACCAGGGTTCAGCAGTCAACACTTGTATGCCCAGTTCTTCGACAAACTCACGCTTGAGTGCATCAAGTATGGATTCATCGGGCTCAACCTTGCCACCCGGGAATTCCCAATAACCCTCATATGGCTTGCCAGCGGGACGTTGTCCCAGCAAGACATCGCCATTGGCTTTCATCAGGATGCCGACAGCGACATCCACAGGTTTTGCACTCACCTCAGGACTCCGCCAGCTTGCCAGCGTAGTCACGGGCAAATTGCCAGGCCACGCGGCCAGAACGCGAACCGCGTTGCAAAGCCCAGCGCAGGGCATCGCCACGTGCTTCTTCTATCTGGCTAGAGGTACAGCCCATGCTGCCCAGCCAGTAAGCGACGATGTCGAGGTAATCATCCTGTTTGAAAGGATAGAAAGAAACCCAGAGACCAAAGCGTTCAGACAAGGAGATTTTTTCTTCTACCGTTTCGCCCGGATGCAGGTCCCCATCATCGCTATATTTATAGCTGGCATTGTCCGACATTTTCTCGGGCAAGAGATGGCGGCGGTTTGAAGTGGCATAGATCAGCACATTGTCAGACTGGGCAGAAATACTGCCATCCAGTGCCACTTTCAAAGCCTTGTAACCGGCCTCGCCTTCTTCAAAGGACAGGTCATCACAAAAGACAATGAAACGCTCGGGACGCTCAGCGATCAGGTCGACAATATCCGGCAAATCAGCCAGGTCGGCTTTATCTACTTCGATGAGGCGCAAACCCTGATTCGAAAACTGGTTCAGGCAAGCCTTGATCAGTGACGATTTGCCTGTGCCACGGGCACCAGTCAGCAAGACATTATTGGCTGGTTTACCGTGGACAAATTGCCTGGTGTTTTGCTCTATCTGGGCTTTTTGTGCGGCGACATTACGCAAGTCATCCAGCGCTATGGTTGATGCATGGCGCACGACTTGCAAATAGCCATGGCCACCACGCTTGCGCCAACGGTAAGCAAAGCCGAGATTCCAGTCAGGTGCTGGCGTACTGGCGGGCAATATATTTTCCAGCCTGCTCAGCAAATGCTCGGCACGCAAGAGAAATTGATCAAGCTGCGTCATTGTCTTTCCAGATCAGGAACGGTAGTCGGCATTGATGGAGACATAGTCATGCGACAGGTCGCAAGTCCAGACTGTCGCTGCCGCATCGCCACGTGCCAGTTTGACGCGTATGGTGATTTCGCTTTGCTTCATGATGCGCTGACCATCTTCTTCACGGTACTCAGGATTACGGCCACCGTTTTTAGCGACCCAGACATCATCCAGGTAGAGGTTCAGCTTGCCAACATCCAGGTCATTCACACCGGCATAACCTATGGCGGCCAGGATGCGGCCCAGGTTAGGATCGGAAGCAAAGAAAGCGGTTTTTACCAGTGGCGAATGGGCAATCGAGTAAGCGATCTTGCGGCATTCTTCTACATCACGGCCTTCTTCCACTGCAATCGTCATGAACTTGGTCGCGCCTTCGCCATCACGGATAATCATGTGAGCGAGTTTTTGCGACAGCGCAGTCACGGCTTCTGCCAGTGCTACATATTCAGGTGTCTCGACATCATTGACTTCGACTTCACCCGCACCTGTGGCGATGAGCATGAAAGAGTCATTGGTGGAAGTATCACCATCGATGGTGATGCAGTTAAAGGATTTGTCAGCCGCCTGCTTGACCATATGATCAAGCACATTTTGCGCAACCTTGGCATCTATTGCCAGATAACCCAGCATGGTCGCCATATTTGGCTTGATCATGCCCGCACCTTTACTGATGCCTGTCATGGTCACGGTTTTGCCGTTGATTTCCACCGTTGCCGAGGCCGCCTTGGGTTGGGTATCGGTAGTCATGATGGCGGTAGCGGCATTGAACCAGTTATCGTCCGTCAGGTTGGCTATGGCTGCAGGCAAACCAGCCACCAGCCTGTCGACTGGCAATTGTTCGAGGATCACGCCAGTAGAAAATGGCAGTATCTGGGACGCTTCACAAGCCAGCAATTCTGCCAGGGCAGCGCAAGTTGCATTCGCAGCAGCCAGACCAGCATCGCCAGTACCTGCATTCGCATTACCGGTATTCACCACCAGCGCGCGAATAGGGCTGGATGCCATGTGCAAGCCTTCCAGGTGGGCCTTGCAGACTTGCACAGGTGCTGCGCAAAAGCGGTTGGTCGTAAATACCCCGGACACGGTCGCCGTAGGGGCCAGTTCCATGACCAGTACGTCTTTGCGATTGGGCTTGCGTATGCCAGCCTCGGCATAACCGAGGCGTATGCCGGCTACCGGTTTCAAATCTGCAGCCACAGGGATGGGGGAATTAACGGCCATGGTTTTTCCTTGCGTTGAAATCAAGCCGACATTGTAGGGCATTTTGTTGCACTGCGAAGCATGTTTGCGCTGAGGAAATTTCACGCAGGCCGGGCCTAGCCCTTACAAACCCATGATCATTTGTGCAATGATATTTTTTTGTATTTCATTTGAACCACCATAGATGGAGAGCTTGCGCATGTTCAGGTAATTGATGGCGAGTGGACTGGCCAGCTCGCTGGTATCCTGACGATCACGCAGGGGCAAAGCCTGCTCCCCTACAGCTTGCACCAGCAATTCAGTGATGGCCTGTTGTATTTCCGTACCTTTGATCTTGAGTATCGATGCTTCCGGCCCTGGCGCATGACTTTGCTCTTCTGCTGACAAGACGCGCAGATTGGTTATTTCCAGCGCCATCAAATCTATTTCCACCTGTGCCAGACGCGTGGCAAAGGCGGCATCTTCCATGAGCGGTTTGCCATTCTTGAATTCACGCGCTGCCACTCTCTTCAGCCTGGCCAACTCACGCTTGGCGATGCCTATACCCGCGATATTGGTACGCTCATGTCCCAGCAAGAACTTGGCATAAGTCCAGCCCTGGTTTTCTTCACCCACCAGATTGGCAAGCGGTACCTTGACATCATCAAACCAGACTTCATTGACTTCATGCGCACCATCCATGGTGATGATGGGCCTGACAGTAACACCAGGGGATTTCATGTCGATGAGTAAAAATGAAATACCACGCTGGGCCTTGGCTGCACGGTCTGTACGTACCAGGCAAAATATCCAGTCGGCATAATGTGCCAGTGTGGTCCAGGTCTTTTGACCATTCACCAGATAGTATTCACCCTCGCTGTCACTGTTGCGCTCAGCCGTGGTCTTGACGGAAGCGAGATCAGAACCGGAGCCCGGCTCAGAATATCCCTGGCACCACCATTCATCGGCGGACAGTATCTTTGGCAAAAATCTCTGCTGTTGCTCGGGCGAGCCAAATTCCATGATGACGGGTGCCACCATCTTGATACCAAAAGGTGGCAGGCGCGGCGCACCGGCAGCGGCGCATTCTTCTTCAAATATATAGCGCTGGATAGCAGACCAGCCGGTGCCGCCATGTGCTACAGGCCAGGAAGATGCTCCCCAGCCCTGGGCATGCAGTAACTTTTGCCACTGCTGGTAATCGCTTTTTTCAAGTGCTAAGCCATGATGCACTTTATGGCTGATGGAATGAGGTAAGGAAGTTTGCAGGAAATGACGGACCAGTTGACGAAAGCCAAGCTCTGCATCGTTAAAGTTCAAGTCCATAAGCCCCCTCAGGTCTGGTCAGCACAGTGTGAGATTCCAGAATATAGAATGAATGCCCAAATAAAGCACGCCCGTTCACTTTAACCTCACACCATACTTGCGTCAAGCCAGGAGGTGACGAATCCCCAAATGGATACTCGGCGAGGAAATAAAAAAAGGCGACCAAATGGTCGCCTTTCATTTTTGCTATTTCAAATGGTCAAGCCAGTTTGCCGTGGCATTGCTTAAACTTCTTGCCGCTGCCGCAAGGGCAAGGGTCATTTCGACCGACCTTCAGGGCATAACTGATTTCCGGCTGATCGGTAGCAAAGCCTGGATCAGGTGCCAGCATTTCTTCCGGCGTTGCATCTGCATCAAAATCAGCGTGCTGGTAATGGACGTTTTCGATCTGAGATTGCGCCAGTCTTTCTTCTGCCGCATCAATCTCTTCACGAGATTGTATGCGCACAGTAACCACGGTCCTGACCACTTCATTCTTGATGGCTTCCAGCATCTGGCCAAACAATTCAAAAGCTTCGCGCTTGTATTCCTGTTTAGGATTTTTCTGCGCATAACCGCGCAGATGTATACCCTGACGCAAATGATCCAGTGCAGCCAGATGTTCACGCCAGTGGGTATCTATGCTTTGCAGCATGACATTGCGTTCGAAACCGGCAAAAGATTCTTTACCAACGATGGCAATCTTGGCGTCATACACTTCATTGGCGGCTTTTTGCACGCGTTCAAGAATGTCTTCATCCGTGATATTGCTATCGTCTTTGAGCATTTGCGCCAGCGGCAAATCCAGTGCCCATTCATCACGCAAGGCAGCTTCCAGAGCCGGGATATTCCACTGCTCTTCGACTGATTCTGCCGGTACATATTCACGCACGATGTCTTCAAACATGCCATGACGCAGGGAAGAAATCAGCTCAGCCATGTCTTGCGCTTCCAGCAATTCATTACGCTGCTGGTAAATCACTTTACGCTGGTCATTGGCGACATCATCATATTCCAGCAATTGCTTGCGGATATCAAAGTTACGTGCCTCAACCTTGCGCTGTGCCGATTCTATGGAGCGCGAAACTATACCTGCTTCTATAGGTTCGCCTTCCGGCATTTTCAGCCTGTCCATGATGGCGCGGACACGGTCACCAGCAAAAATACGCAGCAAGGTGTCGTCAAGTGACAGATAGAAACGGGAAGAACCCGGATCACCCTGGCGACCAGAACGACCACGCAATTGATTATCTACACGACGGGATTCATGACGCTCAGTACCGACGATATGCAAACCACCAGCATTGACCACTGTCTCATGCAGGGATTGCCATTCGTCGCGCAGCTTTTGCGATTGCGACTGCTTGTCTGCATCCGACAAGGCAGCATTGGCTTCTATCATTTGCACTTGCTTGGCGACATTACCGCCCAACACGATATCCGTACCACGACCCGCCATATTGGTGGCGATGGTAATGGCTTTTGGACGACCGGCCTGGGCAATGATTTCCGCTTCACGGGCATGCTGTTTGGCGTTCAAGACATTGTGCGGCAAACCTGCTTTTTCCAGTATGCCGGACAGGAGCTCAGAATTTTCAATCGAGGTAGTACCCACCAAGACAGGCTGGCCGCGCTCATAGCAATCCTTGATGTCGATGAGCATGGCATTGTATTTTTCTTGCGCAGACTTATAGACCTGATCTTGCTTGTCCTTACGCTGGGAAGGACGGTTCGGTGGAATCACCACGGTTTCGAGACCGTAGATTTCCTGGAATTCATAAGCTTCAGTATCTGCCGTACCTGTCATGCCTGACAGTTTGGAATACATACGGAAATAATTCTGGAACGTGATCGATGCCAGAGTCTGGTTTTCATTCTGGATACGCACACCTTCTTTGGCTTCAACAGCCTGGTGCAAACCATCAGACCAGCGACGGCCTGTCATCATACGGCCAGTGAATTCATCAACGATGACGATTTCATCATTTTGCACTACATAGTGCTGATCCTTGAAATACAGGGCATGTGCGCGCAGGGCAGCATACAAATGATGGATCAGGGTGATGTTGGCTGCGTCATACAGGGAAGCGCCTTCCGGCAGCAAACCCATTTGTGTCAGTATGCTTTCTGCCTTGTCATGGCCTGCTTCAGTCAGCAAGACCTGATGGGCTTTTTCATCCTTGGTGTAATCACCGGGCACTTCTATCTTGCCTTTGCCATCTGGTGTTTCTTCACCAATCTGCAGCGTCAGCAATTTTGGTACTTCATTGATTTTGTAATACAGCTCAGTATGATTTTCAGCCTGGCCAGAAATGATCAAAGGTGTACGGGCTTCATCGATAAGAATAGAGTCAACTTCATCGACGACAGCGAAATTCAGGCTGCGCTGTACACGGTCTTTGGCTTCATAGACCATGTTATCGCGCAAATAATCGAAACCATATTCGTTATTTGTGCCGTAAGTGATGTCCGAGCCATAGGCAGCCTGCTTGGCATCGTGATCGAGTTGCGACAGGTTGATACCCGTGCTCAGACCCAGCCAGCCATATAATTGGCCCATCCATTCAGCATCGCGTTGCGCCAGATAATCATTGACGGTAACAACGTGCACGCCCTTGCCTGACAAGGCATTGAGGTAAATTGGCAGGGTCGCCATCAGGGTTTTACCCTCGCCCGTACCCATTTCAGCGATTTTGCCGTAATGCAATACCATGCCGCCTATCATCTGCACGTCAAAGTGACGCATTTTCAGTACACGTTTGCTGGCCTCACGGCAAACAGCGAAGGCTTCCGGGAGGATGGCATCAAGTGTCTCTCCGTTCGCAACACGTGCTTTGAACTCAGCAGTCTTGGCTTGCAAAGCCTCGTCCGACAAAGCTTCCAGCTTGGGTTCCAATGCGTTGATTTCACGCACAGTCTTTTGGTATTGCTTCAAAAGCCGCTGATTGCGGCTGCCGAATATCTTGGTCAGGAATGACATGCTATGAACGGAAAGTTAAATTCTTAAAAAAATTGCTGCAAACAATGCTTAATTTGACAGCAACATTAGGATAACCTGTGATTTTACCATGTGACACCCAATTAACCAGTACTTGCACAATTTTGCCTATCAATAAAGCAATAACAGACAAAATATGACAGTTTTTTGCTTACGCAAGGGTGAGCAGATGACAAACAATTCCCAGACATGAGTTTGCAGTTGGTGGCAGTATCACCAAACTCAATAGCCCAGACACAAAAATGCACGCAGTTGTGTCGGGCCTTTGCCACACTTTTATATACGATAAAACGGCCTGGGCCGTTCTGCACGCAGCTTATTTCTGGTTCAAAGCAGCAAGATTGGCTTGATTAGCGCCTGCCGACAAGAATTTATGAGGATTTTGTGGCACGCCTTTGACATGCACTTCAAAGTGCAAATGCGCACCAGTGGAACGGCCTGTAGAACCTATGTCAGCAATATGCTGGCCACGCTTCACGATATCACCCAGCTTGACGTAGATTTTGGATGAGTGGGCATAACGGGTCATGATTTCGCCACCATGATCGATTTCCACCATATTACCAAATTGCGGGTGATATTCTGCTGCCACCACCACGCCACCAGCTGCCGCGACTATGGGAGTGCCACTGGGGCTGGAAAAATCTATACCTTCATGAAAAGCACTGCGTCCAGAGAAAGGGTCCAGCCTCCACCCGAATCCAGATGCATTATAGGCAACATTAACCGGCTGTATGGTCGGCAAAAGCTTGGATTGCACCTTGAAGCCCATAAGCTTGGTTTCCACCACGTTCATATAATCTGACCTGTGTTCTATATCCTCAGACATGGCAGCCAGTGCAGCCTGGAACTCGGCCAGGTTTAATTCCTTGGCGGGTTGGGTAGAGACCTCAGGGCCGCCGCGCCCCGGCATTTCCTTGAAGTTAAACTCTTCTGGCTTGACACCAGCCAGGCCCTGCACTCGTTCGCCGAGTGCATCGAGACGTATCAGTTGCGCCTGCATTTCACCAAGTTTGGCAGCCATCGCAGCCAGATTTTCTTTCATAAACTTGTCTTTATTACCAGTATCGCTAGTACCAGTAGCAGCCACTGGCACCAGGTCACGCAAGACCGGCAAGTCGGCACTGGCCAGCTTGAGAGTCAGGGCAGCCATCAGGGCGGCACAAAAAGTGATGACAAGCAGAAATGCAAATGAGGCAAGAATGACATGACGGGAAGACAAAGTCACTGACTTGGCCTGGGTAAAGCGGGAGTGCATCAAAATGATTTGCATCAATATGCTCCTCTGAAAACGATGGACGACCTATAGCTCCTTGTGAGAGCTGGCCTGTCCTGTTTGTGGTAAGGTATTGCGCATGTCAACATTTTCACGCCCTACCTATCCGGTTAACATTAAACGCGGTCGCAAAGTGCCTGGTGCCAGCGAAGCCGGTGACTTTTTACGCAGTAACGAGAGAATCTCCCAACTGCTACCCACAGTGCAGCGCAACCTGAAGCTGCAAAAAGACTGTGGACTGATACTGCCGCCGATATTTGCCTCTTGTGAGGTCATGCAAGTAACGGAGGGGCAGTTGACGCTCTCTGCGCCGAACGCCGCACTGGCGACCAAATTGAAACAGCAATGTCCGAAACTGCAAGCATTTTTGCAAGAACGGGGATGGCAGATTAACGCAATCCGCATCAAAGTACAAGTCAGGCGTGTCGTAGAGAAACCAGTTGCCGTTAAGCAAATAGCATTTTCAGGCAAGGCCCTGCAGGCTTTTGGGCAATTGGAACATGCGCTGGAAGACACACCACAGAATGCTGATCTGCGCGCAGCACTGAGCCGTTTGATAGAGCGCCACCGCTCTGGCAGCTAATCTCTCAAGACTTCAACCTGCAGCTTAAGCGAGTGCCCACTCTCTATCTACTTGCGTGGCATAAGTCGGTGGTGCCATCTCCAGATCATCGAAACTGACGATCTCATAAGAATCTGGCTGGGCCAATAAAGCGCGCAGCAACTGATTATTCAAGCCATGACCAGACTTGTGCGCAGTATAACTGGCGAGGAAGGGATGGCCGATCAAATACAAATCACCAATTGCATCCAGGATTTTGTGACGGACAAATTCATCATCAAAGCGCAGGCCATCTGAATTCAGAATACGGTATTCATCCATGACGATCGCGTTTTCCATGGAACCGCCACGTGCCAGACCTATGCCCCTGAGCATTTCCACATCCTGCATGAAACCAAAAGTGCGCGCCCTGGCGACATCCTGCACAAAGGTGGCGCTGGCAAAATCAACCTCTGCTGTTTGCACCGTACCATCGACTGCCGGGTGATTAAATTCAATAAAGAAATGCAGCTTGAAACCATTGTAAGGTTCCAGCCTGGCCCATTTCTCGGACTTGCCTGTACCTTCGCGGATTTCTACCGGCTTTAAAACACGGATAAATTTCTTGGCGGCGTCTTGTTCCTGCATGCCCGCCTGCTGCAATAAATAGACGAAAGATGAAGCAGAACCATCCATGATGGGGATTTCTTCTGCGCTGACATCGATGTACAGATTATCGATACCCAGACCTGCGCAGGCTGACAGCAAATGCTCTACCGTTGATACCTTGCCATGCTCATTCGACAAGGTCGACGCCATGCGGGTATCACCCACGCCCAGGGCCTGGGCAGGCAAGACTACCGGCGGTGTCAGGTCAGTGCGTGTAAAGATAATGCCGGTATCTACCGGTGCCGGACGCATGACGAGTTCAACCTTGGTACCGGAATGCAGTCCGACACCAACTGTTTTCACGACTTGTTTGATGGTTCTTTGCTTTAACATCGCGCTATTATAGCGTTTCAGGCAATTTCCCATGCAGGAGTGAGGAAAATTAGCCGTTTCACATCTTAAAAATGAATACAAAAACAACAATTCAAATCCGCCGCGCTGTCGCCACTGATCTGGATGCAATGTGTGATCTCAGCGACCAGATCAATGCCCAGCATCATGCTGCTGCACCCCGGATTTTTGTACAACAAGCAAATCGCGAACTTGACCGCCAGTTCTGGCACGGCACGTTTGAAAACCCTGCCGGTTGTGCCTTACTGGCCTGCGCTGGTGAGCAAGTCCTGGGCTTCATCACCATGAGCTGGCATGAAAATACCTCTATCCCCTTCTTGTACCGTCGCCGTATCTGTCGCATAGGCACGATCGTAGTATCTGATGCACATCAGAAGCTAGGCATAGGGAAGTTATTGATGGATGGTGCAACTAGCTGGGCACGTCAGCATGCCGCTGTGGAAATCAGGCTGGAAGTGTTCGACTTCAACCGCAATGCCATGGATTTTTATGCAGCTCAGGGATATGGCGTGCAGTCGCACATCATGAGCAAGTCTCTGGAATAAAAATATCGTATATTAAAAAAATGGCGCACAGTTCAAAAACTGTGCGCCATTTTTAATACGAGTCAGATGACCTGATTAGCTTAATTGTGCCAGCAGTGTTTCTGCGTTCGACACTTCAAACTTGCCGCCTTCTTCGATATTCAATTGCTTGACGACACCGTCGACAGCCAGCAAGGAATAACGCTGGGAACGCGTGCCCATGCCAAATTTGCTGAAATCTGCATCCAGGCCCAGCGCTTTGCTGAAATCTGCATTGCCGTCAGCCATCATGCGGACGATGCCTGTGGATTTTTGATCGCGGCCCCATGCACCCATGACGAATGCGTCATTGACAGAGATACACCAGATTTCATCAACGCCCTTGGCTTTCAAATCTGCGGCCAGTGCAACATAGCCAGGCACATGCTTGGCTGAGCAAGTTGGCGTGTACGCGCCAGGCAAGCCAAAAATCGCAATGGTTTTACCTTTGCTCAGGTCTGCGACTTTGAATGTATTCGGTCCGAGTGAACATCCTTCAGATTCCACTTCAATAAATTCTGCCAGGCTGCCCTCAGGCAGGGTATCGCCAATCTTGATTGTCATTTTATGCTCCCTAGATAAGTATTCGGATATTCATTGCCTTGTTGCATGCTACCGCCTGCATAAAACGCAGGAAGTTTGAGCCATATCAACACCGACAGTGAAGGACGCAAGTATGCCTGAGCTAGGATTTTCTTGCAGAAGTTAAAAGGATAAGGCTTAAGACCTCTCAACACAGAGGCACAGAGTGAGGAAAGTCTGCTTGCAAGCAGACTTCGTTACGCAGGCGCGCGGCATGCCGCACGAAGTCCCTGCTACACCACAGAGAAGAGCAAGAGGAAAAACAATCGGAATAAATGTTTGATATCCCGCCACGCTGAACCAATGGTTTTTCAAAGTATTGTTTTCACCAAAAATAGAATCCTTGCTATACGTCTGATACGTAACCAAACACAGCATTTCTCTTGCCTTTCTCTGTGCCTCTATGTCTCTGTGGTGAGCTTTTTGGTCTGAATTTTCGACCAACAAATAAAAAACGCCAGCCTCTTTCGAAGCTGGCGTTTTGCAGAAAAACCAGATAAATCAGTCGGCCTGCTTGCGCAGGAAAGCTGGGATATCGTAGGTTTCCATGCCATTTTTTTCCAGGGCACGTACAGTTTCTGACGCAGATTCACGGCGCCATACTGCAGGTTTGCTCAAACCATCAAATCCCGCAGAACCGGTTACGGAACCAGTGCTGATGGTGGCAGATGTCATGACAGGGCTGGCCATCACTGTTTCATTGTGAGTACCAGTACGCAGCATAGGTGTTTGCACCAGCTGTATATTTTTCTTGCCACGACCCAGACCGGTTGCTACTACTGTCACACGGATATCGTCACCCATGTTGTCGTCGTAAGCGATACCCTGGGCAATCGATGCATCCGGTGCAGCAAAAGCGCGCACAGTAGACATGACTTCCTTGATCTCTTTACCTTTGAGACCACGGCTAGCTGTGACATTCACCAGCACACCGCGGGCACCGGACAAATCGATACCATCCAGCAGTGGTGATGCAACTGCCTGTTCGGCGGCGATGCGTGCGCGGTCAACGCCAGAAGCAGTTGCGGTACCCATCATGGCCTTGCCTTGTTCACCCATGATGGTTTTCACGTCATTGAAGTCGACGTTGATATGGCCAGGCACATTGATGATCTCGGCAATACCGGCGACGGCATTGTTCAAGACATCATCTGCATGCTGCAGCCATTCGATCATGCTGTCGTCTTCATAAATCTCTTCGAGTTTTTCGTTGAGAATGATAATGAGTGAATCGACATGCTGAGACAAGGCTTCCAGACCTTCGTCAGCGATGTCCATGCATTTCTGACCTTCGTAGGAAAATGGTTTGGAAACCACCGCCACGGTCAATGCACCTAATTCCTTGGCGACTTGCGCAACTACCGGAGCAGCACCTGTACCTGTACCACCACCCATACCTGCAGCGATAAATACCATGTGCGCGCCGCGCAATGCGTCTTCGATGCGGGCACGGGAATCTTCAGCCAGCTTGCGGCCGACTTCCGGTTTCATGCCTGCGCCCAGACCAGTCTCGCCGATCTGTATCACATTATTTGCTTTAGACTGCAACAGTGCTTGCGCATCTGTGTTTGCTGCGATGAACTCAACGCCGGACACGCCTTTGTTGATCATGTGCTGAACCGCATTGCCGCCTGCGCCACCTACGCCGACAACCTTGATTACGGTGCCTTGTGTGGCGTTATCAACCATATCGAACTCCATCATGACTCCTCCAGGTAGGCAGTTATCAGTCGCTAGGCATCACCGGGATGTGACGACTAGCGACTAATAACTGTATATCGAACTATTATAAAATGACTACACTAAATTAGATACAAAATACAAGCTAAAAATTCCCTAAAAACCACTCTTTCATGCGTTGCCAGACCGCTTTGGCTGAACCTTCTTGCCGAGTGACCAGATGACCGCGCAAATACTGCTTCTTCGCTTCCAACAACAACCCCAAAACTGTGGCATAACGCAGGCTGCGCACGACATCTGCCAACTGCCCGCTGTAAGCCGGCATGCCTAATCTGGTTGGCTTCAAAAAGATGTCTTCAGCCATCTCAACCATGCCCGGCATGGCAGCAGAACCGCCTGTCAAAACGATGCCGGAAGACAGCACATCTTCATAACCGGATTCGCGCACTACCTGGTGCACCAGTGCAAACAATTCTTCTACACGCGGCTCTATCACTGCCGCCAGAGCCTGGCGCGATAAAGAACGCGGACCACGGTCACCCAGGCCAGGTACTTCCAGCGTATCTGAGGGATCAGCCAATACCTGTTTGGCGACACCAAAACGCACCTTGATTTCTTCCGCTTCCGAGGTCGGCGTGCGCAAGGCCATGGCGATATCATTGGTGATCTGGTCACCAGCAATCGGGATCACTGCCGTGTGTCGTATCGCACCTTCGCTGAATACCGCCACGTCAGTCGTGCCGCCACCTATATCGATGAGCACCACACCCAGTTCTTTTTCATCCTTGGTCAGCACAGCTTCTGCCGAGGCCATCGGTTGCAAGATCAAGTCAGACACTTCCAGGCCACAACGGCGCACACACTTGACAATGTTCTGGACTGCAGACACAGCACCGGTGACGATATGCACTTTGACTTCCAGACGTATGCCGCTCATGCCTATAGGTTCGCGCACATCATCCTGGCTATCGACGATAAATTCTTGCGGCAAGGTGTGCAGCAATTGCTGGTCAGTCGGGATATTGACGGCCTTGGCAGTTTCTATCACACGCGAAACGTCAGCTGCGGTGACTTCTTTATCCTTGATCGCCACCATGCCGCTGGAATTAAAGCTGCGGATATGGCTGCCAGCAATGCCGGTATACACATTACGTATCTTGCAGTCAGCCATCAACTCGGCTTCTTCCAAAGCGCGTTGTATGGATTCGACGGTCGCCTCAATATTGACGACGACACCTTTTTTCAGCCCCTTGGATTCATGCTGGCCCAGGCCTATGACTTCATGCCTGCCATCAGGCATGACTTCTGCCACGACTGCCACAATTTTTGAGGTGCCGATATCGAGACCAACGATCAGATTTTTAGCGTCTTTTGTCATGTCTTTCCACTTGCTTTTGTTTGCTTTTTTGATCCGATATTGCTATGACTCGATTTGAGCGCCAGGCCATTCGGATAACGCATGTCCACACTTTCAATACTGTCTTGCAAACTGGCCAGCAGTTGTGGGTAAACCGTCATCAGTTTATCCACCCTGCCCTTGAGCGTTGTCGCGTCCTGCACCCTGCCCAATTGCACTTCCATGCCATTATTCAGCTTCAGACTCCAGGCATAGCGACTGGAATAATTCACCGAATCCGGTGCCAGGTTAATTCTGGCAAACCAGTTTTTAAATTCCAGATACTGTGCCAATACTTCTTTTTCACTACCTTCTGGCCCACTCAGGGCAACCAGGTCTGCATCATCTTCAGCTTCTGCCAGGTTGGCGGTAAACACATCACCTTTGGCAGAAATCAATAGTCCATCCTCACCCCAGGTCCCCAGGGCTACATGTTCTTCCAGGGTGACGATAAGCTTATTGGGCCATTCTCTTTGTACACTGGCCTTGCGCACCCAGGGTACAGCTTCAAACGCGGCCCGCACACTATCCAGATTTGCCGTAAAAAAATTACCTCTGATCTTGGGTAAAGCCGTGTTCCTGATAGTAAGCGGATTGACATGCCGCAAGCCTGTACTATCAGTCATATTGCTGGCTTCCACCCGTATCGCTTTCAAAGTAAACAACGGCCTTTGTATCACCCACCACACCCCGGACAACACCAGGATGAACAGCACCAGCCCAAACAGGGCATTCGCGGTATTGTTCATCAGCTTGCTGTCATGCCACATTTTTATCTTGCCTGCTTATTTCTTTTCTGGAGATTTAATTTTCAAACTCGCCATCTTCAAAATCTCTACACACAAATCTTCATAACTGATACCAACTGCCTTGGCTGCCATGGGCACCAGTGAATGTCCTGTCATACCTGGCGAAGTATTAATTTCAATTAAAAACGGCTTGTTATCCGACTTGCGCAACAAGACATCTACCCTGGCCCAGCCTTCGCAATCGAGTGCACGATAGGCATCAACTGCCATTTTGCGTATGCTGTCAGTCAGGTCTTGCTCCAATACTGCCGGGCAAATGTATTGCGTGTCGTCGGTAAAATACTTGTTCTGGTAATCGTAATTACCATCAGGGGCAATAATTTCAGTAATCGGCAAGGCATATGCATGCTCACCTTTACCCAAGATTGCCACCGTCAATTCGCGGCCTTCGACAAATTCTTCGGCCAGCACCACTTCATCAAACTGGGCCGCCAGGGCATAGGCTTCCTGCATGTCGGAATAACCCACAACCTTGGTAATGCCTATTGTAGAACCTTCATGTGGCGGTTTGATGATAAGCGGCAAACCCAGCGTATCTGGTACTCGGCGCAATTCGGTCTGCCCCGTCAGCACGGCATAAGCCGGTGTGCTCATGCCATAGGTTTGCCAGATGCGCTTGGTAAAAATCTTGTCCATGGCAATCGCCGATGCCATGACGCCACTGCCGGTGTAGGGGATATTCAATTGCTCCAATACACCTTGAAGACTGCCATCTTCACCATAGCGGCCATGCAGGGCAATGAAAACTCGGTCAAATTTTTCTGCTGCCAGTTCGGCAATGTTACGCTCTGCGGTGTCGAAAGGATGGGCATCAATACCCTTGCTCAACAAGGCTTGCAAGACACCCTTGCCAGACATGAGGGAGATTTCACGTTCAGCCGAACGTCCGCCAAACAGCACGCCTACTTTGCCCAGAGATTTCACATTCAATTCACTCATGATGATCTGATCACTTATTTATTAGGTTTACACTGACTGCGCCAGTTTTGCCGGCACCGCATTGATGGAACCTGCGCCCATGACGATGACGACATCGCCGTCTTTCAAAATCCGCACTATGCTGTCTGGCATTTCCAATATGTCTTCGACAAATACCGGCTCTACCTTGCCCATGACGCGCAAGGCGCGGGACAGGGAACGACCATCGGCTGCCAGTATCGGTGCCTCACCTGCGGCATAGACTTCTGCCAGCACCACCGCATCAGCATCCGAAATCACGCGCACGAAATCTTCAAACAAATCGCGGGTACGGGTATAGCGGTGCGGCTGGAAAGCCAGCACCAGCCTGCGGCCTGGATAAGCACCACGTGCTGCTGCCAATGTCGCCGCCATTTCCACTGGGTGATGACCGTAATCATCTACCAGGGCAAAAGTCCCGCCATTTGCCAGGGCGATTTCGCCATAACGGGTGAAGCGGCGGCCCACCCCATTGAATTCGCTCAGCGCTTTTTGAGTTGCTTCATCGCTGACACCCACTTCACGTGCAATCGCAATCGCGGCGCAAGCGTTTTGTACATTGTGCATGCCAGGCTGGTTCAGGCTGACCTGCATATTCTCATAGCCATCTTGCACTACCGTGAAATGCATCTTGCCATTGGCGGCTGTGGCATCAACTGCACGGACATCGGCATCTGCATGGAAACCATAGGTGACGATGGGTTTGGATACGAAAGGCATGATTTCACGCACATTGGCGTCATCCAGGCACAAGACTGCCACACCATAGAATGGCAGTCGCTGGGTAAATTCTATGAAAGCCTGTTTCAGGCGGGCGAAATCATGACCATAGGTTTCCATATGGTCGGCATCGATATTGGTGATGACTTCGATGACTGGCAAGAGATTGAGGAAGGAAGCATCTGATTCATCAGCTTCTGCCACGATAAAGTCGCCACTACCCAGTTTGGCATTGGCACCGGCACTATTGAGCAAACCACCGATGACGAAAGTCGGGTCCAGGCCGCCTTGTGCCAGGACGCTGGCGACCAGGCTGGTGGTGGTGGTCTTGCCGTGAGTACCGGCAATCGCGATACCGCTTTTCAGACGCATGAGTTCTGCCAGCATCATGGCACGTGGCACGATGGGGATATGTTTGGCGCGGGCGGCGATAACTTCCGGGTTATCCCCCTTGACTGCAGTCGATGTTACGACAGCATCCGCACCGGCGATATTTTCAGTGGCATGGCCCTGCATGACATTGGCACCGAGTTGCGCCAGACGTTTTGAGGCAGCATTGCTGCCGAGGTCAGAACCTGAAATGGTGTAACCGAGGTTCAACAAGACTTCGGCGATGCCGCTCATGCCTGAGCCGCCTATGCCTACAAAATGGATGTGTTTGACTTTGTGTTTCATGCTAATGCTTCCAGAATATGGGCGATATTGGCACTGGCTTCGCGCTGCCCCAGGGCATAGGCTGTTTCAGCCATCGCCAGGCATTGCGCTCTGTCCAGCACTCTTAATTTCTCTGCCAGCGATGCTGGGCTTAATTCAGTTTGTGGCATATGGATGGCAGCTTTTTGCCCTGCCATCCAGATAGCGTTTTCTTTTTGGTGTGAAGTGCTCGACGCCATGAAAGGCACGAGTATGCTGGCCACACCAGCAGCAGTCAGTTCAGATACGGTAATCGCACCGGCACGGCAAATCACCAGATCAGCCTCAGCATAGCGACGTGGCATGTCGTCAATAAAATCCAGCACTTCTGCCTGCACACCTGCCTGCGCATAACTCTGGCGCAAGGCTTCTATATGTTGCTTGCCAGACTGATGAGTAATCACCGGGCGCTGGGCTTCTGGCAACAAGGCCACCGCCTGCGGTACTGCATCATTCAAGACTTTTGCTCCCAGGCTGCCACCAACCACCAGTATGCGCAAGGGGCCGGTACGTACCGCATAACGTGTCGCTGGCGCGGGTAATTCGCAAATTTCTTTGCGTATGGGATTGCCGATTACTTCTGTTTTTTTATCGGCAGTCACCGTTGCCGATGGCAGGCCAAACAATAATTTACTGGCGAAAGGGCGCAAAGCCTTGTTCGACAACAACAAGGCAGCATCAGCATTCATCAGCACAACCGGCTTGCCACGCAAGGCAGCCATGATGCCGCCAGGCACAGTCACATAACCACCCATGCCCAGCACCACATCTGGCTGACGGTGACCTATGATACTGAAGCAACTAAAGAAACTCTTGAGCAGCTTGAACGCACCGCTGACCGTATGCGACAAACCCTTGCCACGCAAGCCAGAGAAATCGATATTGTCCATGGCGATATTGTGCTTGGGGACGATCTGCCCTTCCATACCAATTTGCGTGCCCAGCCAGCTGACTTGCCAGCCGCGTTCGCGCATGATGTCGGCTATCGCCAGACCAGGGAAGATATGCCCCCCTGTGCCAGCTGCCATGATCAGCAATTTCTTGGGCATTTTTTTTATCGCTTGGCTCATGCCCGGCCTCCACGCATCAATACGCGGTTTTCATAATCGACACGCAGCAAAATCGCCAATCCCACGCAATTAATCATGACACCAGAACCACCATAACTCATCAAAGGCAGGGTCAAACCCTTGGTAGGCAATAAGCCCAGGTTAACCCCCATATTAATAAACGCCTGCACACCTATCCAGATACCTATGCCCTTGGCCAGCAAACCGGCAAAGGTTTGATCCAGGGCTATTGCTTGCCTGCCGATTTCAAAAGCACGTTTCAGCAACCAGTAAAATAAAAGTACCACCGCCATGACACCAACGAAGCCCAGCTCTTCTCCGATGACAGCCAGCAAAAAATCTGTGTGTGCTTCTGGCAAATAATGCAGTTTTTGTACACTGGCACCCAGGCCCACGCCAAATAATTCACCCCGGCCAAAAGCAATCAGGGAATGCGTCAACTGGTAAGCCTTGCCAAGTGCATGGTCTTCTTCAAATGGGCTGAGGTAGGCAAAAATGCGCTCACGCCTCCACGGTGACAACAAAATCACTGAAGTAAAAATACCCACCAGGGTGGCTGCGATACCACCAAACCAGACGCCATTGATACCACCCAAAAACAAAATACCCATGGCGATACAAACGATGACACCAAAAGCGCCCAGGTCAGGTTCCAGCAAGAGCAACAAACCCACCACAGCCACTGCCGCCAGCATGGGCACGAAACCTTTGGTCAGTTTGTGCATGTATTCCTGCTTGCGTACGGTATAGTCAGCGGCATACAAGACCATGAACAACTTCATCAGTTCAGATGGCTGCAAATTCAGGACCTTGAAAGACAACCAGCGTTTGGCACCATTGACGCCCTTGCCCAGGCCAGGTATCAACACAGCTGCCAGCAAGACCAGGGTCGCCACAAATAAATACGGCGCATATTTCTGCCAGACAGCGAGAGGTATGCGAAACACCAGCGCCCCGGCAATCAGGGACACCACCACAAACATGGCCTGGCGCACCAGGAAATGCGAATTCTTGTAATTGGCATACTTGGGTGAGTCCGGCAGTGAAATCGAAGCCGAATACACCATGACCATGCCAAACAACATCAGAATAATCGTCACCCACACCAAAGGCTGGTCATAGTCCATCATCTTGGACCGGCTGACCAGATTGGTATCCACCGGGGGAGCACCAAACGGTGACCACCTTTGCAGTGGAAGCAGGATCTGACGCATCAGCAAACCTCCCCTCGTGCCAGAGCGATTTCGCGCACAGCATCGACAAACACTTCAGCGCGATGAGCATAATTGCGGAACATGTCGAGACTGGCGCAAGCCGGTGACAGCAACACAATATCGCCATCTGCCGCCATTTCAGCAGCAGCCTGCACGGCCATTTCCAGCGTTGCGACATCGTGCAAGGGCACACTGGCTATTGCCAACGCCTGTTGCAATTCTTCTTTGGCTTTACCTATCAGGATGACCGCCTTGGTATAGCGCTCCACAGGATCAGCCAGGGGAGAAAAATCCTGACCCTTGCCTTCGCCACCGGCAATCAAAATAATCCGCTTGTGCAGGGCATCAGACTGTTGACCCAATCCCTTCAATGCAGCGACTGTGGCACCAACATTGGTGCCCTTGCTGTCATCGATATAATCAACACCAGCGATATTGGCAACCTGCTCTACCCTGTGCGGCTCGCCTTTGTAATCACGCAAGCCATGCAGCAAAGGCGCGAATGACAAACCTATGCCACGGCACAGAGCCAGGGCAGCCAGGGCATTTGCGGCATTATGCTGGCCACGGATTTGCAGTGCATCGGTAGGCATCAGACGGCTGATGATGACCGGCATTTCCTCTACTTCTTTTTTCTTGCGGCGGCTATTGGTGACAACTGGTGCATCTTCTGCCGGATTTGCCACTACCAGCCAGCCCATGCCATGTTCGTTCAGCAAACCCAGATCAGCCAGATGTTTGGGTGCATCGACACCAAAGCTGACAGCATTACCAAGCGGTTTTGCCATGGACATGACGAGCGCATCATCACGGTTCAGGACTTGCAAAGTCTGTTCGCCAAAAATCTTGGCCTTGTCAGCGCAGTAAGCTTGCAGGCTGCCATGCCAATCGAGATGATCCTGGGTGATATTCAATACCGTTGCCACATCGGCTTGCAGACTATGTGTGGTGTGCAGCTGGAAGCTGGATAATTCCAGCACCCAGACTTGCGGCAAGCTGTCTTGCTCCAGGCACTCACGCAAGACATCAAGTACAGCTGGGCTGATATTGCCAGCAACCTTGACTGTCAAACCGGTGCGTTCAACCAGCAAACCAACCAGGCTGGTGACGGTGGTCTTGCCATTGGTGCCAGTGATGGCAATGACTTTGGGCTGGTATTCACGCTCTGCTTTCAATGCCTGCAAAGCCTGGGCAAATAATTCTATCTCGCCCCAGACAGGGATATTTTTTTCATTCGCTACAGGTAATAGTTCCTGCAATTCACGCAGAGGTGACAAGCCGGGGCTAACAGCCATCAACTCAATATCATCGAGTAATGCCGGGCTGAAAGCTTCTCCAATAAATTCAACCTGATCCGACAAGGCTTGCAATTGCGGCAACCTGTCCGGTGCTTCACGTGTATCGGCAACACGCAGGCGTGCACCGGCGCGCAATAGCCATTGCGCCATCGCCAGTCCGGTTTCACCCAGACCAAGAACCAGTACATGTTTACCTGAAAAATCCATATCTGCTATTTCTATCCAACAAAACAAACGTCAAACTGCTTATTCATTTTTTAACGCAACTTCAGAGAAGACAAACCTATCAAGACCAGCAACATGGTGATGATCCAGAAACGTACGACAACCTGAGTTTCCTTCCAGCCTTTTTTCTCAAAGTGGTGATGCAAAGGTGCCATCAATAACAGGCGGCGGCCTTCGCCATATTTTCTCTTGGTGTACTTGAAGTAACTGACTTGCAACATGACAGACACAGTCTCTGCCACAAAAATCCCACCCATGATGAATAGCACAATCTCTTGCCTGACGATGACAGCCACCGTACCCAGTGCACCACCCAGTGCCAGTGCACCGACGTCACCCATGAAGACTTGGGCAGGATGGGCATTGAACCAGAGGAAAGCCAAACCAGCGCCCGCCATCGCGCCACAGAAAATCAACAACTCACCTGCACCGGGTATATGCGGTATCAACAGATATTTGGCATAGCCGACATTACCCGTCAGGTAAGCAAACAGGCCAAGTGCAGAACCAACCATGATGGTAGGCATGATGGCCAGGCCATCTAGGCCGTCAGTAAAATTCACAGCATTGCTGGTACCAACGATGACGCAGTAGGTTAACGCAATAAAACCCCAGACGCCCAGGGGATAGCTGACAGTTTTAAAGAAGGGCACAATCAAATCTGCCTTGGGTGGCAAATCCATATTGAAGCCAGACTGCACCCAGGCAATAAACAATTCCATGACTTTTGAATTACTGGGAGCAGATACCGAGAAAGCCAGATAAAAAGCTGCCACCAGGCCGATCAAGGATTGCCAGAAATATTTCTCCCTTGAGCGCATGCCTTCAGGATCTTTATAAACCACCTTGCGATAATCATCGACCCAGCCCACAGCACCAAAGCCCAGGGTGACGATCATCACAACCCAGATGAAACGATTACTCAGATCGCCCCACAACAAAGTGGAGATACCAATAGATATCAAGACCAGCACACCACCCATGGTAGGTGTGCCGGATTTAACGAGATGTGTTTCCATGCCATAGCTGCGCACAGCCTGGCCTACCTTAAGCCTGGTCAGCATGCGGATGACCGCTGGACCAGCAAAAATACCGATGGAGATGGCCGTCATCGTGGCAAACACTGCGCGGAAGGTAATAAACCCAAAGACGCGCAGCCAGCCTATATCCTGCTTTAACAATTCAGCCAACCAGAGCAACATACTAATGATTCCCTATTATTTTTTGTTGTGATGTATTTTTATTTGTATCATCCGCTGCCAACAAGTGCGCAACGACTCTTTCCATTTTCATGAAGCGCGAGCCCTTGACCAGTACTATCGTGTCAGCCGCGGTTTGTGCATCCAGGTTCTGGCACAGATTTTCTACGCTGGCGAAATGCTGCGCACCGGCTCCATAGCCTTGTGCTGCATGGGCGACAAGCTCACCCAGCAAGAACAGTTTTTTGATACCGCGTTGCTGCGCATATTCACCAATTTCTTGATGGAATTGCGCACCGTTTTCACCCACCTCGCCCATATCACCAAGCACCAGCGTGGTATCGCCACCGATTTGCGCCAGCACATCTATCGCGGCACGTACTGAATCAGGGTTGGCGTTATAGCTGTCATCAATGACTGTCGCGCCACATTTGGCTTGCTTGCGTTGCAGGCGACCATTGACGGGTGCGAAATTTTCCAGACCAGCGACGATGGCTTCTTTGCTGACACCTGTCGCATGGCAGCAAGCTGCAGCGGCAAGCGCATTCAAGACATTGTGTTGGCCTGCGGCATTCAGGCGTATTGACAATACCTGGCCAGCCAGGTTGATTTGCAAATCGCTGCCAAACACGCTGGGCAGGTAGGTCGCATGCACATCGGCATCCGTAGTCAGACCAAAAGTCAGGGTTTTACGCTGGCCGCGTTCAGACGCAAAGGATTGCCATAAAGCTGTGTAAGTATCATTGGCAGGAAATACAGCCACGCCATCATCTGGCAGGCACTGTATTGCCACACCATTTTCGCGCGCCACTGCTTCCACGCTTTGCATGAATTCCTGGTGTTCGCGCTGGGCATTATTCACCAGTGCCACGGTAGGCATGGCAGCAGATGCCAGCAAGGCGATTTCACCAGGATGGTTCATGCCCATTTCTATGACTGCTGCCTTATGCCCTGCATACAATTGCATGATGGTCAGCGGCACGCCGATTTCATTATTCAAATTGCCTGCAGTCGCCAGACGGCCATCTGCACCAAAGGCTGCAGCCAATATCGAAGAAATCATTTCCTTGACGGTGGTCTTGCCGTTGCTGCCTGTGACACCAATCACTGGCAGATCAAATTGTTGACGCCAGAAACGGCCAACCTGCGCCAGTGCCAGTTTGCTGTCTAAAACCTGCAAGGCTGGCAGACTGAACTCTGTTGGCAGGCGTTCGGCAATCACCGCTGCTGCGCCGGCAGCCGCGACTTGCGGCAGAAAATCATGGGCATCAAAGTTTTCACCACGCAAGGCGACGAACAGATCGCCTGCGCCAATTTTGCGGCTATCGGTAGCCAGGCCCGTGATACGAGTAATTACACCGGCATCGCCAGTCAGCTTCGCCGCAGGCAAGGCAGCCTGCAATTCCTGAAGAGTAAATTCCATCAACTCCCCCTCTTCATATTACCGCTGGTTGCCACGGTAGCGAGTGAGAGTGCAGCATGTTCTTCATCAGAGAATGGCCATTTCTTGCCATGGATATCCTGATAGGTTTCATGCCCTTTACCCGCCAGCAAAACTACGTCATGGTGATCAGCATGCTTGATTGCATACAAGATCGCATTGGCGCGATCTTCTATGACTTGCGGCGTGCTTGTCATGCCTTTGAGAATGTCCTGAATAATTTGCGAAGGATTTTCGCTGCGCGGATTATCACTGGTGACGACCACATGTTGCGCCAGCTCGGCTATCTTGCCCATCTGCGGGCGCTTGCCGGGGTCACGATCGCCGCCACAACCAAACACGCACCATAAAGCTCCGGCTCTTTCTTGAGCAACTTGTTGCAAGGCTTCCAAGGTTTTTTCCAATGCATCTGGCGTATGCGCATAATCAATGACCACCATGACATGACCGGCAGTGCCCAGTAATTGCATGCGACCAGGGACAGGCGTCAGTTTTTCTATGATGCCTACCGCCTTGTTCAGGGCGATGCCCTTGCTCAGCAACACGGCGAGTACCGCCAGGATATTGCTGACATTGAACTTGCCTATGAGCTGGGTTTTGACTTGCGCCGCACCAAATGGAGATTCCAGATGGAAGCTGGTGCCTGCATGGCTGGTTTTCAGACTACTCGCGACCAGTGCATCTATGCCTGGCACCAATTCTTTTTCCAGGCTATAGCCCAGCAGTTTTGTCGCTGGCTGACTGGCTTGCAAATGCTTTACCAGTTCCAGGCCATAGGCATCATCGAGGTTAATGACAGCCGTCCCCAGCCCCTGCCAGTCAAACAACTTTGTTTTTGCAACAGCATAGCCTTGCATGTCGCCATGATAATCAAGATGATCACGCGTTAGATTGGTCAGTACAGCCACATCAAAATGCAGGCCATTCAAACGGCCCTGATGCAGGCCTATGGAAGACGCTTCTATCGCCAGCGCCTGCGCACCATCGCGCTGCAGGTCTGCCAGTTTTTGCTGCAAACTTATGGCATCAGGCGTGGTGTAACCGGTTTCTGCCAGTTGCCCCAACATGCCATTGCGGTATTGACCTATGCCCAGCGTACCGATCACTGCAGCAGGTGTGCCACTCATTGACAGCGCTTTGGCTATCCATTGCGAGCAGGAAGTTTTGCCATTGGTTCCGGTGACGGCCACATTGAACCAGTCTTTATCTGGCTCACCATACCAGGCGTGAGCAACATGACCAACTACGTCCTGCAGATTATCTACTGGCAGATGCAGGATGTTAAGTGTGTCATCCCAGACAAAATTATCGGCTTCATAAACGACTGCAACCGCACCATTGGCAATTGCATGGGCGATATGGGTACGGCCATCGGTAATGTGGGTACGCAAGGCGAAGAAGACATCGCCTGTTTGTATGGAGCGGGAATCTGAACGCAATTGCGCATTCGGCGCATGCTGCTTCAGCCAGTCCAGTATTGCTATTATCATTGTATTTTTCTGTGTCATTACATGCTTTCCTGTACACCTTCGTCAGGAATAATGCTGGTGACGGATGAGTCCGGCTGCACATTGAGTGAGCGCAGGACGTTCGCCATAATTGCTGCAAACACCGGTGCTGCTACGGGGCCTGCAAAGTGCCCCCCGACAGTTGGTTCATCCACCATCACCGCGACTATCACACGCGGATTTGAAGCAGGAGCGAAACCAACAAAATCCAGCAAGTATTTATTCACGTAACGGCCACCCTCAAGCTTGTGGGCAGTACCTGTTTTGCCAGCGACACGGTAACCAGCAATACGCGCCTGAGGAGCAGTGCCGCCTGGTTCTGTCACAGTTTCCAGCATCATGCGCACTTGTTTCGAGGTCTTTTCAGAAATCACACGTGAACCTTGTGGCATTTCCGCTGACTTTTGGAAAGTCAGCGGTATCATGTCGCCATTCCTGGCAAAAATCATATAGGCGCGTGCCATCTGTATCAGCGAGACTGAAATACCATGGCCATAGCTCATGGTGGCCTGTTCGATAGGACGCCAGTTCTTGTAATTACGCAAACGCCCGGCCACAGCACCAGGGAAACCAAATTTAGGCTGCTGGCCAAAACCCAGGGTAGTAAACATTTCCCACATCTCTTGCGGACGCATCTGCAAAGCCATTTTCACCGTACCGATATTCGATGATTTTTGTATGACTTGCGCTACTGTCAGAGAACCTTGTTTATGCGCATCATGGATCAAGGCCGGGCCTATGGCCATGACACCAGGGGCGGTCTGGAAGACAGTATCCGGCGTGACCCGGCCCGTTTCCAGCGCCAGGGCAACAGTCACCGGCTTCATGGTGGAACCTGGCTCAAAAGTATCGGTCATGACACGGTTACGCAATTGCGCACCAGTCAGTACAGACCTGTCATTGGGGTTGTAAGTAGGCAAATTCACCAACGCCAGTACTTCACCAGTCTGCACATCCAGCACCACGGCACCACCGGCCTTGGCTTTGTGTTTTTCCAATGCTTCTTTCAAATGGGTAAACGCAATGTACTGAATCTTGCTATCTATCGATAGTGTCAAATCCTTGCCATCGTGCGGCTCACGCACGGCCTGTATATCTTCTACAATATGGCCCAGCCTGTCCTTGATGACACGGCGACTCCCGGTCTTACCCGCCAGGTTTTTTTCCGATGCCAGCTCTATACCCTCTTGTCCAATATCCTCAACATTGGTAAAGCCAACCACATGGGCCATGACTTCGCCTTCTGGATAAAAGCGTTTATATTCTTTACGGGTTTCTATACCAGCGATGTTGAGCGCCAATATCTTGTCAGATACTTCAGGCTCAACCTGGCGCTTCAGATACACAAACTGACGGTCAGAATCGAGCTTCTTGCGCAATTCTGCATCCGTCATATCCAGCAATTTGGCCAGTTGTTGTATTTTTTCTTTTGGCGCTTCCAGTACATCATCAGGAATAGCCCAGATGGCTTTTACTGGTACTGAGGAAGCCAGCACCTGACCATTACGGTCAGTGATCTTGCCACGGGTCGCTGGCAATTCCAAAGTGCGGGCATAGCGGTTCTCCCCTTGCTTGATCAGGAACCCAGTACTAAACCCCTGCAAGTAAAGCGCTTTGGCAATCAAGGCAATAAAGGCGGCAAACAATAAGAACAACACAAAACGCGAACGCCAGGCAGGCAGCTTCACATCCAGCACCGGGCTGGAAGAAAAGGCGACGCCGCGTGCAGCGGCGGTACGGGATGTGCTGGCTGATCTGCTCATTTTGCCTCCACCGCTTTCAGGTACTGAGTACGATCAGGTGTGACAACCACCATATTCAAGTCACGTGCAGCACTGGCTTCTATGCGCGCATGCTTGCCAAAAGTGGATTGATCGAGTTTCAGTTGTGTCCACTGCAATTCATATTGCTTGCTGAGACTTTGTTCACGCTCCAGCTCGATAAACAGGCGACGGGCCTGGTATTGAGAATTAATCAGCGACAAGGCACAGGCGATCAGCGTCGTTGCCAGGAAAATATTGAGGCGGGTACTCATGCACCCTCCTCAGGCAAACGCTCTGCCACCCGCAAAATTGCCGAACGCGAACGTGGATTGGCACTGACTTCGGCATCGGAAGGCTTGATGCGGTTCAGCAAGCGCATTTGCGGTTTTGGCAAATCGATATGACGTATGGGCAAACGACGATCAGGTTGCTCCACCTTGACCTTGGAAGCAAAGAATTGCTTGACGATGCGGTCTTCCAGGGAATGAAAACTGATCACCGACATGCGACCATACGGTGCCAGGGCCTCATAGGCGGCAGCCAGACCTATTTCGAGATCTTCAAGCTCCTTATTGATGAAAATCCGTATAGCCTGAAAGGTGCGAGTTGCCGGGTCTTTACCCTTCTCGCGAGTTTTGACGGCGTGTGCGACGATTTCTGCGAGCTGTCGTGTTCCACGAATGGCGTCTGTCTTCCTGCGAGCAACAATCGCCTTTGCAATCTGAAAAGCAAACCGTTCTTCCCCATAATTTTTTATAACCTCCGTAATTTGTTCTTCTTCGGCAGTTGCCAGCCATTCGGCCGCAGAAATGCCACGCGTGGTATCCATACGCATATCGAGCGGACCATCTGACCTGAAGCTGAAGCCGCGGCTGGCATCATCCACCTGGGGAGATGAAATACCCAGGTCCATCAGGATGCCATCGACCTTGACTACGCCACAGTCGGGCAATGCCTCGCCAATAGCGGCAAAACTGTCATGTACGATATGGAAACGCGGGTCCAGAATTTCTGCTGCACTGGCAATCGCCTGGGTATCTTTGTCAAAGGCAATCAGACGGCCATTACTGCCCAGTTGCGACAAGATCAGGCGACTATGACCTCCACGGCCAAAAGTGCCGTCTACATAAATCCCGCTGACACGCTGATCTGTGATGCCGAGGGCGTCTACAGCCTCATGCAACAACACAGTCTGGTGCGTAAAATCTGCCGCTTGCTGAATACTCATTGCCTGCGATCAGAAAGAAAAATTGTTTAATACATCAGGAGCGCCGCCAGCTATGGCTTTCGCTTCGTTTTCTGCCAGCTTGGCAGCATCCCAAATCTCAAAATGGCTGCCCATGCCCAACAGCATGACATCGCGCTGCATGCCTACGGCACTGCGCAACTCAGGTGCAACCAGGATACGGCCTGCGCTATCCATGTCGACATCAAAGGCATTACCAAGAAAAATACGCTTCCAGTCACGTGCCTGAATTGGCCAGGCAGCAATTTGTTCACGATGGGATTCCCAGGTAGGACGTGGGAAAAGCAAAAGACAACCGTCGGGGTGACGGGTCAGGGTAATCCGGCCTTCGCACTGTACATTGAGCGCGTCACGGTGCCGGGCAGGGATGGACATCCTGCCTTTTGCATCGAGATTAAGTGAGGACGCCCCCTGAAACACGCTATCTACCTTCTTCCTGAAAATCTGTATGTCTGGCCAAGCATGGAATGTAAGCGAAAATAGGTATTCTGTTCCACAAAATTACACTTTTTCACACTATTGCCCACTTTAGAGGATGACTTGAGTGTGGTCAAGCGTATTTGCTCAGTAAATTTGGAAAATTTCTAATGAAGTCAATGACTTAGCGCAATAAGTTGAGGTAGCCACCAGACAACTCCAGGTAAATTATCCTGATAAATTAAGCACTTACGCTGCATAGTGAAAGTAGCGCCTTACATATAACCATGTGTTTATCCCGGATGTTGCGTTTTGGGATGGAAAACTTAGGAGAAATGCCTGCAGGAAAGAGGAGTTCGCCGCTTTTTAGCCGCCGAAGTAACAATTAAACCACTTTGATATGCCGAGGGGGATGAACAAGGGCGCAAATTATCGCTGAAATTCGTGGCTTGCGGGCAGTTTTTCGGCACAATTTTTGCGCCGCAGCACTTTTGAATATGAAGATGTCAAGAAGCCCGGGTCTGACGCTGCAATAATTGCAAAAACTCTTTATCAGCTACAGCCTTACTGAAATAAAAACCCTGGAATTCATCACACTTGCAGTTGCGCAAGGTTTCCAGTTGTATAGCTGAATCCACGCCTTCTGCGATGACCTTAATGCCCAGGGTATGTGCCATGGCAACTATCGCCAGCACAATGGCAGTGTCATTCGGGTCCTCCGGGATGTCCTTGATGAAAGAACGGTCCACTTTGACACTATCAACCGGGAAGCGCTTCAGGTAGGCCAGAGAAGAGTAGCCAGTGCCAAAATCATCAATGGACAGCGTAAAGCCAGCCTCTTTCAAGCCATCCATGAGCAAAATGGCTTGTTCGCGATTATGCATGACCATGCTTTCAGTGATTTCGAACTCTATTGAGTTGGAAGGCACGCGCCAGAAATCGACCACACTTTTGACTTCTTCCAGCATATGCGCATCATTGAACTGGGCACCCGACAAATTGATGGCAACCCGCCCAAAGCTTTTATCGACATTGCGAAAACTCAGGATGTCGCGACAGGCTATATCGAGTACCAGCATGCCCAGGCGGGCGATCAGCCCAGCTTCTTCTGCCAGGCCGATGAACTCTATCGGAGAGAGCAAGCCACGCTCTGGGTGGTTCCAGCGCACCAGTGCTTCGGCACCGACGATGCGCTCAGTCACCACATCCAGCTTGGGTTGATAATGGACGACAAATTCACGCCTTTCCAGCGCCCTGCGCAGCCTGGCCTCAAAAGCCAGTCTTTCGACGGTATGGGTATTCATTTCCGAGGCATAGAACTGATAATTATCCTTACCCTTGTTTTTTGCCTTGTACATGGCAATGTCAGCGTTTTTTAGCAGAGTCTGGGCGTCGCGGCCATCAGTGGGGAAAGTTGCAATGCCTATGCTGGCACTGAGCTGGCATTCCTGACCATTTATTTCGAAAGGTTGGGCAGCAGCATGCAGCAGCTTGTCAGCCACGTCGCCAAGATCGCGTGTCTCACTGAATTGATCGATCAGCAGTATGAATTCATCCCCGCCTATCCTGGCGATAATATCCGACTCTCGCAAACAATGCCGGAAACTGCGGGCCACGGTGCGCAAGACATGATCGCCTTCATCATGACCAAAAGTGTCATTAATGTTCTTGAAACGATCGAGGTCAAGGAAGAGTACCGCCAACTGGCTGCGATTGCGTTCGGCAATGGCGAGTGAGCGGGCCAGATGCTGATTATACAAAAAGCGGTTAGGCAAACCCGTCAGTTCGTCATAATGAGCGAGCTGCATGATTTTCTTTTCTGAGCGCCGCCCCTCTATGGCAATCCCGGCGATATCAACGGTGATACGGATCAAACCCAGGTCTTTTTCACTAAGTGGCTCGCGGCTGTAAGAAAACAGGCTGAAGCTGCCCAGTAACTGGCCATTCTTGCCGACGATGGGCCAGGCAGCGCAAGAAGCAAACTCCGTCAGTGTCTCTACCCCATTCACGAATTGCATGGCGGGTGCCAGCAAGAATTCATTCAACCATACCTGCTGCATGCTGAGTACCGCTTCTGACCAGATGCCACTGCCACGTGTTACGGTCATATTGGGTATCTGTGCCAGCAGGATTTCCGGGAAATGCATTCCAGTAGCCTGGGCGAAGCTGCGCTTGTCATCTGCTAATAGCTGTATCCCACAGCGCCAGTGTGGGCAAAGGTTTTCCACAAATTTGCTGACCGCTTCCAGTATTGTAGATAACTCATCATCACCACCTATGAGTTTCAACAAGCGGTTTTGTCCGGCAATCAGCAGTTCACTATATTTGCGGGCATTGATGTCTCGCTCTACACAAAACAAGAGCATTTCGCCATCGACTTCAACCCGGCTCAGGGAGATTTCACTATGCTGTATCTGATCATTACGCGTGGTGATCCATTCAAAACGTTGAGCCTTGCCCTTAAAAGCCTGATCTATCAGTGTTGCCACCAGAACGTCCTTATCCTGGGTGGCATAACCGGCAACTGTCTGAGTACTGGGAGAAAAGCTGCCGACCTTGCGGCCTATGACCTCATCCTGGCTACTTACACCAAAGAAAGCTACGGCTGCCGGGTTGCAATCGACATAGATATAGTCGCGGTTGATCAGCAGGATGGCATCTTGCGCGCCCTGATACAAAAGCCGGTAACGGCTCTCACTGGCTTCCAGACGATTTTTTGAATCGCGCAAATGGCGAATTTGCCAAAGAAGCAACAGTGCCAGAATAAAAATAAAACCCGCCGTCACTGCTGTCACCATGATTTTCTGGGTCACTCTGGCATTCCAGTCTGCCAGTATCGCAGCGGTCTCCCTGGCATATACCAGAGTCAGCGGGAAATCGCTGATACGGCGATAACTAATTAACCATCCCCTGCCGTCAGCATCCTCATCACGTAAAGCCCCCTCTTCCCACTTATTGCGCACTATGCTATCAATCACAGAGCGTGTGTACTCACGCTCTTTTTGCTCAGCGTCGGCCTGCGCCCCGGCCAATTTCTTGCCCGCCTCATCATATAGGGCAATGCTGGCACCGCTACCGAGCGCAATACGTTCATAGAAGTCATACAGATAGCGCAACTGTATATCTGCTTGTATCAGGCCAGCACGCTTGCCATCTTTGTCAAAGAAATTCCTGGCGATGGGAAGTATCCACTGACCAGTCTGGCTCATTTGATACGCCTGACCCAGCACGACTTTACTATCATCAGGGTGATCAAGCAGGAACTTCAAGTGCTGCTGATCCTGTGTTTGTTCTGGTGCCACACCCCGGGACTGGCTGCTAGCGAGTCGAGCGCCTTGAAGATTGAACAAGGACAGCGCGTAAACGAATTCAGAATCCTGCCTCTGCATGGCAAGGATTTGTTGTAATTGTTTTTCTTCGGCAAAAGTCAATCTGGTTTCAGAAAGAACTTCTTCGCCAGTCACATTCATTAATTGCAAAGCGCCGCGCATGACCTCGCTGACATGCTCCTCGAGTATGCGCACCGCCAAAAAATTATGCTCTTGCGCAGCATTGATGGTCAGCGTCTTATCTTGGGCTATAGACCACCAGCTCTGCCCTATGATCGCGGCAGCAATCAGGCAGATGCAAAATGCGAGGGCCATCAGAGGCACATCCCGCTCTTTTTTCAGGCCGCCAGTCTCCATGCGTTTGCAATATTGTAAATACAGCGTCGATGAGAACTTATAAGAACTTATTGCACCAGTGTACCACTGGTATTTTCAGAATAAGGGCTTGCTGACAAGGAATGATGCTTGATGGCGACAATCTTGGACAGACTGCAGCATATTGTGGGCCGTATAAGACTTAGCGGACGGGAAATATGAGATATACAATAAAATGAAGCAGGCCGATAGGCCGGATTTTGTTACGGCATAGACATTGCTGCCGTCTGCTATGACAATCATTCCTCTAGGCGACGGATTGCTCCGCCGCTCAAGCTTTCTACCCGCACGCTCCGCGAGCCACATCAACGCGTGCCTATTTGAAATTGCTCCGGGTGGAGGTTACCGCGTTTCACCGTAACTTAATACGCTCGTCTCTGTGGCCCTATTCCTCGTCTTATACCAAAGCTTGCGCCCTGGCTTTCAACGTACGGCCGTTAGCCGTCACCCTGCTCTATGGAGTCCGGACCTTCCTCCCGTCACCTTGATTGCTCAAGGCAACCAGCGATTGTCTGGCCTGCTTCGGGCTCTATTCTACCTTATCTCATCCTGTTCAATGATAATTCCGTGCATAAGCCTCAAATACGATGCAAATTAAGCAGGCTTTCTGGTAGCGTACTGCTTTTACTTTTTTATCATTGTCTATCATGCTGAAATCACGTTCTGGCGGCCAGTTGATTGTGGATGCCCTGCAAGTCCACGGTGTCGATACCATCTTTGGTGTACCTGGCGAGAGTTATTTGCCGGTGCTGGATGCCCTGCATGACAGCCCCATACGCTTCATCATCAACCGTCAGGAAGGCGGCGCGGCCTTCATGGCAGACGCCTATGGCAAGATGACAGGCAAACCCGGCATCTGCTTCGTTACACGCGGCCCCGGTGCTACCAATGCCTCGATAGGTGTACATACGGCTTATCAGGATTCAACTCCGATGATCCTGTTCATAGGCCAGGTAGGCAATGATTTTGTCGAGCGTGAAGCCTTCCAGGAGATTGATTACCGCCGCATGTTTGGCCAGATGGCGAAATGGGTAGCCCAGATAGACCGCGCTGACCGCGTGCCTGAATATATCGCCCGCGCCTTCCAGGTGGCCACCAGTGGCCGCCCCGGCCCCGTTGTGCTGGCATTGCCAGAAGACATGCTGGCCCAGGTGGCAGAAGTTGCCGACACCCGTCATTACACGCCAGTGCAGGCATCAGCCTCGCCACAGCAACTGGCGCAACTGCGCAATATGTTGACGGTATCGCAACGCCCTGTACTGTTGCTGGGTGGCAGCGGCTGGGACCAGGCAGCCTGTCAGCACATCAGTGAATTCGCCACCAGCAACCACTTGCCCGTGGCTTGCGCATTCCGCTTCCAGGATTTGATGGACAATGCCCATCCCAACTATATAGGCGATGTAGGCATAGGCATCAACCCCAAGCTGGCACAAAGACTCAAAGATGCCGACCTCATCATCGCCATAGGCCCGCGCCTCGGTGAAATGACCACCAGCGGCTATAGCGTGCTGGAAGCACCGATACCTAAACAGAAACTGGTGCATATCCACAGCGACGCACTGGAACTGGGCCGCGTCTATCAGGCAGACCTGATGATCAACAGCGGCATGAAGGAAATTGCCGAAGCCCTGGCCGAGATGGCAGGGCTGGATGCTGCCACCAAGTGGAAGACAACAGTCAGTGAAGCACGCGCTGATTTGCTGGCATGGCAAACCGAGCCAGCGATTTTTGCCAAGGAAAATGCCCCGTTGAACCTGTGGCAAGTGGTGCAGGACATCAAACGCCTGGCCCCCAAAGACACCATCATCACCAATGGCGCTGGCAATTACGCCACCTGGGCGCACCGCTACTTCCCTTACAGTGGCATGCGTACGCAACTGGCCCCGACATCCGGTGCCATGGGCTATAGCGTACCATCTGGCGTTGCCGCCAAGATAGTGGCACCAAAACGTACCGTCATCACCTTTGCCGGTGACGGCGAATACCTGATGAATGGCCAGGAACTGGCAACTGCCGTGCAATACAAGGCAGGCGTGGTCATCATCGTCTTCAATAATGGCATGTATGGCACCATACGCATGCACCAGGAAAGAGAATTTCCGGCGCGCGTCTCTGGTACGGAATTGCACAATCCTGACTTTGCGGCACTGGCCCGCGCCTTTGGTGGCAGTGGAGAAGTCGTCAACACAACGGCAGAATTTGCCCCGGCACTGGAAAGAGCACTGGAGCATAGCCGCCAGCACAATCTGCCAGCATTGATAGAACTGCGCTATGACGGCAATCTGATTACCCCAGGTGCTACGCTGGAGACCCTGCGCAAGACAGCACAGGATGCCGGTAAATAAAGTCTGAATGGGACCGGCTTCGGTATTGGTCTGAAGCCGGTTTGCGCTGCAACAAACAAGATGGCATTCCCACTATCCACAAATTAAGGCACACTCCCATCATTACCTCTAAGGGAAGCTGCCTACATGAGCAAACCTCCACTGCCTAAAAGTATCTGGGTACTCGGCTTTGTCAGCATGCTCATGGACATTTCCTCTGAAATGATACATAGCCTGCTACCCATGTTCATGGTCGGCACGCTCGGCATCAGTGTGTTTGCCGTTGGCCTGATCGATGGTATCGCCGAATCAACCACTCTTATCGTCAAGGTATTTTCAGGGGCATTGAGTGACCGCTTGGGTAAACGCAAGGCACTGGCCGTGTTTGGCTATGGTATGAGTGCCTTCACCAAGCCGCTGTTTGCCATTGCCCAGGGCATGGGCATGCTGCTGACAGCTCGCATGATGGACAGGATAGGCAAAGGCATACGCGGTGCGCCGCGTGACGCCCTGATCACCGACATCACCCCGGCAGAAATACGCGGCGCGGCTTTCGGTTTGCGACAATCACTCGATACCATAGGTGCCGTGGTCGGCCCCTTGCTGGCTACTGCACTGATGCTGCTATGGATGAATGACTACCGGCGCATATTCTGGCTGGCCGTCATTCCCGGTTTGGCTGCAATGGCCTTGCTCTTCGTCGGCGTAAAAGAGCCGGACAACAAAATTGCAAAGAGACCAGGCAACCCTGTCAGCATGCACAATCTGCGCCGCATGGGTGCACCTTACTGGTGGGTAGTGGCATTGGGCAGCATATTTACCCTGGCCCGCTTCAGTGAAGCGTTTTTGATACTGCGCGCCCAGCAAATGCAGATACCCGTGGCTTATGTGCCCCTCATCATGGTCGCCATGAACCTGGTGTATGCAGCAACAGCCTACCCTTTTGGCAAACTGTCTGACCGGGTGTCTCACCCTCAGTTGCTGGCCTGGGGCCTGCTGGTGCTGGTGGCATCGGATGTAGTACTCGGCTATAGCCAGCACTGGTATGGGCTGGCAACAGGTATCGCCTTATGGGGCGTACACATGGGCATGACCCAGGGCTTATTGTCCAGCATGGTCGCAGCCAGTGCTCCAGCTGATTTACGTGGCACGGCCTTTGGCTTCTTCAATCTCGCCAGTGGTTTCAGCCTGCTATCGGCCAGCGTCGTCGCAGGCTTGCTGTGGCAAAAATTTGGATCTGCGTTTACCTTCTATGCTGGAGCCGTTTTTGCCTGCATAAGCTTGCTGGGACTTATATTGCATCCATCGCCCAGAAAACAAAAAGTACTTTCTTAGGCCGTGCCTGATGTAGCTACTGTCTGCCGCTTGCGTGCCAGCCACAGTTTGGTCAGCCCCCACATCAGAGTCAAAGCAAACAACCAGGCCAGGTAACAAACCAGTAGTGAAGCCTCATACGCTGGCGTCGCCTCCGGCTTGCGAAAATCAACGATCTGGCCATAACGCAGTTGCATATAAATCCAGCTCAGCGCATGGATGAGCGCAATGTGCACCAGATAAAAGAACATCGGTGTTTTGCCAAACAACATCAGCAAGGGCAAAGGTTTTTTCACATACTTATCCATCAAGGCCAGCGTCCCCAGGCCTATGCTGAGGGTAATGCAAAGGTATAACAAGGAAGGCGGATATTTATGCACCTTGACGAAAGACATGAAGTCATAGAACCAGCCCTTGCCTTGTGCCGACCAGAAATCAGGGTCACCATAATAATTGCCACTGCGCAAAATCATAAAACTCACTAGCAGGATAGTCGCTGCGGAGAACAGGACACGCTGGCGCTTGTCAGCCTCCCACAACATCACCGGCCCCAGCGCATAACCAGCCGCCATCAAACCTATCCAGGGCATGAGTGGATAGGCAAAGACGATGCCCAGCTTATCAGTCAGGGGATAAAAGCCACCCTGATGCCAGGCCATGAACAAAACGTGGCTGCCTTTGGCATGCATGCCATCGAGCAGGTTATGCGGCAATATCAATGCCGCAGCAATCAGAGCAATGGCCCAACGCGGCAACCAGATCAGCAAACCCAGCGCCATCATCGCCATGCCTATGGCCCAGATTACCTGCAGGATGAACACATTAAAACCAAATTGCCAGCTGAAGCTGACCCAGGTGCATTCCAGCAAAACCAGCAAAGCACCCCGGCTTAGCAGATAGCGCATCATATCTTTTTTATCACGCTGCTGCGAGCGCAAGAAAGCCGACATGCCAGCCAGGGTCACGAAGATGGGCGCGCATAAATGGGTAATCCAGCGTGTCCAGAACCAGCCTGGCGAACCTTGCTGCAAATCCAGAGGATCGAACGGGGTCACCGCAAAAAAGTCGCGGGTATGATCCAGTGCCATCAGCACGATGACCAGACCGCGCAAGAGATCTATGGCTTGTAGCCGGTTTTGCCGCATCATGGTGTATCCCCGTCTGCGACCAGGCGCAGCTTTTATTTTAATGCAGCAATTCTATCCAGCCTCTGCGGCTTGCAGCAAAGCATTTCAAGCCAGGCAAATAAAAAAGCGCCCATTTGTTGCCAAATGAGCGCCTTGGTTAAAACCAGCTGCTTACTTACTCGTCATCCTTCAGCCGCCCGCCTTTAAGTTGTTGCAAGCGCTGCTTCTCTTGCCTGCGTTCAGTACGCTTGGGATTGAGGGCGCCATGGACACCGGCATTGCGTTGCTTTGCCACTACCGCCAGTGGATTGCGTGGCTTGGGCAATTTGATTGTGAGCTTCATCTCTTATCCTTTCACGCAAACGACCTGGCGCAAGGTATGTACAACTTCAACCAGATCATGCTGATGCGCCATGACTGCATCGATATCCTTATACGCTGCCGGAATTTCATCGACGACTCCCTTGTCCTTGCGACATTCTATACCCTGAGTCTGGGCTGCCAGATCATCAGCATCATAAGTCTCCCTGGCCTCACCCCGGCTCATCCTGCGCCCTGCCCCATGTGAACAGGAACAGAATGATTCAGGATTACCCTTGCCCCTGACGATATAACTACGCGCCCCCATACTGCCAGGAATAATCCCCATCTCACCCATGCGGGCAGAAATTGCTCCCTTGCGGGTAATGAAGAGATTTTCATTATTATGGGTTTCTTGCGACACATAATTGTGATGGCAATTAATGGCTTCGCCGTCAAGCTTGAAACTGGTGACTTCTCTTTCCAGCACAGCCAATGCCCTGCGCATCATTTCACTGCGATTAGCCAGCGCATAGTCCTGCGCCCACTGCACTGCTTCAACATAGTCATCAAACAATTCCGAGCCTTCAGTGAAATAAGACAAGTCCTTGTCCGGCAAATGTATCTGGTGCCGCCACATTTCTTTTCGTGCGGCCCAGATAAAATGCTTGCCTATGACACTGCCCACACCACGTGAACCAGAATGCAGCATGATCCAGACGCGCTGTTCTTCATCAATACATACTTCAATGAAATGATTACCACCACCCAGGGTACCTAGCTGGCATATCCAGGTCTGGTAAAACTTGGGCAGCATGCGCATGATGCTTTTGTGCTTGGCAACGATCTTGTCCAGCCTGTCATTCAAGGGCTTGCCCACTCTGACCAGCGCAGACCCGCGCATCCGGTTCCAGGCATGCTGGCGAAAACCGACAGGTATCTCGGCTTCCAGGGCACTGCGCAGCTTCGCCAGATTGTCTGGCAACTGGCTGGCCGTCAAAGTCGTGCGCACGGCATTCATGCCACAACCTATGTCCACCCCAACCGCACCGGGGATGATGGCTGCACGGGTAGGTATCACACTGCCTACCGTGGCCCCCACACCCGCATGCACATCGGGCATGGCGGCAACGTGGGGATGGACGATGTTTAAACTGGCGATATTGAGCAACTGTTGTATCGCAGTATGATCAACATCATCGGTAAATATATGCACAGGCACTCTGGCCTTGTGCAAACTCTTAGCTATAGGCATACAATTTTCCTTCTTGTCATGCCGGTGTTTTTTCAGCCAGTCATTTCTGCCGTTCAGCAAATTCTGCTGCTAGCATGAGAAAAATCTGGCTGCTTTTCTTCGTCAATAAGCCTGCGTATTTTTTTGGCGAACACCGTCCCTTCCTGCATGGCGCAAAGCTATGCAAGTTCTGGCGTTCCAACAAAAATCAGCGGTTTGAAAAGTAAAAACCCCGACGAGTTTCCTCACCGGGGTTTTCAAAAAAACGACCGGCTCGGGTTGGCGATTTGCCTTAACCCCGAGCGTCGTGCACGGGGCTAAATATTGTTCTGATTGTTATTAGCCGTATTCCGTGGCATGGCCGTTCCTTTCTTGAATTGGGTGTTGATGAAAAAACGAATTGCAGAAAATTTTTATATTGCTGCATATCGAAGAGACTCGATTCTGCACGAGAATAAATTACTGTGTCAATAGAAATTATAAAAATACCTCAATCTTTTATGACAGCATTCTATTCACTCTTAAAAGACTGAGCATGCTTGCTATGACACACGATCTTTGGAATCAAGCTCCAAACCAGCCAGTAGCCAATGCTGGTTTGTTGACCACCCAAGGAAACGTTGCGCACCTGTGGACACGCAAATTTCACGGTCGAGTCGCTTACCTTTTGCAGCTACTTGCAGACCAATCATGGCAGGTTGAATTGCCTCTTTAAGATTTTTATTTTGAAGATGCAAGTGAGTTTCTGTCCATTCCAAAAATTCAGCGACCCTGTGTTCAGAGAGTTGCGACATGAAAAAGATCATCTGACGCCAGGCATAGGCAGAATTTTTCACTTTGATCAAACCGTCATGCCATCCTGAGCGCTTCTTGCTCAGACAATTGCACAAGAAGATATAGCATTTTTTTGCCATGTTGAAATAATCCTCAGTCAACAGCGCTCCTCCATCAATGTGCAGACAAAGGGCAGCGAGGTTTTGCGTAGTAATAATTTGCTGCCACTCAATGATCGTTCCATTTGCTGCTGTACTTCGACTATTTGACTGGCCAGACATGTGCGCGCAAAGCTCTGCAAATTTATCTGTCATCTGCATAATTCTGTATTTACTTTTTTCCTTTCCATTTTTTTCGGTATCTTCTATGGCCATTACACGGGCATAATCAATATCGTAATACCGCTCATATAAACTGCCTTGCAAATGTCCAGCAGCAAGCTTGGCTGCTTCCAAAAACTTGGCAGAAAACTGCCCCATGAAGATATCCGCTGCGACCTCTTCAATCAAAGGCAGTTTAAGATCAGCCTCCTTAGAAAAAGCTGAGAATTCCTTCAGTAATTTATTTGGTAACAGTGCTTGAGGAAAAGTTGTAAAATTCAAACGCACTGAATCCAAAAGAATCTGTCGATTCGCCAGATTGCTTTGCTCATGTTTTCGATTAAACGGCAGCAATGCCTTAACCCAGGGTAACTCTTCCAACTGCACCTGCTTTTCCAGGTTTAGCAACAGTAATGACCGCCTGCGGCGAAACGCCATATAAACCGAGGCATAAAGGCGTCTAGCCTCTAGATTATCAAAGCCTGAAGCTATAGTTTGCTCCGCCATCTGCGGTAAGACTTGTGCCAATACTTCCCCTGAAGCGATGATGCGGTACTTCAGCAAGTCTTCCACGATTTCTTCACTGCCAAGCTTAATTTTTCGCATCAAGCTCTTGGGTATGCGGCTTTCAGATGCTACATTCCAGCGCACTGCCTCATCTTTGCTAACGGCTTGTAAAACTACCTGCGTATCTTCAATACCGTAATCAGGCGAATGCTCTCGCAATCGCTCACCCAACAATTTTGCAAACACCTTAAAATCTGGAATGCGTATCTGTTGTTCCTGAAATTGACGTAATTCTGCGTGCTTTTGGGACGAAGGAATACCTCGTTTGGTAAGAGCGCGTGCCAATATCAATCTGATTCGCCCTACGTCACGACCATTCAAATCAGCGGGAGAGCGCACACAAATTTCCAGATATGATCGCAACTGAAAATAACTATCATCCTTCCGGTAGGGTCGCGAACTCAATTTGTAAACTTTACGCAACTCATTTTCTTCGTCAAGAAATTGACGCGCACGCCCCGTCCAGTCATCCGGATATTTTTTGCATGGCCATCCGCCACTTACATTGAATTTACGGTTTTCTTTATTCACCCACGATCCAAAGGCGTCAAGCGCAATGGATGGCATATCACCTTCCAGCGTTTCGAGAAACAAACCCAACATCCTGTCATAAGCTGGGTTCCAGGTGGCAATCGTTTCCCGTTGAATCCGGATACCAATATCTGATTCAATGCTTCCCAATATCTGGCGTGTACATGCAACATCACGAACATGTACCGTTTTCCTGTCTCGCCGGGCAGCCTTCCGGGAACTCAGGTCAGGATAAAACCTTAACCTGTCAAACCAAGGTGCAATCACACTCAACAAAGTCTCAACCTGTTCGAAATGCCCTCGTTCGGCAAGCCAGGTCAATACCAATAATGCTCCTGATTCTGGAACATCTATTTCATATGCTCCAGAATTAAGGGCCTGCTGCAGTTTTTTGAATCCAATTTCTGAAATGAAATAGGTATTGAGAGTTTGTCGAGCTTTTGATGTATTGATGCCTTGAAATTCTTCACCTATTTCAGTAAGCAAGAATTTTTCATAATCAAGTAAGTCTCCCCCAGCTTTAAAATTGCCAGTTGCAAAACCGCCCGTTATGACATCAAGAGTTACCCAGGCGGGCACATTCGATAATGGTGTTCTTGATCCAGGTGTCAAAACTCCGGCTATCATGTTTTGAATCACACTGGTCCAGCGATGTATCTTGTTTCCGGCATTTTCACGTACATCTGGATCGCCGTGCGTAACTTGCGCCTGAATCGCTTTGGCAATTTGCGCATATGGGTATGCGAGCGATACACCGTCCATATTTTCGCTGTTGTCTTTTGACACGTCTTTGTTATTTTCGATGGTCATGGTACTCAGCCAGGTGAGTGAAGAGGCCAATTGCCTTTAAAAAATTGAGATCCGGAGGCTGGATTCGAACCAGCGCCTTCTCGGTACCAGCCGAGCGTTCCTGCCGCAGAACTTCCCCAGAGCAGTTGAATTACAAAAATGACTGACTTCAAATCAGCATACTGTGCATTTTTACATACAGAATTTTTATTCTATAACCTTCATTTTATCGAGCACAAAAATCTTTGAGCGTCTGCTGAAAATTTAGTAATAATGGGCAAGAATCTGGCAATAACATCTGCATTTGTCTTCGCATGTTGCGACACTACACTGCACGTAAAACTGCCACCACCAGCCAAAGCAAATGGCAACATGACCTGGTCTGCCAGATGTTCACCCAAAGCAGCACCCGATGCGACGTATTCACGCAATTCCTGCACAGTACGTTTGGCGACATTTTCTGCCTTGACGGCTTTTTCACCAAAACCGCAAAACACTTCGGTGACCTGTTCATGTTCCAGCGTAATCAGCAATACATTGCCGGGACCCTGGTCATTGCTGAGGCCACGTACCAGCAATTGATCGGCATTCCAGCCCATGCCCGCGCCTACGCATTCAAGTTCGCGTTTAGCGACATCGACAGGTACACCAGCAACAAAGCTCTCGGCATAGCCTTTGAGTCTTTCACCGCGTTCCAGCAGGTCGATCTTCTTCAACTGCTTGCATGGCTGTATCTGAGCGATAATTTCACCGCCGCCAGCAGGTACGAAGCCATAGCGTTTCAATTCAAAACTGACATCTGCGCCCATCTGCTGCAATACCCGGCCATAGGCCTTTTGCAAAAACTGTGCAGGTGGTGCCATGTCATTGTGTGTGCCACCAGTGATCTTGATGGTCGATGGCTTGTCGGCATACAGCAAAGCCGGTATCAGTGTTTGCAACACCAGGGTACAACTACCTGCACTACCTATGGCGAACTGGTAAGTACCGCCATAGATACCCGATGGAATAAATTCCAGCGTGGTTGAACCCAATTCTGCACCAGTCACCTGCGCACCGCTGACGGCAGCAGCTGATTGCACTGCCACCAGATGCTGGCGCAACAAACCCGGCTTGGCTCGGCCAGCACGGATATTGATGATGCGAAACGGTTGACCAGTAATCATGGACAGGCTCAAAGACGTACGCAATATCTGTCCACCACCCTCACCCAAAGAGCCATCCAGCTCTATCATTTTCTTATTCATTATTGTTATTTTCAATTCAAATCAAAAGCAAGTTCAAGACCTCTATATTGAGAGGTCTTGAATTTAAAAATCAACCCTTAACGCACACAACCTGCTTCAATACGTGCACCACATCCACCAGGGCAGATTGTGCTAGCATGACGGCGTCGATGTCTTTATATGCCATAGGGATTTCATCAATCACATCTGCATCTTTACGGCATTCCACACCCTCCGTTGCGGCGATCTGATCGGCGACGGTGTACAGCTTCTTGGCTGCGGTACGGCTCATGGTACGGCCAGCGCCGTGGCTGCAGCTATGGAAGCTTTCTTCATTTCCTTTACCACGCACGATGAAGCTTTTCGCTCCCATGGAACCAGGGATAATCCCCAATTCACCGGCACGCGCAGATACTGCACCTTTACGGGTTACCAATACATCTTTACCGAAGTGATGCTCTTTCTGCACATAGTTATGGTGGCAGTTTACCGCCTCGACATGAGTCTCGAACGGCTTGCTGATTACGGTACGTACAGCAGCGATCAAATTTTGCATCATCACTTCACGGTTCAAACGGGCAAATTTCTGCGCCCAACCTACGGCCTCGATATAATCCTTGTAATGCTCGGTTCCTTCTGGCAAGTAAGACAAGTCCTGATCTGGCAAGTTAATAAAATGAGTACGCATATCCTGCTTTGCCAATTCTATGAAATGGCTACCTATCGCATTACCTACACCACGTGAACCGGAATGCAGCATGAACCATACTGCATTGGCTTCATCCAGGCATACTTCAACGAAGTGGTTACCTGTACCCAAAGTCCCCAAATGACGATAGTTATTGGTGTTTTTTAAACGCGGAGTTTTCAAACAGATTTCATCAAAACCATCTTTCAATTGTGCCCAGGCATTATCCACCGCACTTGGTGGTGTTTCCCATGAACCCTTATCACGGCCTTTGAAACTACGGGTCTTAGGCGACATACCATGCGGTATGGCTTTTTCTATCGCGGCACGCAAAGGGCCAAGGTTATCTGGCAGATCATGGGCAAACAAAGTGGTCTTGGCAGCCATCATACCGCAACCGATATCCACACCAACAGCCGCTGGGATCACTGCACCCAGGGTAGGGATTACACTACCAATAGTAGAACCTTTACCCAGATGCACATCTGGCATCACAGCGATATGTTTGTAGATAAAAGGCAGACGGGAAGTGTTCGCCAATTGCTGCTTGGCTTCTTCCTCAACAGGAACACCTTTAGTCCACATTTTGATAGGACGACCATCTTTGTACTGCATTACATCATAATCTTCGTGCTTCATATTTTCTCTTTTTTCTTTTTCAAATTGGGGCGGCGACAATATTCGGTGAAATGTATGTGGTTACCCACAGGTGCTCTACCAACTGAGCTACACGAAACCGAGATTTCGTGACGGGCTTCGAACCCGCGACAGCCTCATTAAAAGTGATGTAATTTCACCAGCATTCGCCTAAACTTTTACTTACTGCTCAAACTCTTTCATTTCCTATTATTTTTTATTACTTGCGGCGACAAGGGTTTGTGAAACGGACGGCCTGGAGACTCTTGTCAGAGTCAGTACCCAGGCTACACCAGACCATGAATGTATCTCCATGCCTCTGTTAACCACCTTAGGACCGTTGAATGTTCACTGGCATTCGCCTGGAAACTCTATTGTTTTTGCTTTGCTGCCAGACCACTCAAATGAGCTTCCCTGGCTTGCTTCTTTCTTTGTTGCTCCACCTTCCTGCAAGGACGACACCGAATCGCTACACTATTGATATTCCCTTGCATGATTTCATACCACCATTTCTGCTGCTTGCCTGTCCATATCTGAGCGCATCCGCAATCACGACAGTTGAAGGCATAGTCCACATAAAACAAGGGCAGCAGACCGTAAGTGTTATTGTTTCTCAACACTTCGCGATTTGATAATATTGCCCCAGCCGGAGCGGGCAAGACATAAACATCAAAACTTTCTTTCACAGGTATGCGGGCATGCCGCTTTTCCATGATTTCTGCCCGTCTTTGTTTGCCACTTTTCATCACGTCTATACTTTAAAAATTAAAACCCCGACAAGTGTTACCAGGACTTGCTGATCCAACCTTACGGTGTAGACCAGATTGGAGTCGAACCAATTTAACCGATGTAATCCTGATGGCATTCGGGTAAAACCTGATTGAACAAGCTAAGACAAGGGTTTGAAGTGAAGTCTCATTTTCGCAAAATGTAATCACCTCAGCATTCTTAGCTCATTCAAAAACCTTTACAGCTCTATTTCCCGAACCACCCTACGACAAGAATTGCTGTGAACATTGCAAATGTAGTCACATGAGCATTCATAGGGTATTCAAGAAAACTATGGCAATGATTTACTACAATGATATTTATTGAATACGACATGACAAGAATCAAAACGTGATATTCATCCCATATGTAATCACGTCAGCATTCATGCCATATTCAAAACCTGTACTGCGACATCTGATTGAAGTAGTGAGAAACACCGTACGACAAGGAAGGCTTGCGATTTTTTCGGATGTAATCGCCTGCGCATTCGCACTGCATTTCAAACTCAAGACCACAATCACATGGTCTTTGAAGCACTGCATGACAAGGATTAAAAGTGATTTTACAGTTTGGAGGTGTAATCACATTTGCATTCATGCTGCGTTCAAAAACTTTTACTACCTGGACTGGCGAAGCACATACTGCATTTGCCACGCCAGCGGCTCTCTAAATATCAATTGCCTTTACTTCACCTACCCAGTGCTCTGCACTTAGCTGGCCAGCAGCAAAGGCAGCGATGATTTTAAATACGGCATCAGAAAAACCACCTACATTCAAAATGTCATCTCTTTCCGCTGCCTGTGTCGTGCCATAAGGCGCAATGTCTATACACACCAGCTTGGCTTGTGGATTGCGTTGCTTGAACACATTCCATTCCGCCATGGTTGCAGTAGTACGACTACGACCTGCATCCATCCATGATTCATTGTCAGAGACAAAAATTACCAGGTCAGCTTGCGCTTTCTGTTTGTTCAACTGCACCAGTGGAGCACTGCAATTGGTACCACCACCACCTATTGCTGCCAGCTTCTGCGCATTGGTCATTACGCTATCACGTGGGTTCAAATCACATTTCACGACCTCGTTCTCAAACGGCAAGACCAGAGTTGATGGATTCTTGCGCAACATGGCAGCAGCAACCAGAGCAGCAATGTCTATGCAACGTACTGCTGTCGTTGCAGAGCCACGGTAACCTGTGACTGCAGACGACATGGAGCCAGACACATCAGCACACACCACGACCTTGCCAAATATCTCCGGCACATTGCTCAAGGCGATTTCCATCGCATCCTGCAGCGCATTCTTGATTGGCAATGGTACTTCCTCATTCGCTGCTTTGTAAGCCGCCATCAACTGATAAGGAAACACCTTGGCTTTGGCAATCGCCTCTACATTACTCAATTTAGCCGCAATCAACTCCACCATGCCTGGCAAGGCATATACGCCATGACGACCAAAGGTGTTCAAGTTCATACGCAACATCTGCCAGCCAGCCTGGCGGGCAATTTGCGCCCAGTCTTCTGTTGTCAAATCCATCGCCGTCAGCATCTGGAAAGGCACATCTGGTAAAGCCAGGCTGCGGTCTTTCTTGTATGCTTCAAACGCTGCCACCATAGGAGGCAAGGCTTCTGCCTTGTATGGCTTGCCTATCAACCAGGCGAAGAAGGCTTCACGCCATGCTTCAGCAGGTTTTGGATGCACCATTTTCACAACGTCTGCCAGTGATGGTGTAGTACCCACCGCTGCTGCCAGCAATTCTTTTTCGCTGGCAGTATTCAACCATGCCTGCACCAGTTTTTTAGGACGTGAGCCCAGGGACTTACGGCCTATCGCACCTGAACGCAGGATCTGCACAAAGTTACGCAACATCTTGCCGTTGTTCATCACACGTTTGAAAGTACGCGGCAACTCGACTGCATTACGCATGGTCAGTGCTGCGACCAGCAAGGCTGGCATGTCTTTCATATAGCCACGTTCACGGCAGTAGATCGCAGTTTGCGCTACAAACAGTGGCGTTACCTCTTTAGTCAAATCCAGCACGGTGGCCAGTTGTGCTTCTGCACTGGCGTAGTAAGTCGCGTTCAAGCAACCAGTGGCCGCATATTGCGCCAGCTTGTGTTCAGCAGTGAACTTGTAAGCTGCAACACCGGAAAAATTTGTTGTATCTGTAACTGGCAATAATTTGTTTGTCAGTGAGTTTTTTAAACTCTGGAACAATTGTGTATTAACCATTTCATTTCCTTTTTTCTTTTTTCTTTTTTCTTATCTCATCAAGCGCTGCATCTCTGCCCGCTCTTGTCTATCTCTATTGCAATGGGCGTGCCAGGTCTGTACCAGCGTCGAATGATTCAATCTAAGTCATTGAATTCAATAGAAAAATAGAAGGAAAATAAGAACGCAATCAAAATGAATATCAAAACCTATTTCATATATAATTATCCAAATAGATAAATATTTATCCAAATAATGCAGAAGAAAAAAGTCGTCATCGGTTTTATAGGCACGCAACTTGATAGTGGTCGTGGCAGTGGTCGCTGGGAAAAATGGCGGCCTACAGTCGCACTGACCCAGCATGAAGATATCGTCATTGACCGCATTGATTTACTGTATAGCGGCCAGCATGAGCTCTTGCTGACACAATTAGAGAAAGACATTGCCGACACCTCGCCCGAGACCAAGGTATGCGCGCATCAATTGGAAATACAAGATCCCTGGGACTTTGAAGAGGTTTACGGCTGTCTGTTTGACTTTGCCAGGTCTTACCCCTTCGATACCGACAAAGAAGAATACTGGGTGCATATCACGACTGGCACCCATGTGGCGCAAATTTGCCTGTTCCTGATGACAGAAGCCAATTACCTGCCCGGCAAGCTCTTACAGACTTCGCCGCCACGGCGTCAGACCAAGGCCAATTTTGGTGAGATGACCATCATCGATCTGGACCTGTCACGCTATGACCAAATTGCCCAGCGCTTTAGCCGTGAGCAGGAAGAAGGCGTGGCCTTTTTGAAGTCTGGCATTGCCACACGTAATGCACGCTTTAATACAATGATAGAGGAGATAGAGCGCGTAGCCATCAAGTCCAGGGCTGCCATCCTGCTGATGGGACCGACCGGTGCGGGCAAGTCTTTCCTGGCACGACGTATCTTTGAATTAAAAAAAGCCAGACACAGGCTGGAAGGCAAGTTTGTCGAAGTCAATTGCGCAACCTTGCGTGGTGATGGCGCGGGTTCTACCCTGTTTGGTCATATCAAAGGCTCGTTCACCGGCGCCATGTCTGACCGCCCAGGTTTGCTAAGGACAGCACACAAGGGCTTGCTCTTCCTTGATGAAATTGGTGAACTGGGTCTGGATGAACAAGCCATGCTGCTCAAGGCGGTAGAAGAAAAACGCTTCTTCCCGGTGGGTGGCGACCATGAAGTGCAAAGCGATTTCCAACTGCTTGCTGGCACCAACCGTGATCTGGGTAAGGAAGTGGTGGCGGGCCGCTTCCGCGAAGACTTGTATGCACGCATCAATCTGTGGTCATATGAATTGCCTGGCTTGAGTGGCCGGGTGGAAGACATTGCGCCGAATATCGATTATCTATTGTCACAATATAGCGCTGAGAATGGGCAGATGGTGCGTTTCAATAAAGAAGCGAAAGACAGCTATATGAAATTCGCTACCTCCGCCCAGGCGGTGTGGGCGGGCAATTTCCGCGATTTGTCAGCCTCAGTCACGCGTATGGCCACGCTGGCCGATGCCGGGCGCATCAATGATCAAAATGCCGGTGAAGAAATCAAGCGCTTGCAACGCCTGTGGTCACATGCACATGAGAGTGGGAGTGATGCACATGAAATAAATTTGCATGAGCATCTGGAGGCTGAACAAGTCGCCCAACTGGATTTATTCGATGCTGTGCAATTACAGGCGGTGCTGGCAGTATGCCTGCGCTCTAAAAACATGTCGGAAGCGGGCCGCCAACTGTTTGCTGTTTCACGCAGCAATAAGGCCAATCCCAATGATGCGGACAGGCTTAAAAAATATCTCCACAAATTTGGCCTGAACTGGGAGAGTGTGCACAATAACTAGGACACAATTCTTGTTGTCAATTATGCCGCTCTATGATGATGTAATCATTTTCTGTCGCACAAAACATGCTAAAGCCACGACGCGTCAGCATCTTCATCATGGTTGAACCCGGCTTGCAGGCGGCAAACAAACGACGATTCTTGAAATGCATGCAAAAGAAATCCGTCATGGCGGCGCCTATGCCCAGGCCACGGTATTCGTCCGCCACCACCATGGCATGCAATTCACGCTCGGAACCTTGCTGGTTATCAACACCATACAGCATGAAAAACCCGGCCATGCGATCATTGATGATGGAAACCCAGAATTCCACCGGTACTTTTTGCTGGCCACCAGCCCAGATATGCCTGGTTGTCAGCCCCTCAACTATGCCCTGCCTGAACGCCACCGCCAGGGTGCGTTGCAACACCGCATTCGAGATATCTTCAGATAAATCGCCATTCCTGGCACCATTCACGGCTAGCCGCACTATGTCATCAGCATCATCTGGCAGCGCACGGCGTATGCTGGCCTTATACCTTCTTTGCTGGCGCATTTGCCGGATATTGGCACGCAGATATTCAGCATACCTGAGCAAGCGCAGGTACATAGTATTCACGGCGATCACCAGAATGGCGATAGAACCATATAACAACATGCTCTGGGCAATATCAAATGCCAGCATCAACAAGCTCCCTCCCTGAAAAACCTGGCTGAATACTTGTGCTCGCGCCAAACTGGACAAAACAACAAAAAAGAACGTCAGGCGCTGCGATAGCAAGGCTGCGCTGATAGCAACAGGGAAGATATAGAAAGGAGCATAAAAACTATAGGGGCCGGTAAACTCATCGAGACAGTACAGGATAGCTTCCAGCAATAACAAACCAGGCAATACCCAGCGTGTTTCCAGCTTCAGCAGCTTGTTTCTGGCGATAGTCAGGATGGAGACGGACAGCATCAAGATAATTTTTCATTTTTTAACCTGCCGCATAGTCTGCCACGCAAACTAAATAAGCAAGTATTTTATTGTCAAAATAGTCTCAATTTGTTACAAAGTACTTACATCAAAAAGCCATTGTAGGCGTTTGTCAGCAAGATACCCCGACAAAATTCATATAGAATCCAGCCCTTCTGAATTTTGCCTCATATGCGCATCTGGACGTGTTGATTTAATGCCCGGCCGCCTCAGGGCAGTCCTGGACGGTATCCACTTAACTATTCATGCTTAAAAAACTCACAAAACTCAGCCCCCTTCTCCTTTTCGCGCTCATCAGCCTTTCATTTACAGATTTATCGTTTTTTGATTTCCCCTTTCATCTTCCCTCGATCAAACCATCGGTCTCAAGCACAGGGGAATTTTCTGATTGCCCGCAGTTTTTTGCCAAAGGACAAATTCCAAGCTTAGCCCATGCGAGTCAGATGCGCCCGCGAGCTCTGTGTTTCTCGGCATTTGCCGTTTTGCACTCAGGCAAAAGCCATACCCCCATCTATGTGGCCGAAAGGCTGAATCGCCAGATCATACAAAAGGCCAAAGAGAATGAGCGCAGCAATCAGTTTTATGCCGATGCCCGCTTGCCACGGGCAGAACGGGCTGAGCTGGATGATTACAAAGGCTCGGGCTATGACCGAGGTCACATGGCACCTGCCGCGGACATGGCAGACAGCACGGCTATGGCACAAAGTTTTTCGCTGGCCAATATGGTGCCGCAAGCACCTGCAAACAACCGCAAACTGTGGGCCAGCATAGAAAAAAGTACACGGCAATATGTCATGCGGGCAGCGGGCGATGTCTACGTCATCACTGGCCCGGTCTATGGCAGTCACCCGGCGACCGTGGGAAATAACCAGGTTTGGGTTCCCAAATACCTGTACAAACTGATCTACGACCCCAGCAATGGCCGTGCCTGGGCGCACTGGGTGGAAAACACGGATGAGGCAGGTGTCGGCAAGCCTATCAGCTATCAGGAGCTGGTCAACAAGACCGGCATACGTTTCTTGCCTGGGCTGAAGCCTGAAGATATGTAAGACAGGATATATTGCTGAAAAGCACGAACCAGATCCGCTTTCAGAAAAGCCACAGAAAAGGGCTATTTTTGAGTAAATGCAAAAAACTGTAATAAACTTTGCTACTTAATCAAAAGCTAAGTAGTCTGTTTTTTCCGCTTTTTGTGTTCACGAAGCCAATTCCAGTCTTACCCCTTACGACAAGGAAACACCATGGATCTCGTTCAACGTGCAAAAAATATCACGCTTACTCCCAAGACTGAATGGCCGGTCATTGCAGAAGAAAATACTGCGACGATAGATTTGTTCAAGAACTATGTGGCACCGCTGGCTGCCATACCTGCTGTTGCCATGTTCATAGGCATGTGTATAGTCGGTTTTAGTGTCCCGCTGGTAGGAATTACGGTACGCCTGTCCATCCTTTCCGGGATCACCAATACGATCATGACTTTTGCATCTTCCTTGATCGGTGTTTATCTGACGTCCTTGATTATCAACGCACTGGCACCACAATTTGGTGCAGAAAAGAATTCTGCACAATCTCTCAAAGTGGCAGCTTATTCTTTTACTCCAGTATTCGTGGCGGCGATACTGTTTATATTTCCTGATTTAGGTATGCTTAGTCTGCTGGCAGGTCTTTATGGCATCTATCTCTTGTATCTGGGATTGCCAGTATTGATGAAAACACCGCAAGACAAAGCACCAGTTTACGCAGCTGTTTCTGTGGTCTGTGTGGTGGTCATAGGAATAGTCTTTTCCCGCGTACTCCATAATATCAGTGGCAGCCCCATGTCTGGCATATCCAGCATGCACAGCAGCACACCTGAAGTCAACGGCGCTTTGGGGGAACTGGAAAAAATGGGCAAAAAAATGGAGGAGGCCAATAAAAAAATGGAAGCTGCGAAAAAATCTGGCGACCCACAGGCTGAAATGAAAGCAGCAACCGATGCACTGGGCGCAGCCCTGGGTGCAGGTAGCGAGGCTGAAGTCGTTGATAAAGACAAGCTCAAGGCCTTGCTCCCTGAGGCCATAGGCAACTTGAAACGCAATAGCCTGGAAGGGGAAAAATCAGCCATGGGCGAGTTCAAGATCGCCAAGGCGGAAGCCCATTATGCCGATGAAAATAATCACCAGATCAGAATCACCATTACAGATACTGCTGGCAGCAAGATGTTTGGTGCCATGTTTGCCTGGGGTGCGATTGAACAAGAAAAAGAAACCGATCACGGCTATGAAAAGATGGGCAAGGTCAATGGCCGCCCCACTCATGAAAGATTCCAGAAGGATGGTCCCTCAGGCGAATACAGTCTCTTGATCGCTGGCCGCTTCATTGTAGAAACCCGTGGTGATAATGTGGACATGGCAAGCATCAAGACGGCTTCTGCAGCTGTAGGCTACGACAAGCTGGAAGCAATGAAGAATGACGGCGTCAAGCAATAAATATGGCAGGCATGCGCTTGAACGATGAATTTGACGTATCAAGCCAAATATAAAAAACGTGCAGATCTGTTTGTCTGCCTGCATGTCTGCCTGGAACCTGATCCTCGTGTAGACATAGAACAATTCAATGTCGAACAGCGTGTAAAATAAGTCTGCATCAAAAGAAACGGGAGCCTCGGCTCCCGTTTCTTTTTTAGCTAATAAAATCTTACTTTAAGCGCATATCATTCTTCACAGAATGGACGCCTTTGACATTACGGGCAATGGAAACTGCCTTGTCAATATTAGCACTGGAAGTGACAAAGCCACTGAGTTGTACAATACCTTTAAATGTTTCGACATTTATTTCCAAGGATTTCAGGCTTGGTTCATTAAAAATTTCTGCCTTGACCTTGGTCGTAATAACAGAATCATCGACGTATTCACCTGTACCTTCCCGTGTAGATGTTGAAGCACAGCCAGCAATTACCAACAGGGAAGCAGCAAATATCATGGTCATCATGCGTTGAGCGATTTTCATTTTTTTCTTTCTAGAGATTAATTACAATAAATAAACACAAAGCCGCATACTGCATCAGGCAAAGGTGGCGGCTAGTGCCAACCAAACAAACTTATTTACCAAATTTTGATTTTGCAGCTGTGACGCAGTTGTCTTTACCCTGGCCAGACATGGCATCGCATTTTTCTACTGCGACCTTGTATTGCGCATTAAGCTTCTCGTCATTGGCATCGACACGGGCTTCAACTACTTTTTTATCAGCCTTGGCGTTGGCGACTGCAGCAACTTTGTTAGCACTTGCCTGCTTGACACAAACGTCTTTATCATTGCCTGTCATGCTGCCACATTTGGTTTTTTCTACATCATAGTCGGTATCGGCAATATCTTTTCTTGCGCTGGTGCGAGCTGACAGTGTGTCCTTATAGTCAGCCTTGGCATTTGCCTCAGTGTGGATGCGCGCTGCTTTCGCTTCAGCTATGCACACATCTTTTGGATTACCGGTAATCGCATCGCACTTGCTTTTGGCCAGCTTATATTCTGTATTAGCTGATTCTTTTGCTGCCTTGTAGGTAGCAGATTTCTCGTCAGCAGCAAAACAGAAGGTACTGCTCAGCGTAGCCGTACAAACCAGCATCATGGCAAATTTCTTATTCATTTTTTCCCCTTGGGTATGAGAGTTGAGCGGTTGATCCGCGATTAACAATTGCAGTGTCGGGAAATTCCGATGCCTCAGTGTGCTGTTTGTGCAACTACATATCTGTACGGTATCGAACATTGTTGAATATTTTTTTCTTTGGCGAGGTAAAAACTTTTTCCTGGTCGAATTCTTTTACAGCGTGTGCCAGCGCACAGAAAACCAGCCTGGATAAGCCTATATTTGTCATGCAACACCAGCTATATGCAGTTTTATCCGACCGACAGACTGTTATTTAATTCCAGCCGGACTAAGGCAGTCATTTTTAAGCAAGGAAAAAATCATGAACAAAGACCAAATTAAAGGCACTGCAAAAGATATCGCAGGCAAAGTGCAAGAAAATGCCGGGAAAATCATAGGCAGTGAAGAACAGGAAATCAAGGGTCTGCAAAAGCAGGCAGAAGGCAAGCTGGAAAAAAATATCGGCGACGCTCGTGAGGCAATAGAAAAAGCCGTCAAAAAAATTACCAACCCATAATTTCAAGGCTCACATGAGGTGGGCCTGTTGTTAACCAGGGAGCCAGATATCATGATTACCAGCAATGACCCTACATCATCAAGCGATATGGCCTCAGAAGTACATGACGTATTCATTCCCAGCCATCATCCTTTGACACGACGCAGTGATTTCAAAGGACAGTCCAAGATCAATGTCCCGACTGGGGAATACTGGGACGTGAATACAAACATCACGACTGGTGCCACAATAGGTGTGGTAGTCGGTGGTGTACTGGGCATGGTCAATGCGACCCTGGCAGTCATTATTTCCCCCTTTTTCATCCCTGGTTTTGATTTTATGGTTTCCGGCCCATTGGAAGCTGCCTTCGTCGGTGCTGCTTTTGGCGCCACCCTCGGCTCTGTCATTGGATCTTTACTGGCATGGGGAGTATCCAGCCAAAACACTGAGCAAACGGAAACTGAACTTGATGCAAATGCCAGTTATCTTCCCGTTCAGGAAATAGAAGAAACGCAAAGAGTACAGACATGGAAAGAACAGCACGGTGAGTGTGCCAATATTTAAGAGCAGCACTTTTAGCGGTTTTTAATTTGAGTTGGAGCTAAGAGGCTGTTGCGAAATTAAGATGGCTAGGCGTCGCTGACGCAGACAGTACTTTAGTACGGCAAGGAAGCGCAACAACGCCAGGTTAATTTCGCAAAAGCCTCTAATTACATTCCGGCGGCTTGAGACTCCAGTCTTCGCTTCATCCAACACTATAGGCTACATCATGAGCACCATACTACTCGTCGTACTTATTCTTGCTTTAGTTGGCATATTTCCAGCCTGGCCGCATAGCCGTTCCTGGGGATACGGTCCTAGCGGGGTGACTGGCCTGGTCGTAATTATCCTCATCATATTATTGTTGACCGGTCGTTTGTAAACAAAAAAAGTCATTTTATACTTTAAGGAATTGTCATGAAAACGCCAAGACAAGGGTTTGTAGCAGGCATGCTTTTCGCATTAATGAGTGGTGCCGTGCTGGGTTCTGCACAGGCTGCCGATGCAGAACCGCCAATCATTTCTCAACGCGGCGATCCTGAACGCTGGTTTCAGGAAGAAATGACGCCCATGGCTTATTTCAAGACACTGAAGAAAGAAGCCGAAGCTGTCTATCAATTATCTGTGATTGATTGCAGACGGATGGAACGCAGCCAGCAAAGTTCTTGCTTGCGCGACGCCAAAGCAACGATGCAGCAAGATATAGCTGAAGCCTATAGAAAATCGGGCATAAGAACACGTTGAGGACCTGGCTTACCGTACGGGCAGATGGCGACCAGGGAGAGGGCCTGGCCATCTTCGTCAAATCAGGAAAATACCAGTAAGCCCACATCCGTCTTTTGCCTTGCCTACGCCTCAAGGACCATATATGAAAGCCAAGCGCGAGGCCAGTCGATCCATATTGGCAGGTGCTGCAAGCATCGCTAGCGCACTCATGCTCAATGCCTGCAGTTCACTGCCAGAAGTCAGTTATCTGGCACCCTCCCTGGATCAGCCGCAAAAGGCTGCAGTGACCAAGCCCACCATTAATAATGCCAAAGGTGAGCTAAGCACAGACAAGGCGCAGGTCTTGATGCGACAACGTTGGGCAAAATCCAGTCTTGGCCTGGCAAACATACAGGCCCTGGCCGCACTGGAAGAAACGCTTACTGGCAGCCCGCTGATTGCCGGCAACCAAGTTACTTTGCTTTTCGACGGGCCGCAAACCATGGTCGCCATGATGGCCGCCATCAAACAGGCAAAGAACCATATACACCTGGAAACCTATATTTTTGACCAGGATGAACTGGGCATGGAATTTGCCAAACTGCTCATGGAAAAACAGCGAGCCGGCGTGCAAGTCAATATCATCTATGACAGCGTGGGCACCATAGGCACACCGCAAAGTTTTTTCGACAATATGAAGGCAGCGGGCATACAATTATTGGCCTTTAATCCCGTCAACCCTGCCAGGTTACATGGCCCCTGGGAACCGAACCGGCGCGACCACAGGAAGATACTTATCGTCGATGGTGAAATTGCCTTCACAGGCGGCGTCAACATCAGCGCCACTTATGCCAATAGTTCTTTATTCCGCTCGAAATCAAAAACCCCTGACAAGGTAGGCTGGCGTGATACTCATATCCAGATCACCGGCCCGGCCGTGGCAGCCTTGCAGTGGATATTTCTCGATACCTGGTTTAAGGCTGGTGACCTGCCACCGGCTGATAAATTGTATTTCCCTACGCTCAAAGATCAGGGCAATAAATTGGTGCGCGTATTGGCCAGTGAACCTGAAAGCAATCCAGCGATTTACAAGGCATATTTGCTGGCCATACAGGAAGCCAGAGAGAGCATACACATCACCTCGGCTTATTTTGTTCCTGATGCCCAGATTCTGAAAGCCTTGATCGCGGCAGCCCGGCGTGGCGTCGACGTCAAGATCATCATGCCTGGTGTGACTGACAGTGGCTTGGTATTCCATGCTGGCCAGTCCTTTTACGATGAGATGCTGGAAGGCGGCATAAAAGTGTATCAGTTGAATGTCTCTGTGTTACATGCAAAAACTGCCGTGATAGACCAGGTATGGTCTACCGTGGGCTCCACCAATATTGATACCCGCAGCTTCTTACACAATAAAGAAGTCAATGTCGTGGTCGTCGATACGGAGTTCGCAGTAGCGATGGAAAATGCATTCAAAGAAGATTTACGCTTGTCTGCCGAAGTCAGCCTGGAAACCTGGAAGCAACGCCCAAAAATGAACAAGCTGAAAGAATGGCTGGCCAGGCGACTTGAATACTGGCTGTGATAGGCATATGCAAGCTTTTAAACGCCCTCACGTCTTCACAAGAAAGTCCTCAAGCGTCGGTTGATGAGCTGTTGCCAAATAAAATTGGCGGTTGGCAGGGTGCGCCATGCGCACCATTTCTTCACCTGCACATACGTTTCTGTGTATGAAACCCTAGCTCTCTTGAGATTTTCAACAAGAAGGACGGTGCGCATAGCGCATTCTACGCGCCTGGCACACGCACTTGGTATATTTGCTCAGACTATGCCACCTTGTTACACTGCTTCAGTACTTCCTCTAATAGCGGCACTTGGCTATCTTAATTTCGCAACAGTCTCATTGAGTTCTACATTTTTCTGCGCTCTATATAAAACGTCAGCGAAAACTATTTTTTGCCTCTATTTTCTGATGTCTTGCTTCCCAGCTTTTGAGGTGTAATCGAAATGGCAACCGGGTCACTGGCAGGAAAACTTTCTTCCAACGCCTCATCGAGATCATCTTCCCTCTTTTTTATGACTGTCTTCTTTTCTTCAGGTTCAGGTTTAACTGGAACCGGCTGCTCTGTTGATTCATTACTCATGATGTTGGTCTGACTCTGGAATAAGATGATCAAAAACCCCTCACCTGTGAAGAGAAAGGGACTCCTTGGGGCAAGAGTAAAAAGAAAGGTTTATTTTTTCACTTTGAGATTATTGATGACGCTTTCCACGCCTGAAACACTCTTGGCAATGTCCTGGGCATGCGTTGCCTGGGTGTCATTATCAACGAAACCACTGAGTTGCACTTCACCCTTGCGGGTAACTACGGCAACATCCATGCTTTTCATTTGTGCATCGGCCAGCATGGCAGTCTTGATCCCTGCAGTGATGACGCTGTCGTCGACTTTATTCCCTACAGTCTGTTTGCCTTCTTTCAGGGTAAGCTTGTTGTCGACTTTTTTGACACCTTCCACCGCCATCGCTACAAAGGCGCTGCGGTCTATCTGCATTTGATTGTCGGCAAAGCCACTGAGCAAGACCTCGCCCTTGCGAGTCCCCACTTTCACGTCCATGCTCTTGATCAATTCATCCGCCATGAGTGCGGACCTCACTTTGGTGGAGATGACAGAATCATCAATTTCCACACCTATGGTAGTTGCAGCATTGGGGTTACTGCTGTCTACTGCCTTGTTACAGGCCGTCAAAGCCAGGAGTGAAACGGTCACCAGGGGCAATATGTATTGATGAGATAGTAAGTTGCGCATGATTTTTCCTTTCCTTCATTTAAACTACAGCATTAACGTTGCGATATTTTGCCGTTGGCATCTGACAAGACAATTTCTACGCGGCGATTCAACTGACGGTTTTGAGCAGTGTCGTTTTCAACCACAGGATAGCTTTCGCCATAGCCCTTGGTAATCACACGGTCACGTGAAACACCCATCAATACCAGGGCACTACGCACAGCGGCAGCGCGTCGTTCTGACAAATCCTGATTGTGAGCCTTAGTACCTGTATTGTCGGTATAGCCTTCAATCAGCACTGTCCTTTGCGGATTATTTTGCAAGACCAGCGCCAGTTTTTTCATGTTACGCATGCCATCTGGATTCAATTTGGATTGATCAACACCAAACAACACATCACCGAGGGTGATGACAATGCCACGTACTGTAGTTTTGGCTTGCAGTTCAGCCAACTGTGCTTCCAGCGTCGCATTACGATTTTGCATTTCCAGGGCTTTTGCCTGCTCTTCTTGAGCTTTTCTTTGCGCATCGCTGGCTTCACCTTGCGCTATTTGTGCAGCCAGCCTGGCTTGTTCTGCTTGTGCCTTGGCCTGGTCAGCCTGCATTTTTGCCTGATCGGCTTCATTGGTACGTTGCTCCAGACGTATCTGATCGCGGGCCTTGGCAGCATCGGCAACACTGGCTTCTGCCAGTTTTTGCTTGGTCAATTCTTGCGCCACGCCGACTTTTTGTTTGGCGAGATAAGCCAGTCTATCAATTTTCTCTGAGCTCTCATTATCCTTGGCTGCATTGTTGGCATCATTCATTGCTACCTCGGCCTGCCGCAATTCCAGCGGTGCCAAAGTCTGTACATTAGGATTATTTTGTGCAGCTCTATAGTCCATACGGGTCTGGTCCAGCAGGCTGGTGGTTTTTGGTGCAGTACTACAAGCATCGAGCAACATTGCTGTCAGCAAGATGACAGGTGTAAATATTTTCTTGTTCATGATGAGTCCTTAAAATTAATGGCAGAAATTGTCAGCAATTGGCTTAGGCAATTGCATTATTTGGCAGCATTGTTGTTGGCACGATCCAATTCTTCACGCAAGATGCGTATGTCGTCCTGCAAGGCATTGGCGGCTTTTTCTGCCTTCGCTGAATTGGCTTTGGCTTGTGCCAGCTTGGCATCTGCCTGTGCCTGCGTCGCCAGGTCATTGGCGAGCTTATAATCCTTGGCCTGCATGGCCTTGTTAGCCATGGCCATCTTTTCGCGGGCAGAGTTCATTTCTACCGGCGCGAATTCTGCACCGCCAGCTACTGCGGCATTGTTCACGGCTTCTTTGGAAACAGCCACTTCTGCCGTCGCAGGCGTTTTCATGCTGCTGCACCCCATCATCATGAGCATTGTCGCGCCGCATACGGCAAACATGCCACTCTTCAAATTTTTGTTCATTTTTTTCTCCGGTAAATAAAACGCTATAGCCATACAAGCCACATTCATTGTGGTCTTCGCTGACTTTATACCGCCCGGTAGAAAAGGGAGTCTGTTCGTTGCCGCACACTTCAAAGCAGCATTTGACGAAGGTGGGGGCCTTGCTTGCAGCTTATGTGTGCTAACGAACTTACATATGGGCGCTAAAGTTTTACTATCAAAATACAGCCATCCTCCAAAGTCATTTTAGTATCTTTTTATCATCTTTCGCATTCTGATTTTCTGATACGAAAAAATGGTCTTGGGGCATGGCAGCACGGTCTGTTGCCAAGGTCACTGACAAATCCCAAATAAATAGGACTTACGCAAAACCGCCCCAGCTGCGTTGCAGCCCCTAGCCGTACTAAAGTACTGTCTTCGTCGCTACGGTGTAGTCGGGGTTTCAGGCAATACATTGTCTGCCGACGGAACGAACCTCCCTTACCAGGGAGGTTTCCTTGGCGATAGCGTTGCTGGGACAATTTTGCGTAAGTCCTAATAAAAAGAAAGAAGTGTGCGATTTGAAATCCGCCAAAGATATGCTGTCGTCCAGCCTGCATCAAATCAAAAATGTCGTGAAAAATAGCCAGGTGCGTTTGCGCGCCTACGTGACGCCAGCCGGTGCAGAACTGCCATTACGTGCCGACTTGTACAGTGCTCTGCAGATGGAGCAGCATGGCCGCATACTGGCGAATAGTCATAAGCTGAGCTCGATTTTTGGACAAGACCAGCTATTGTCACGCCTGGCTGATAACCAGGATGTGATCCTGAATGCCTGCACCTTGTTGACAGAAGCCATCAAGGAAGGTCGGCCCGTCACACCTGCTGCTGTCTGGTTGCTGGACAATTACTATCTGATCGAAGAACAGATACGCACGGCAAAACGCCATTTACCCAAAGGCTACAGCAAGGAATTACCACGCTTATTGCGCGGCAGTTCAGCAGGTCGTCCACGCGTATATGACATTGCACTGGAAACTATTTCGCATGGAGATGGTAGAGTCGATCCCGAAAACCTGAGCCGTTTCATCAGTGCTTATCAATTGGTATCTGTATTAAAACTCGGTGAGCTGTGGGCCATTCCCATCATGTTGCGCCTGGCGCTGATAGAAAATTTGCGCAGGGTCGCCACCAATCTGACGACCACCCACAATAATCGCAATCTCGCTGCCAAATGGGCAGAAGAAATGACTGAGACTGCTGAGAAAGACCCCAGCAATCTGATCTTGCTGGTGGCAGACATGTCGCGCTCAAAACCACCACTGGACAGTTCTTTCGTCGCAGAAATGATGCGTCGCCTGCAAGGCCAGGGGCCGGCACTTACCCTGCCTTTGAACTGGCTCTCACAACGCCTCGCAGAAACCGGTGATACCATAGAACATCTGGTGCACCTGGATTCACAACACCAGGCAGCCGACCAGATTTCCATCAGCAACAGCATAGGCAGTCTGCGCTTGCTGACATCAATGGACTGGCGCGAATTCGTTGAAAACATGAGTGTGGTCGATCGTTGCCTGCGCGAAGACCCGGCTGCCATTTATGCACATATGGATTTTGCCACCCGTGACCTGTACCGCCATGCAGTAGAAAAAATTGCCAAAGGCAGCGGATTTTCCGAAGCAGATGTCGCCCACAATGCCTTGCGTTTTGCGCGTGAAGCAGCCAATCAACATGGCCAGGAGGCACGCAATGCCCATATAGGCTATTTCCTGGTCGGCAAAGGTCGCGTCGAGCTTGAACGTTCAACCGCCATGCAGCATGCATTGCCTGAATCAATCAAACATGCAATACGCGATTCTGCCTTGAGCATTTATCTGGGTAGTATTGTTATCATTAGCCTGACAACCACAGGCTTGTTGTTGAAACAGGTCAGTTATGCCGCAATCAACCCCTATTTGCTGGCTGGCTTTATCGTAGCAAGCCTGATCGCCAGCAGCCAGTTTGCCCTGTCCATGGTTAATTGGCTAGCCACCTTTGTCGCCCTGCCACGGCCATTGCCGCGCATGGATTATTCACGCGGCATACCGCTGGAATCAAGCACTCTGGTGGTGGTGCCAACAATGTTATTCAACATACAGAATATTGATGCCCTGTGCGAAGCCATGGAAGTGCGCTTCCTGGCCAACAACGATGCCAATCTGCGCTTTTGCCTGCTGACCGATTTTGCCGATGCAGCTACCGAGACCCTGGAAACGGATGAAAAATTGCTGAACCATATCGACAAGGTCACAACAGCACTCAACCAGAAATATCCCCGCCCTGATGGCGACCATTTCCTGGTCTTGCATAGGCCACGAGTGTGGAATGCACAAGAAAAAACCTGGATGGCTTATGAGCGCAAACGCGGCAAGCTGGCCGCCTTGAACAGCTACCTGCGCGGCATTGGTGCGGATGCTTTCATGCGCATCATCGGCAATACGTCGGACATGGAAAACATCAAATATGTAATTACCCTGGATACCGACACTGAATTGCCACGTGACGCCGCACGTAAATTCGTGGCGACCATGGCGCACCCGCTGAACCGTGCGCATTATGATGAGAATCTACACCGTGTTACTGATGGTTATGGCATTTTGCAACCGCGTGTTGCAGTCAGCCTGCCTGCCAGCGATGCTTCGTATTATGAGTTGCTGTGCGGCGGTGAAGCTGGTATCGACCCTTATACGCGCAGCGTCTCTGATGTCTACCAGGATGTCTTTGATGAAGGTTCGTTCATGGGTAAAGGCATCTATGATATCGATGTATTTGAACATGCTCTGAAGAGCCGCATGCCAGAAAACCGTATTCTCAGCCATGACTTGCTGGAAGGCTGCTATGCCCGGGCCGGTCTGTTGAGTGATGTGCAGTTGTATGAAGAATATCCATCCAGTTACCTGGCTGATATACGCCGCCGCCATCGCTGGATACGGGGTGACTGGCAAATCGCTTCCTGGTTATTACCCAAAGTACCCGGTCTTAAAGATGAGACCAGCGGTAAAACCGTCAAACTGCCCAACTCACTATCCTTGCTATCTCGCTGGAAATTGTTCGATAATCTGCGACGCAGCATGGTGCCACTGGCCCTGGTCGTCTTCCTGGTCATTGCCTGGAGTGCCTTGCCCCATACCTGGTTATGGTCAGCGGCAGCCCTAGGATTTTTGCTAATACCTGCTGCCAGCGCATTTATCTTCAATCTGACCCAGAAGCCAGATGATGTCTTCTTCCGCCAGCATCTGCTGTCATTGCTGCGTTCAAGTACTCAGCATTTCATCCACGCCTCGCTGAGCCTGGTATTTCTGCCATATGAAGCCTGGGTCAACCTGGATGCCATCTTGCGCACGCAGTGGCGTGTATTGATTTCCCACAGGCGTTTGCTGGAATGGAATCCATCCACTATCAGCAATCATCAGTTCAGGAATACCTTGTGGAATAATTTTCGCAGCATGTGGGTAGCACCTGTGTTTTCCACAGCAGTTTTCTTTTTTCTGGATTTTATCAATTCAGTTGCTTTGCAGGCCGCTTTCCCTATCTTGTTATTGTGGTTTATCTCCCCTGTCATTGCCTACCGCATGAGCAGGGAAAAACAGCAGCGTGTTTCACAATTAAGCGCGAAACAAACAGAGTTTCTGCAGGCAAGCGCCCGCAAAACCTGGCTATTTTTTGAAACTTATGTAGGCCCCGAAGATAACTGGCTACCACCTGACAATGTACAGTTCCAGCCTGTCAGCGTGACGGCTCACCGGACCTCGCCTACCAATATAGGTTTATCGCTCCTGGCCAATCTGGTAGCCTATGATTTTGGCTACATCCCTGTCGGCCAGTTATTGCAGCGCACGCAGGACACGTTTGCCAGCCTGACGAAACTGGAACGTTATCAAGATCATTTTTACAACTGGTACGATACCAAAACACTACAGCCTTTACAGCCCTTATATATTTCAACTGTAGACAGTGGCAACCTGGCCGGACATTTACTGACTTTACGCCCGGGTCTGGCAGGCTTGATAGATGCACCAATTTGCCAACCGCGTCTGTTTTCAGGATTGCATGATACTTACCTGATTTTGTACAACACGGTTGCCGACGATGCTACAGGCAGGCTGGCAGAATTTAAAACTGATCTTGATGTACTGTGCCTGAGCACACCGACTTCACTGATGGTGATCTATGACTGTCTGAAGCGCCTGACTTATCATGCCGACAGCTATCTGTCCAGCCAGACCGTGATTTCAGACAATCAAGCACATGTCTGGGCCAGTGCCTTGAGCAGGCAAACCCATGCACAACTGGATGAGTTCATTTATCTGGCACCCTGGCTGAGCTTGCCAGAGCCAGGCAGCTGGATCAATGCATTTCCCCTACTCGATGCCATTCCAACTTTAAAAGGACTAGCACAATTGGGCTACGCCCACGCATCCCCAAGGGAAGACATCCTGTCGCTGGATCAGCCGGTCGCAATCGCAGACCCTACCCCCACATTGGCCAGCATGCTGATGACGGCCAGCAAACGTGCCGCCGACCGCATACTGCAAATAGGGCAACTGGTGCAACAGAGCAGCGAATTTGCCAGAATGGAATATGATTTTCTATACGATGCCAACACACATCTGCTGACCATAGGTTATAACGTCAGTGAGCGTCGACGCGACGCTGCCTGCTATGATTTGCTGGCATCAGAAGCGAGGCTGGCCACCTTCGTCGCCATCGCCCAGGGACAAATTCCGCAAGAGAGCTGGTTTGCGCTGGGTCGCCAACTGACCATCGCAGGCGGAGAACCTATCCTGTTGTCCTGGAGCGGTTCTATGTTTGAGTACCTGATGCCCTTGCTGGTGATGCCGAATTTCCAAAACACGCTGCTGGAACAGACTTACCGCTCGGTCGTGCAACGTCAGATAGAATATGGTGAACAACGCAATGTGCCCTGGGGTATTTCTGAATCAGGCTATAACACTTTTGATGCGCATCTGAATTATCAATACCGCGCCTTTGGTGTTCCTGGTCTGGGCTTCAAACGCGGGCTGGGCGATGATCTGGTGATCGCGCCCTATGCATCAATGATGGCGCTGATGGTGGAACCAGAGAAAGCCTGCAGCAATCTGGAGCAGCTGGCGTCCCTCGGTTTTGAAGGCACGTATGGCTTCTTTGAAGCGATAGACTATACGCCTTCACGTCTGCCACGCGGGCAGGCACACGCCTTGATACGCTCATTCATGGTACATCATCAAGGCATGGGCTTGTTGTCACTGGCCTACCTGTTGCTCGACAAACCCCTGCAAAAACGCTTTGAATCCGACCCCTTGTTCCAGGCCACCATGTCGCTCTTGCATGAACGCGTACCCAAGGCTACTGCGGTGTATTCCAACACGACTGAGCTGGCAGATATACGCAGTGCCAGTGCCGGACAGGAAACACCGCTGCGCGTACTGCATCATGTCAATACGCGTACGCCCGAAGTGCAGTTACTGTCGAATGGCCGCTATCATGTCATGATCAGCAGCGTAGGCGGCAGTTATAGCCGCTGGAATGATCTTGCCATCACCCGCTGGAATGAAGACAGCACCCGCGATCACTGGGGTACTTTCTGTTATGTCCGCGACACCAGCAATGGCAAATACTGGTCTACTGCATTCCAGCCTTGCCTGGTGCCTTCAGCCAGCTATGAAGTAATTTTTTCCGAAGGCAGGGCAGAATTCCGCCGCAGTGATAATAATCTCGACATGCATACCGAGATCGTGGTTTCACCGGAAGATGATATTGAATTGCGCCGCACCCGCATTACCAACCGCTCACGTCATCGCCGCACGATAGACTTCACCAGTTATGCCGAGGTCGTGCTGGCACCGGCAGCAGCGGATGCCATGCACCCGGCATTCAGCAAATTGTTTGTACAGACTGAAATCCTGCATGAGCAGCATGCTATTGTGTGCACACGCCGACCACGCTCGGTCGACGAGAAAATTCCGAGCATGTTCCACCTGATATCCCTGCATGGTGCCACTGCTGACGATGTCTCTTATGAAACTGACAGGGCACAATTCATAGGCCGTGGCAATACGCTGGAAGTACCCATTGCCATGCGGGTAGAGCGTTTGTCAGACAGCCAGGGTTCAGTGCTTGACCCGGTAGTTGCGATACGTTATCAAATTACGCTGGAACCAGAACAGATCGCTATCTTCGATGTGGTCACCGGCGTCGCAGAGAATCGTGACCTGTGTCTGGCACTGATCGATAAATACCAGGATCAGCATCTGGCTGACCGTGTCATAGGCTTGTCGTGGACGCATAGCCAGATCGTCTTGCGTCAGTTGAACATCAGTGAAGCCGATGCGCAGTTGTATGGCCGCATGGCAAATTCTGTCATCTACATGAATCCGTTGTTGCGCGCCGATGCCAGTGTACTTAGCCGTAACCACCGTGGTCAATCAGGCTTGTGGGGCTATGCCATTTCCGGTGATTTACCTATTGTGCTTTTGCAAATCAATCAGCAAGAACATATAGAACTGGTACGGCAACTGGTACAGGCGCATGCCTATTGGCGCTCGAAAGGTCTGGCTGTGGATCTGGTGATCTGGAATGAAGATCATGCCAATTACCGGCAAGCCTTGCAGGAACAGATCATGGGCATGATTTCTTCCGTTATTGGTACTCACGCCATAGAAAGACCAGGTGGCATCTTTGTGCGCATGGCGGAACAGATTTCAGTTGAAGATAAAATCCTGTTCCAGGCAGTTGCCAGAGTCATCCTGAATGATCATCGTGGCAGTTTGCTGGAACAACTGAGCCGCCGCGATGTGCTGGATTTACGTGTCCCAAAACTATTGCCATCGCGTCAGATATATCAACAACCCGGCTATCAAACTCTTGCCAGCAAGGCTGCCGAAATACCAACAGAAAAACTGCAAAGCTTCAATGGCATTGGTGGTTTTTCTGAAGATGGCCGTGAGTATGTTATTACTACACGGGAAGGCCAGGTCACCCCTGCACCATGGGTGAATGTGCTGGCCAACCCGCAATTTGGCACTGTCATTTCTGAAAGCGGGCAAGCTTATACCTGGGGTGAAAATGCCCATGAATTCCGCCTGACACCATGGAATAATGATCCAGTTTGCGATAGTGGCGGTGAAGCCTTCTATATTCGCGATGAAGATACCGGAGCCTACTGGTCACCCACTGCTCTCCCTTGCCGCGGCAGCGGTGACTATGTCACGCGCCACGGCTTTGGTTACAGCGTATTCACCCATGTTGAGCAAGGAATACGATCTGAACTGACAGTCTTTGTCTCTATGGACACGGCAGTCAAATATTCGATACTGCGTGTCATCAATGTATCTGACGAACAAAGAAAATTGTCAACCACCGGTTATGTGGAATGGGTGCTGGGCGATTTGCGACCTAAATCCCTGATGCATATCGCCACAGAAATTGATCCGGCAAGTGGTTGCGTGCTGGCGCACAATCCCTACAATACGGAATTTCCGGGGCGCAGGGCATTTTTTGATCTGGATGGTGGTAGCCGCAGTGTCACTGGTGACCGTAATGAATTCATAGGCCGCAATGGTAGCCTGCAGAAACCTGCCGCACTCGAAAGACAAAGATTGTCTGGCAAGATCGGGGCTGGCCTGGACCCTTGTGCAGCAATCCAGCAAGAATTTGAATTAAACCCGGGGCAGGAAAAGCGTCTGGTATTTGTGCTCGGTACAGTCATCACCGATCACAGCAATGTCACGCAATTCATACAGCAGCACCGTGGCATTGCCGCGGCAGAACAGGCACTCAATAAAGTGCATGACTACTGGCGAGATACCCTGGACGTGGTGCAAGTCCATACTCCCGACCAGGAGTTGAACCTGCTTGCCAATGGCTGGCTGCTGTATCAGACCATCGCCTGCCGTCTGTGGGCACGTAGTGGCTATTATCAATCTGGCGGTGCTTTTGGCTTCCGCGACCAGCTGCAGGATAGCATGGCGCTGGTGCACACCAGGCAAACACTGGCACGCGAGCAATTGCTCTTGTCTGCTGCCCATCAATTCATCGAGGGCGATGTGCAACACTGGTGGCATCCACCGATAGGCCGCGGCGTGCGTACCCATTGTTCTGATGATTACCTGTGGTTGCCTCTGGCAGTGGCACGCTATGTCAACAGTAGTGGTGACACCGGCATTCTGGATGAAGAACTGCATTATCTGGAAGGCCGCCTGGTTAACCACGAAGAAGATTCTTACTACGACTTGCCCGGCAGGTCACCGCACACTGGCAGTCTGTATCAGCATTGCGTCAAGGCCATAGAAAATGGCTTGCGCTTTGGCAGTCACGGCCTGCCTTTGATAGGATCCTGTGACTGGAATGATGGCATGGACAAGGTAGGCCATCTGGGCCAGGGGGAAAGCGTCTGGCTGGCTTTCTTCCTGCATCAGGTGTTGACGAAATTCTCTGCGATTGCACTAGCGCGCAATGACACTGAATTCTCCAATCGTTGCCTGGAGCAAGCCCGCCAGCTATCGAAAAATATTGATGATAATGCCTGGGATGGTGCCTGGTACAGGCGGGCTTATTTTGATGATGGTGCTGCACTGGGCTCGGCACAAAATGCCGAGTGCCAGATAGATTCTATCTCACAAAGCTGGGCCATCCTGTCGGGTGCGACAGATCCGAAAAGAGCCATCCAGGCCATGCAATCCCTGGATAAACGCCTGATGCGGCGCGACAAGAAAATCATACAATTACTTGACCCTGCCTTTGATTGCTCTGGTCAAAATCCGGGCTATATACGCGGCTATGTACCAGGCGTGCGTGAAAATGGTGGACAATACACTCATGCAGCGATCTGGACGGGCATGGCCTTTGCAAAAATGGGAGACGCTGTCCGGGCCTGGGAAGCATTTGACATGATCAACCCCATCCGTCACGGTAACTCGCCGGATAGCATAGCCCGTTACAAGGTTGAGCCCTATGTCATTTGTGCCGACGTGTATGCAGTAGCATCACATACAGGGCGCGGCGGCTGGAGCTGGTACACAGGTTCGGCAGGCTGGATGTATACCTTCATGATGGAATCTTTGCTGGGCTTGAAACGCGAAGGCAGACATCTGAGCATCACACCGTGCGTACCGGTGGGATGGACCAGCTATAACCTGCGTTATCAACACTTGAGCAGCACTTACCAGATCACCGTCAAGCTCAGGGATGTGGCATATGGCAATAGCCTGCTATTCATCGATGACATCGCCATGGGAACCCTATTGATACCTTTGATGGATGACCAGCGCGAGCATATTGTGGAACTCAATTACGTACCGGCAGTCCGGGAGTAAGCGGTCCTGCACCGGAAAATTATTTACCCAGTCTATCCATTAGTAAAGTAAACAAACCGCCCTTGCAACATGGGCGGTTTTTAATATTGGCCTTTGCCAGCGATTTATCCTGGCGTGGCAGGCATAAAAAAACCAGATGCAGTAAAGCATCTGGCCTCTTGAAATTAATCAGATTAATCTGAGCTATCTACTTATTGCCTAGGGTCGCCATTCCTGTTGACAGCGACCGTTGGTCCCGGTGGCGAACTCATTTGCACACGATGCTCAACGCCACGGTAATTGTAAGTGACATCCCAATATTCTGGTGTGGTATTGGCGGTAGTCTGGCAACGGCGTACGTCACGCTCGTAGGTGTTGCCATTATTACGTCCAACATTGGCACCCAGTGCACCACCAGCTACAGCACCACCGGCAGTTGCCAGGTCACGCCCAGTACCGCCACCAACCTGGTGACCCAGGATGCCGCCGATCAGGGCACCGGCAATGGCACCACCAACATTAGGTTCACTACGCTCTGGCTGGCTGACTTGCTGACGCTCTACCCAGCAACGCTCATTCGGTGGGCCGACGACGGCGCGTACTGAGGTAACGGGCGCCTCATACATACCTTCATTCGGGCGACGACGGTATTCATAATTGGGCATACTCATTGGAGGCGCGACTTCATTATCGTAGCGGCCGCGGTCATTGACTGGCCTGACGGAAGAAATACGCTTGTCCATGCCCAGGCCTGCCAGACTATCGTAACTACCACGACTCAAGATCACACAACGGCCATTAAAGCCGGCATCGTCACAGACTTCCCAGCGACCGCCAGAGACGACGACGGATGAAGCCAGGTCATTAAAACCATTATTACGGAAATTGCTTTGCTGGACATTGGTACTGAAAGTACGTCCGCGAAAGCCTTCGCCTTCATAAAATACGATCTGCGCACTGGCATGGGCAACCAGCAGCAAACTGGACACCCCCACTATGAATTTTAATTGTTGTTTCATTTTCATCTCCAAGTTTGACATCTGAACAAAACCGTGGCGAGTGATTACTATCCCACCATGCAGATTTAGCAAGAGAGCCAGCATGAACAATATATCCATACCAGGACACCATGAGGAACAGCATCCCTGTTTTCAACAATCAGGTCTGTACGCTGACACACATAAAATGTCATGCCAGCGTAGCATACCTGAGAACAACATAATCAAGATGAGATGCCAGGGCTATTCATGTTGCAAATCCCAGATAAGATGGGCGTCTGCCAGCAGAGAATAATAAGCCATACTGGCAGCGACTCTGGCAGCCAGGGTGTTTTGTGCTGCAGAAGTAGCCTGGCGCCTTGCTGCCAGCAAGGCTTGTAACTCTATCTCTCCCAAAGTATAGGCGCGCTGCAGCAGTCTGGCATTGTTTTGTGTAGCCACCAGGCTGTTTTCTGCCAATTGCAGGCCCTCATATTGCCCCTCGGCATAGGCTATGCTGGCATGAATATCTGCTTCCAGCTGACGTTTCTTCAATTCCAGCTCATATCTGCTCATATTTGCCAGGTGGCTGGACTTCGCAGCGCGCTGGCTACGCATACCCAGGGAAAATGGCAGGCTGATGGAAATACCGTTGAGCCGCTCGCGCCCGCTCGCCTCTGATGCCGTGAAAAGGCCGATCACAGGATCGGGCGTTTGCTCTGCACGTGCCTGCCCTGCCTGCGCCTGTGCCTTGTCAAATTGCGCAAGAGCAATTTTCAAATCATCACTCTGGCTCAATATGCGCGCACGCCATAAACTGGCTTCATACCTGAGCTGGGCTGCGGCTGGCAAATTATTGTGTTGCCTGTCAAAACCGGGGAAGCGGGCATGCAAACGCCCCCAGGCTATCTGCACCTGCACCCTGGCCTCGGTTTCACTGCGTTTTTGTTCTGCCAGTTCAGCCTGTGCCAGGTTCAGGTCCAGTTTAGCGACATCGCCAGCCTTGACACGCTTTTCCACGATCATCAGGTTCTCTTGTACTGAAAGGCTGTGCTGGCTTGCCAGTTGCAAGGCCTGCTCGCTTGCCAGCCAATCCAGCCATAGCTTGATTAAATCACGGGCAGTCACATGCAGAGCTGCGCCATACTGTGCCTCAGCTTCGGCCAGCACAGCGCTACTCATCTGGCGGTCGGCAGCGGCCTTGGCCGGCAGGCGTATGCCGCGTTCTATGCCGGCATTCCATTCGCGGGAAGTGGCTTCATTCTGTGTTGTCCGGCGCTGGGCAGTTATTTTCGCCGTCCATTCATAGGGGGATGCCTGCAACAAGCCTGCTTCCTGCCTGGCCGCTTCCAGCCCCGCCTGGGCGGCATTAACGAGCGGGTCTTGCGCCAGAAAATGGCGCACCACTGGGGTAGGTAACAAGCCAGGGGTTTCTACCGCCATCACCTGGGCATGAGCAAAGGTGTTGAACAACATCAAGCTCATGACACTGCTAATAAAGGTGGATGTTTTCATAGAATTTCTCCGGTTTCAACGACAGGGCTGATCCAGTAATGCAGGCCAGCCCCCGCAAATTCTTGCTGCAACAGCGCCAGCATGGCTTGCTTGCCGTGTATCGGCAATAGCACTTGCACCAGTGTCATGAGCGCATGCCCCATGACTTGTTCACGGGCATTCAGAGTGACACCCTGCATGCCATAGGCAGCAGCGGGAGTACTGATGAGCAGTTGAATCCCAGGCAGCACCAGCAAACTGTCGAGCAGTTTTTCTTCCAGCCTGGCTGGACATAACAAACTAAAACATAATTCAGACATGGGAATTTTCCTTAATGCACTGCCCCTTGGAAAAAGCAAAACGCGCATACAAAATAGGTAATAACAGCAGGGTCAGCGCTGTGGCGGTGATCAAGCCACCGATCACGACGATGGCCAAAGGACGCTGGATTTCAGAGCCAGGGCCGCTGGCGAATAACAGCGGTATCAAGCCAAATGCGGTAATTGATGCGGTCATCAATATGGGGCGCAAGCGGCGGTGCGCGCCCTGTATGACCACTTCCGCAAGGGCCATGCCTGTTGCCAGCAGCTGGTTGAAATAACTGACCAGTACCACACCGTTCAACACCGTAATCCCCAGCAGGGCAATGAAACCCACCGAGGCAGGCACGGACAGATATTCACCGGTGAGCCACAAAGCCAGTACACCACCAACCAGGGCAAACGGGATGATGGATAAAATCAGCAAGGCCTGGCGAATCGAGCGAAAGGTGGAAAACAGCAAGACAAAGATCAGGCCCAGCGCCACTGGCACCACCACCATCAAACGGCTGGCTGCTCTTTGCTGGTTTTCAAATTGCCCACCCCAACTGATGTGATAGCCACTGGGCAAGCCTAGTTTTTTGGCGACTTCAGCCTTCGCCTCTTGTACAAAACCGACCATGTCGCGGCCACTGACATTAGCAATCACGACAGCGTAACGACTACCCATTTCGCGGTCTATCTTGACTGGCCCTTCTGCCCTTTCCAGCCTGGCAACACTGGATAAGGGCACACTGACGCCATCCTTGCTGGTGATGCGGGTGGCGGCAAATTCAGCGGGCGACAAACCTACCGATTTGCCAGCCCGCAAGATAATCGGGCTGCGCCGATTACCTTCAGTCACGGTACCGGCTTGCTGGCCCTCTATCTGCATGCGCAGGGCATCCTGGATTTCTTCCACCGACAAGCCCAGTCGCCCTGCCTGCAAGCGGTCTATCACTACGCGCAGATATTGCACGCCATCGTTTTGCACGGTATACACATCCTGATTACCCGCGACGGTTTTCAAGATGACCTCAAGCTGGCTGGCATAGTGATTCAGCTTATCCAGCTCAGGTCCAAAAACCTTGACGGCAATATCCCCCCGCACACCCAGTATCATTTCCGACACCCGCAATTCTATGGGCTGGGTGAAACTGTATTTGATGCCGGGCAGGGTATCGAGCACCTTGCGCACTTCATCGACCAGCGCTTCCTTGCTTGTGAGTTTCCAGTCCTTGCGTGGCTTTAGCAAAAGATAGCTATCAGTCTGGTTCAAGCCCATGGGGTCAAGGCCAATTTCATCGGAACCTGCCCTTGCCACGATGCCTGTCACTTCTGGTATGGCTTGCATGATGGCTTGCTGGATTTTCAAGTCCAGGGCCACGCTTTGCTCCAGGCTGATGGAAGGCAGCTTTTCTATGCCTACGATCAGGTCACCTTCATCCATGACAGGCATGAAGGTTTTGCCGACCTGGGTGTACACGCCTGCCGCCACCAACAGCAAGGCGACGGCAACCGCCGCCACCCATTTTTGTTGGCGCATGGCCCAGGCCAGCATGGGTGCATACCAGGTCAGCAGCTTGCGCGGCAGCCAGGGTTCTTCATGCCTGACTGCACGCAAAAGGTAAGATGCCAGCACAGGTATTATGGTGAAGGACAGCAGCAAGGAACCCGCCAGTGCAAAGACGATAGTCAATGCCACCGGCACAAAGAATTTACCCTCCAGCCCTTCCAGGGTCAGCAAAGGCAAGAACACGGTGATAATGATGAGCATGCCAGAAGTCACCGGCAGACTGACTTCACGCACAGCACGATAAATCATATGCAGGCGCGGCAATTTACCGGCAGTCGTGTCATGCGCCAGCCTTTGTACTATGTTCTCGACCACCACCACCGCAGCATCCACCAGCATACCTATGGCAATCGCCAAACCTCCCAGACTCATGAGATTGGCGGACATGCCAAACAGGCGCATGAGAATGAAGGTAATCAAGGCAGACAGTGGCAATACCGTGGCAACGGTCAGCGCAGCGCGCAGATTACCCAAAAAGAACACCAGCAAAACCATGACTATCACGGTGGCTTCCAGCAAGGCCGACGACACCGCCCCCACTGCTTTGTCTACCAGTGATGCCCTGTCGTAAAACACCTCGAGACGCGCCCCCTTGGGCAAGGTGGGTGCCAGTTCAGCGATTTTTTTGCGCACGCCTGTGACTACTTGCTGGGCATTGGCACCGGCCAAGCCAAGCACCAGTCCTTCCACTGCTTCTGCCTTGCCACTTTTGGTAACGGCCCCATAACGTGTCATCTCGCCCATCCTGACTTCCGCCAGATTGCCCAGCCTTACAGCATGAGCATCCTTGAGCGTGACTACTACGGCACGCAAATCATCCAGGGTATTGATACTGCCTTCACTACGTACCAGCAAGACTTCATTGCCCTCGCCCAGTCTGCCTGCGCCATCATTGCGGTTATTGGCGCGTATGGCTTCTTTCAATTGTGTAATGCTGATGCCTGCGGCTGCCATGACAGCCGAATCGGGTATCACTTCAAAAGCCCGCACCACGCCACCGAGCGAATTGACATCTGCCACCCCCGTCACTGTGCGCAATGCCGGACGAATGACGGTATCGAGCAATTGTCGCCGCTCTGCCAGGGACATCTGATCTGCTTCTACGGTGAACATGAACATTTCACCCAGTGGTGTAGTGATAGGGGCCATGCCGCCACTGATACCGGCCGGCAAACTCTCTGTGATACCGCTGAGGCGTTCACTGACTTGCTGACGTGCCCAGTAAATGTCAACACCATCCTCAAAATCGATGGTGATATCGACCAGGCCATACTTGGTCACGGAACGCAATATACGCGTCCTGGGTATGCCCAGCATTTCCACTTCTATGGGGACGGCAATCCGGGTTTCGACTTCTTCCGGCGTCATGCCGGGGGCTTTCATGATGAGCTTGACCTGGGTGCCAGAAACATCAGGAAAAGCATCTATAGGCAATTGCCTGAAAGCCAGCCAGCCTGCACCCGCCAGCAAGATGCTCAACAACAGCATAAACAGACGCTGTGCCAAAGAGAATTGTATGAGTCGCGCCAGCATCAGCCTGCTCCCTTTTCACCCAGCCAGGAACCCTTGAGGGCAATCACACCGCTGATGGCAATTTTTTCATCTGGCTTCAATGCGCCCTGCACCCTCACCCGCTGGCCAGCACTACTGACCACTTTGACAGTGCGCGCCTCAAAACCGTTTTCAGTGCGCACGAATACCACAGCCTGCCCCGCATCATGTGCCAGCGCTGCCAGCGGTATATCAAAGCTGTCTGCATGCGGTGCCAGGGCTAGTTGCACGGTCACCAGTTCACCAGGTCGCAAATCACTTGCGCTGCCATCGACCTCGGCGCGCAGGCTGAGGGTCTGGCTGCCTGCGACTACCAGAGGACTGATACTGACGATGCGGCCTGTCGCGCTGCGCCCCTGCACTTGCAATTTGCTGCCTGTGCGCCAGGCCGCGGCATCTACCAGTGCTGCTTGTATCTCCAGTTGCAGCTGTCCAGTTTGCGCCACATGCAACAAGACCGTGGAAGGATCAAGACGCTGACCCGGTTTGACTTCCATCTGCGTGACTACGCCTGCTTTTGTTGCATGCAGGGTCAGGCCATCTTCCAGCTTGCCTGAGCTGACTATGCGCTCCATGCTGGCAACTGACAAACCAGCCAGACGCAGGGCTGCCCTGGACTGACGTAAAACCGCCTCGCTTTCTGCCAGCGCCGCCTGTGATTCCTGCACGCGGCGCTGGGCAATGATACCCTCGTCGAACAGGGCTTTTTCGCGCTGCGCTGCCTGACGCGCCAGGGTATGACGGCTGACAGCCTGCAGCAATTGCAATTGGAGCGGCCCCAGTTCCTGGCTACTGATGCGTAACAGTGGAGTGCCCTGCCTGACCTCTTGATTCGCTTGCACATAGAGTTGCACGGCCAGTCCCGCCACTGGTGAGCTGATGATTTGCTCACGATGTGCTGGCACACTGACCTGAGCGGGCAAGCTCAAGCTCAGCGGTTTCTCATCTTTTTGTAAAGCACCGACCTGAATATTCAGTGCCTGCATTTGCTGTGCTGTGACAGCAAACCTGGCTTGCTTTTCTGCTGCCTGCAATGGTATTTGACTTAGCGCTGCCAGCAAAAAAACACAGCATAGCTGCCTGGAGAAATTTCTGTTTTTCATATTGAGTTCCCAAATGACGCATAGGGGATGAGCTTGCGACAAGCACATCAGTTAGATCAGACTACCAACGCAAAGCATTCCCTATGACCTGAACAAGGCTGGCAGCGCTGGCAAGAATTATGTGGGTGGGGTAAGGCGTGCACAGGCAAGCAAGTGCTTGCAAGGCCCATTGCAGAGGATATTCAGCAGAATTAAAAACTGTAAAAATTGCTTTAGAAGCGGAATAAATCCGCTCACAATCAATACAAATTCATCAGATAAAACCAAGCATGGATTTACGCCAGGATGTATTCGCCGCAAGGGGGGCGATATGGCGCATCGTAAGTGGAGAATGGCAGCAACTGTGCAGTAAAATGCCAGCTGCTATCAAGTGCAAGAGGAGCATGAAAAGTTAGCAATGCAGTGGTATCAGGGAATAATTGCAAGTGATCCACCGCATGCAACATCTGGTGTTCAATAGCGCTATGCCCATTATCCCTATCAGTATTCCTGGCATCATCCTGCGGAGCAGATGTGCTCACTTCAGGGCGGCCATCATGCTCAATCGCATGTGTAATCCGCGAAGAATTCAAATTCCATGCACCAAGGTTCGTCATGAAAATGACGAGCAACATAATTGCCAGGCGCTGGATAAAAGACTTACTCATGGGCGAGACTGTAGCATATTTGAGGCGCATGTGCAGCCTATGTGGATCCGTCGCCGCACTGCCAGCGTGAGCTTTTTTCAAGTTCAGTCAGAACCGCAGGAAAATACTTATCATGAAAATAAAAGAAACGGAATGCACTGGCAATCCGTTTTAAGTAGAGCATACGCAAAATTGGCCCCGCAAGACGTAGCGACGAAGACAGCATTGAGTACGGCCGGGAGTTACAGCGCAGTTGGGGCAGTTTTGCGTAAGCCCTATGAAGTAAGCTCTATTAAGTAAGCTCTATTAATAATGGCAGAGCTTCCTTAACTGCCATTTCTAAAAATAGACAGTAGCTGTCTGCTAAAACTTAAAAAGGCACACTGGCTTAAAAAAATGGTCACACACTTGCCAAGAGCCAAGTCGACAGCCGCTAGAAATTTTATTGAAAACACATTTCTCATGTGCGTCAGCGCACATTCCCTTGTCTGAAAACAACGTATATATAAGGACTCTTACTCATTCATTTTCAGCATGAGCTTATTTCATGCTCCAAAGTTCAAGCCAATACGATAGCCAACTCATCCCCCAAGGAGAACTGCAATGAAATTGAAACCTCTTAATGAGAGCATGGAGCAATGCCTTGCCAATTGCCTGGAATGCCATCGCATTTGTACCGCAACTGCTGCTCATGTCATGCATGGTGACAGCAATCACAGTGAAGTATTGCATCTCGTCAGCCTGCTTGACTGTGCCCAGATTTGCATGGTGCATGCAGACTTCATGAGCCGCCGTTCACCACACCATACTCACCTGGCCAGGGAATGTGCCGAAATCTGCGCGGCTTGCGCCACCCTCTGCGAAGCACACGCAGACCCGGACGGCATGATGGGTGCTTGCGCGCAAGCCTGCCGTAAGTGCGCTGACAGCTGTAGCGCCATGTAAGGAAATCACAGCCTGGCTGCATACAAGAACGATGGGGCTAGACTATTCCGACCAGATCTGTCCGCTTGCTTTTGCGCTTAATAACAGTGCATAAATCACCATTTCCTTGTCCTGGCTCAAAACACTGGCACTCGCTGTGTGCCAGGCTAGTGCCATAAGCCAGACCTGGCCCTACTATTGATCTCAATCTTAAGAAAAACATGACTAACACGACAAAAGCCTATTTGATAGGCGCTGGTATAGGCTCGCTGGCCGCAGCAGCTTTTATGATACGCGACGGAAAAATCAAGGGCGACAATATCTCCATACTTGAGGCTGGCTCACTGATAGGCGGTAGCCTGGATGGCGCAGGTAACCCTGAACAAGCTTATTCATTGCGCGGTGGCCGTATGCTGACCACGGACAATTATGAGTGCACCTGGGATTTATTCAAATCCATACCCTCATTGCATAATCCTGGCAGGTCAGTATTTGAAGAAACCGTGGAATTCAATGAACACCATCAATCCAATTCCAAGGCCAGGCTGGTAGACCAGCGCCGTGCCAAGGTGCCTGTATCATCCATGGGTTTTTCCATGCAGGATCGCATGGAATTACTGAAACTGAGCCAGGCCGATGAAGCAGAGATGGGTAATAGTAATATCTCTGAATGGCTGTCACCTTCTTTCTTTGAAACTGAATTCTGGTATATGTGGGCCACGACATTTGCCTTCCAGCCCTGGCATAGCGCCGTCGAGTTCAAGCGTTATCTGCATAGATTCATGATGGAGTTCTCGCGTATAGAAACCCTGGCTGGCGTCAAGCGCACTATCTACAATCAATATGACTCACTGGTCTTGCCTCTGCAAACCTGGCTGAAGCAGAATGGCGTGCGTTTCATCATAGATTGCCAGGTACAAAAAATCACACATACCCTGAGCAATGAGCAATTCATGGTCACTGGCCTGCATTGCCTGCGTAGCGGCGTGGAAGAAATCATTACTGTCGATGAAGGTGATCTGGTCTTCCTGCAAAACGGTTCGATGACCGATGCATCCAGCCTGGGTTCCATGAGCAGCGCGCCAGAAAAGCGCAGCAAACTTGATAGTGGTGGCTGGCAGTTATGGGAACAACTAGCGGCCGAACACCCAGGCATGGGCAATCCAGCGGCGTTTAATAGCTGCATCGCGCAGTCGTACTGGGCATCTTTCACAGTCACCTTGAAAGACCCGCGTTTCTTTAATCTGATGCAGCAATTCAGTGGCAATGAAGCTGGTACCGGCGGCCTGGTCACTTTTAAGGATTCCAACTGGCTGATGTCTATCGTGCTGGCGCATCAGCCACACTTTATCAATCAACCAGCAGATGTGCAGGTCTTCTGGGGTTATGCGCTCTTCCCCGACCGCATCGGCAATTATGTTGCCAAGCCCATGAGTGAATGCAACGGTGCCGAAATCTTGCAAGAGTTGCTGGGCCATTTGCGCTTTGATAGCGAAGTATTTGAAAATGCCAATTGCATACCTTGCAGGATGCCGTATATCACCAGCATGTTCATGCCACGCTCTATTGGTGACCGGCCTTTGCCCGTACCACCCGGCACGAAAAACTTTGCTTTCATTAGCCAGTTTGTCGAGGTCGCAGACGATGTGGTCTTTACTGTCGAATACTCCGTCCGCGCGGCACAAATGGCCGTCTATCAATTACTGTGCGTCAACAAACAAGTACCACCAGTCACTGCACATGACAAATTCCTGGGCACAAAAATGGAAGCATTGATCAAGGCATTCAAATAAAACTGTGCAATGCAGCCAGGTATTTAGCCTGGCTGCATCGCACTCACTATTTTTGAAAAAAATCAGAGCAGTACTTGGCGAGTGGACAAGAAAAATTCCTGGATTTCCATATCCAACTCAGCATCGATCATTTCTTCAGGGCGCTTGCCATGCGGGCATAAGAGTCTGGGCGTGGTGCCAAACAGACGGCAGATGATGGGTCTGTCATCATAGACTTCGCAACCTTTTTCAGCCAAATAGGGACAACTCAATTCTGCCAACGCTGCCTCATGCTGTGCTTCGGTCTTCACGGGCAATTCAGCAATCTCAAAAGACGAGGTCGTCACCGGGCCACAGCAATCATGGCAGCCTGGTATGCATTCAAATGAGGGAATGCGTCTCCTGAAAAATCTTATCTTTTGAGCGATGGCAGACATGGAGAAACAAGTTCCTACGATGCGGAGCAAGTAGTATATCAAGGATTGTGCCGCATCACAGTCGATATCCTGGGCAAATAAGATACTTACTAACTTCAAACACTTCAGATAGATTTGTGCAATCGCACAATTGCATTACAATGCTCGGGTTTCTTGCCTTTATCTATCACTTTTGGGTGTCATCCATGTTTCTCCTACGCGTTTTTATCTTGGTTTCCCTTACATTCCTGACACAGATAAGTAGTGCACAGGAGTGGATACTCGCGATCAATGAAGGCGTTACCTATCAAGACGGTAGCCCTGTGACTGAGCGTTACAAGCCTTTGGTGGATTTACTGGAAAAGGAACTCAAGCGTACAGTCAAGGTGCAAGCAGTGGATAGATATAACAATTTCGAAGCTGGCCTTGATGCCGAACGTTATGACCTGGTATTCATCCACCCTGCACACCTGGGCTTGCGTGCCGCCAAGAGTGGCAAGTATGTAGGATTGGCCAGTGCCAAGGACTATACTGATTACCGCGCTCGCATTTTCGTCAAAAAAGACTCTGCCATCAAAACCCTGGCTGATCTGCGCGACAAAAAAATAGGTGTACCGTCATTGGAGTCCATCACCACTGTCATGTTTACCGCCAACCTAAACGAACTGGGTTTTCGTGACCCGGCATCACGCTTTAGTGCTACCCGTTACCAGGATGCCGTGCCCTTCATGGTGGAAAATGGTTTCGTCGAAGCCGGTGTTACCGGCTCGGGTGCCATTGCCAAAGAATGGACTGCCAAAGGTGGACGTGTCATAGCAGAAACCAAGCCTGTCCCCATCAAGCAATTTTTGGCTTCCCGCAAATTGAGCCCTGAACAGCGTGACAAGGTGCAAAATCTCTTGCTCAAACTCAGCGAAAACGATGCAGGTAAAAATGCCCTGAAGGGCATCAATATGAAGGGCTTTGTCGCTTGGGACAATACTGTCATGACCGATGCAACCAAGCGCTTGGGTCTGTAGTCTGTAAGATTTACCAGATATAAAAAAGGGGAGCAGATGAATCTGCTCCCCTTTTGCATTTGGTTCTGCTACAAACCCAGCTTGGCGGCCAGGCCTATGCGTTGCAACTTACCTGTAGCACCCTTGGGTATTTCTTCCAGAAACAAGATCTTGCGCGGTATCTTGAAGTCAGCCAGACGGATTGCAGCAAATTCGCGTAATTCCTTTTCTGTTGCTGTCGCCCCTTCGCGCAATACCACGGCGGCACCGACCTCTTCACCCAGCTTTTCGTGAGGGATACCAAAGGTAACAACCTGTTGTACCGCAGGATGGTCCATCAAAATTTCATCCACTTCACGTGGGGAAATTTTCTCACCGCCGCGGCTGATGATTTCCTTCAGGCGACCAGTGATACTCAGGTAACCATCCGCATCCATGATGCCCTGGTCACCCGTGCGGAACCAGCCATTGGTGTAAGCCTCGGCATTGGCCTTGGGATTATTTTCATAGCCTGCCGTCACATTCGCGCCACGGATGACGATTTCACCAGTCTGGCCGCGCTCCAGCAAATTGCCTTCTGTATCCATGATTGCGACTTCAGGGCCGGCAGCAATACCGACCGAGCCTGGTATGCGTTTCGCAGGTGGCAGTGGGTTACTGGCCATCTGGTGCGCTGCCTCGGTCATGCCATAGGCTTCAATCAAAGGGGTCTGGAAAACGGCTTCAAGCTCACTGATGACTTGTGGCGGCATCGATGATGATGATGAACGTATGAAGCGCAATGGATTGGCTGCAATCACCTCATGATTTTGCGCTGCCCGTGCAACGATGGTCTGATGCATGGTTGGTACGGCGGTATACCAAGTTGGTCTCGCTTCTGTCATCCAGCTAAAAAATTTCAAGGCATTAAAGCCTGGCGTGCAAAAGATGCTGCTACCAGCAGACAAGGGGGCCAGCAAACCCGCAATCAGGCCGTGGATATGGAATAGCGGCATGATATTCAAACCACGGTCAGCCGCAGTCAGTTGCAGATTGTCGCGCACATTACAACCTGAGGCGCAAATATTGATGTTTGACAATGGCACGATCTTGGGACGCGAAGTCGTGCCCGAGGTATGCAGTATCAAACCTATGTCTTCAGGCGCTGCCGGGCCGGGTATAAACGATGCACTGGCTGCTTGTGGATTAACTTGCGTCAGTGTGAATGCTCCTGTTCCTTCTTCACTGGGCGTGAGTTCCAATACCTGTATCTTGAGCTTATCGGCGATGGCCAGCGCAGGCGACGTGCTGCCCTTCTCTACCACCAGTGCTTTGGCATGCAGGTCAGACAGATAGAACTCAAATTCATCAGCACGGTAGACAGGGTTCAAAGGAGCAGCAGTGGCAGCCGCCGCAATGCAGACAAAGGCGCTGGCCATTTCTGGCCCGTTGGGCAAGACGATAGCAACCCTGTCCTGGCGGCCTATGCCAAAGCTGTTCAGGGCAGCCAGGGTCTTTTGCTGATTTGCGCGCAGGTCACGGTAAGTCAGCGGCTTGGCTCCTGGCGCTTGCAGTGCAATGGCATCATCAGCGCCTACGGCAAGTAGTTCGACGAGTGTGGAAAATCTTTGCATGATTACTTTCTATGATAAAAATAAAGCACGAAACTTGGCAGCTGTTTTCAGGCAATGACGTTCATTTATTGCTGTATGCGCAGTTTGCCATTTTGCTCTTGCACCGTGCGCGTCAGCAGCGCCGTCAGTGCATACACCGCTTCTATATTCGGGGTAGGCGTATCAGTGATCCTGCCCATTTCTATGACTGTACCTACCAGTGCCTCCAACTCTATGGGACGACCAGCTTCAATATCCTGCAGCATGGATGTCTTGTGTTTGCCAACGGCAGCGGCACCAGCAATGCGCTTGTCGATGGACACCTTGAAATTAACACCGAGCTTTTCACCTATCACCTGTCCTTCGCGCATCATGCGTGCCACCAGCTCGCGCACGGGTGCAAATTCGCAGATATCCACCAGTGTTGCATGCGTCAGCGCACTGATAGGATTGAAACTCAGGTTACCCCACAGCTTGAGCCAGATTTCTGAACGGATGTCAGACGAGATGGGTGCCTTGAAACCAGCCTGGCGCAAGGCATCCGCCAGCTCACGTATGCGCGGGGTCTCGCTGCCATCAATCTCGCCCAGGGAGAAGCGATTGCCTTCTATATGCTTGATGACGCCAGGCGCAATGATCTCGCAGGCCGGGTAAATAATGCAGCCTATGACTTTGTCCACGTCTATGTGTGCCGACACCGCGCCGCCCGGGTCTACGGCTTCCACGCGCCGTCCTTCATAGTCGCCGCCATGCTTGTGAAAATACCACCATGGCACGCCATTTTGCGCCGTTACCACCACTGATTCCGGCCCCAGCAATGCAGGTATATCAGCAGCCACTGCCGCAACCTGATGGGCTTTCATGCCAAGGATGACGACATCCTGCACCGGCAAATCAGCGATGCGGTCGGTGGCAAAGATGTTTACCACATGCTCGCTGCCATCATCCATGATCAGTTTCAAGCCATTCTCACGCACGGCCTGCAAGTTGGCACCGCGTATCACGACGCTGACTTCATGCCCGGTCTGGGCAAGTTTTACTGCCAGGTATCCACCGATTGCACCTGCACCTATGACTGCTATCTTCATTTAGTATTTTCCTCAGGACTTTCAACACTCTCAAAATAGTTACGCAGACTGCCTATGCCGTCTATGACAATTTCTACCACCTGGCCGCTACGCATGGGGCCTGCGCCAATTGACGTGCCGCAAGCGATGACGTCACCCGGAAACAAAGTCATCTCGCGTGAAATCATGCTGACTATCTGCGCTGGCGCAAAGATCATATCGCGACAGGCATAATTTTGTCGTTCCTTGCCATTTAAAAATGTTTTCACTGTCAAGGCTAGCCCGTCCAGGCCAGTGGCAATCACTGGGCCGAATACCCCAAAGCTGTCGCAACTCTTGGCTCTGCTCCATTGCGCAAACGTAGCATCCCGCTGCAATAATTCCAATGCTGTCACATCGTTGACACAGGTATAACCGAAAATACTGTCCGCAGCGATGTCCACACCGACATTGCTGCAAGTTTTGCCTATCACGATGCCGAGCTCACCTTCGTACAGAATTTTTCCATCATAAGCAGGTGGGCGCTTGATGATGCCTGCATGTGGCAAATAGGAATTCGAAGTCTTGATGAAGTACAGAGGTTCGGCTGGAATTGCCTGCCCCAGCTTGCTGGCAAGCTCATGATAATTGTTCCACAAGCCCAGCATTTTTGAAGGTAAACAAGGAGTCAGCAAACGCACTTCAGCAAGGGCCCGTGTTTTTCCTGTGGGTGTGGGATTGTTAAATAGATCACCTTCAAAGACCGTGATGGTGTCGGATTCAAGACAACCAAAACCCGTCAGATGTTGATGTTCAAAGCGCAGCCAATTTGTCATATATGCAAGCATTCACGCGGGTTTACACAAAAAATCTTCTGATTTTTTCTGGTGTGAGGTCTCAGCGAATAAACATATGCTTAAGCTGAAATTGTTAAATCACATTAAATGAATTATTATAGTCTAGTCATTTCGGCTAGCAAATTTGACCAAAAAAAATCAAGCCACATGATCGCATACCTTCAGCGATTATCAGCAAGTATTGTTTCCAATTAACCTTAAGATTTTAAAAAAAGGACAGGCGCATGACTACGGAAATATCCCTCGAACATAAACTCCCCATTGCAGAAACTGCTACACAGTATCGCTGGCTGCAATTATTGCTAGGCGTCGTTTGTATGGCGATGATCGCCAATCTTCAATATGGCTGGACCCTGTTTGTTGACCCCCTGGATCAAAAATACCATTGGGGCCGCAAAGCCATACAAGTTGCGTTTTTCATCTTCGTGTTTACCGAAACCTGGCTGGTGCCAGTCGAAGGTTATCTGGTGGATCGGTTCGGCCCCAGGCCTGTGGTCCTTGTGGGCGGCTTGTTGATAGGTCTGGCCTGGTTCATGAATGCAAATGCAGATTCATTAACCATGCTGTACATCGCTGCAGCAATAGGTGGCATAGGCGCGGGTGCGGTGTATGGCACTTGCGTAGGCAATGCACTCAAATGGTTCCCTGACAGGCGTGGACTGGCCGCAGGCCTGACAGCTGCCGGTTTTGGCATGGGCTCGGCACTGACCATTATCCCTATCTCTGCCATGATCAAGAACAGTGGTTACGAGGCAGCTTTCCTGTATTTTGGCCTGGGCCAGGGTCTGGTAGTATTTTTACTGTCCTTCTTGCTGAGTTCCCCAAAAGACAGCAGGGCAGCACCGCCAGCGCTGGTTCGCCAGACCAAGGTTGACTTTACCTGGCAGCAAATGATCAAGACACCCGTCTTCTGGGTCATGTATCTGATGTTCGTCATGATGGCAGCTGGCGGCCTGGTCGCCACAGCGCAACTCGCACCTATCGCCAAGGATTTTAAAATTGCTGAAATTCCAGTATCACTGATAGGTTTCACCCTGCCAGCCCTGACCTTCGCATTGTCACTGGACCGCATTTTCAATGGCATTACCCGCCCCTTCTTTGGTTGGGTTTCCGATAATATAGGCCGTGAAAATACCATGTTCATCGCTTTCAGCCTGGAAGCTGTGGGTATATTGGCACTGAGTGTCTTTGGCAAAGAACCCATCTATTTTGTCTTGCTGACTGGTCTGGTGTTTTTTGGCTGGGGTGAAATCTATAGCCTCTTCCCCTGCACATGCGGCGATACTTTCGGCAGCAAATTTGCCGCCACCAATGCTGGTTTGCTCTACACAGCCAAGGGCACGGCTTCCTTGCTGGTGCCATTGTCAGTGTATGTAGTCGAAGCCTTTAAAGGCTGGCATGAAGTTTTCTACATCGCAGCAGGCATGAATGCCCTGGCCGCCATCATGGCATTGGCCGTACTCAAACCCATGCGTGCCCGCATGCGCAATTTGCAGTGAGGGTTGACTGATTTCGCCAACCCAGGAATGAAAGCGAATTAAGCAAAACAAGAAAACCGCGCAGTTTGCGCGGTTTTTTTTCTTTGTTAAACAGCGGTAAAATTTTTATATTTCGCATACAGCCAGCACTACAGTTTTTACGAATTTTTTAGGCTCGCCTTGATAAGCTTGCTCTCTGAAAAAATAAGCGCCTGATTCAAGGGATTGATCTTGAACCTGCCAGGCGCAATCTTGAATGAGTAAGCAATCATGAAACTCCTGCACATCATTTACCATTTGGCTGCCATGGTGATCGCTTATGGCATCGTACTCGTATTGCCCATGCTATTCGACTATGCTTTTGATACTTGCACAGAACTCGCCGTCATAGTCTGGCTCAATATAGGCTTGCTGGTCATGCGCATCAGAAAGATTCCCTTTCCTTCCCCCGACATGCGCCAGGTCGACATTAAGGGCGGCTTGAAGGTACTCTGGTGGGCGGTCTTCTGGCCCAATTATTTGCGCTGACCATGAAATGCGGCGCGATCTGAGTCTGCACTGAGACTGCACTGACACTACTATGCACGACAGGCAATCACAGGGCTGTTTTTAAGCAGGGTTAACTTGCGCATGGCCACAATCAATACAGCCGCTTCAAGCAAAACTCCTGTTCATCCTGCTCATTCTGTTGAACTGAGCCTATGCTAACGGTGAAAGTGAGGGATGCATAGATCGTCCTAGCCAGTGATGGCATTGTGGGCGCAAGAAAGCCGGGGTTAAAGGGCAACCCCGGTCGTCACATGACTTTGTTACCCTGGTTCGACAATATAACTTTCTGGTATTGGTTGCGCCGTCAGGAACGGCATCACTTTCATAATTTGTTCCAGCAAAAAGCCATTGCTGTCAGCCGCTTGTCGATCGGCTTCCGTCTCCCAGACAGTCATTGAGATTCCCTTGTTTGTGAGTGGATCGGTCAGCAATTGTGTGCTGTTAAACCCTTGCTGCTGCTTCAAGAGTGGCAGCACCGCGCTCTGATAAAGAGCGACAACATCCCCCATTTGCCCGGGTTTGGATTGCACATGCGTCAAACGTACAAACATCATCTTCCTCCTCAATAAATCAATAAAAGTATCCTTCCATAGTCGAAATCAATCTGAACCAAAGAGCAGAAGATACGACCTGGCTCAAAGTATAAACGATATCAACTATCATTTAAATATTAATTTAAATAAATTAATAGATACTTATTACTCATTAAGAATGATGCTGCACGCATGTTATCCACCGCCCAGCAATACAGCGACGGTAATGTTATCGTGCCCACCAGCGGCATTGGCATCGCTCACCAGTGCCTCGCATATCGCGCTGGCAGATTGTGGCTCGCGGGCAGAATGCTTTAACTGATGTATCCAGGTGGCCAGGCTGCCGTTTTGCTGGAAGTAATTCCACAAACCGTCAGAACATAGCAACAGCATCTCATCTGCAGCCATGCGGGTTGTCATGGTATGGGGCGTAATGACATCATCGCGCATGCCCAGCACCTGGGTTATGCAGTGCGCGAACTTGTGTACACTGGCCGCTTCGCGTGTATAGCTGCCATTGGCAACCACTTCTTCCACCCATGAATCATCGACTGTCAGGCAACGTTCAGATTTGTCGCCAATCAGGTAAGCGCGGGAATCACCTACCCATCCTATAGTCACGACATCGCCCGTCACCAGTGCGGCAACCACGGTGGATTCAGGCTCATCAAGTTTTGGATTATCCCCGGCAGGCAGGCTGATGATGGCCCGATGCGCATCCATGATGGCGTTACGCATGGCAAGTTCCGGGTTATTGAGACTAGTGCCACCCGTCAGACTGGCCTTGAGCTGCTCTATGGCCAGGGCAGAAGCACCGCTGGCATTGTATGATGTGGAAACTCCGTCAGCAACAACCAGCAGTGCAGAAGCCGGACTGCTCAAACCGGCGTAACCGCAATCTTCATTGCAAGTATGACGTCTCCCTACGTCACTGCTCATGGCAAGACGGGCATTGACTTCCAGTAGACTATGATGCGCATTGGCAGTACTTGGCAGAGCACAGCGTACACCGCAATTGTCGCAAAAACCTTCGGCGTCAGGTGCTGAAGTGGCAGGGTCACAAGTGCATGCCATGCCTGCCACCACTGGCGCTGGCAAGACTATAAAGGGGTGGCCACAGCCTTCGCAAAATTTAGCGCTGGCGGAAGAATTGTCGTCACCACATTTGGTACAAGTCATTTCTCATCCTTACATAAAGCTTGGCGGACGCACGGCATTAGCCATGTCTATCCACATGATTTTTTCTGTTGCGTTCGCAGAAAAACGTGCCGCCTTCCTGAATTCTTCTTCAGCACCGGCACGCAGGGCATGGCTATGCAATGGACGGCCAAGCAACATCGTATTACTGTCTTCCCTGATCTTGCCTGCTGCTATCATTGAACTCCCCTTTTCCAGCAGTGTGGCCGTCAGTTGGTGAATGATGCCGCCATCGACAGAGATGGACTCTATCGTCTGGGCGACTTGTTCCAGTTTGGACACATCCAGCACTGGCGCACTATTGAGTAATGTTTTGGCCAGCGCGATACGCGCCAGATTGAACAGGCTATGTTGCGTCGGTACGGCAGCCAGGGCATGGCCAGCACCAGCGGTATCTTTGCCATGGGCCAGGCAGCGCGCCAGGCCAAAGCAGCCAGCCGTCTGGCTGGGGTCTACCTTGATGACGCGGTGATAGTAGGAAGCAGCCTCCTTGTAGTCTTGCTTGGTTTCAGCGGCGAATGCAATCGCCAACTTGGGTGCGATCTCACCCGGCATTTCGAAATAGACTTTACCAAACTCTATGCGCGCTTTTTGCGCATCCCCTTGTGCCAGGAAGGATTTGCCCCGATACCAGGATATCCGCCAGTCATAGGGGTCTTCAGCAAACAACTGGTCTAGCAGACTGCTGGCGTCCTGATAACGTTCAATGGCGAGGTAGGCATTGGCAAGACGCAGGCGTGCCTCTACCGATTTTTTTCCGAATTTCTTAGCTACTTGTTCCAGCGCCGCCACTTGTTTCCTGGGATCAGTGACAGAAGAAAGTCTGAGCAATTCATTAGCGGCAGGGTCGTTGACCATCATCTTCAGTGTAGGTAACAGACGCACCTCAGGTTTTTCTGTGCCATCGACGTCATCTGCATCGAACAGGTTGTCGGATGTAAACGCCTTGCTTTCTGATGGCCTGGGTTCGGTCTTGATGGCGACAATTTCGCGCAAGACACCATGCAGTTGATCGGCCATTTCATCTGCCGACTGGAAACGCTGGTCCGGGTCCAGATGGGTGGCACGCAGCAGGAAACGGTAGAGTGACTCATGCTGGGCCAGCACAGGCTGCTGGTCGGGGCCAGGTAAGGATGTCTCGAACTCCTTGCCGTATTTAAAATCCATGACCATAGTCGCCAGCGAGCGGCCTATGGTGTACAAGTCTGACACCTCGACCGGATCATCATTGGCTTCTGGCGCCATGTAGCCACGGGTGCCGTAGATGTCGCCATTCGGGTCCCCTATCTTGCGCATGCCGCCGACGTCGATCAGTTTGACATCATCCCCCTCCAGCATGAAGTTGTCAGGCTTGAAGTCGCAATAGACAAAGCCGTTTGCATGCAGGTAAGAGAAGGCTGGCAAGATACCCAGGATGTAGGCAATCGCTTCTTCAACCGTGAAGACGCCTTTTTGCTTCATCATGCCGCCGATGGCAACGCCGCCGACGTATTCCATGACGATGTACCCTTCGTTACCATGGTTGACGAAATCATAGATGCCAACGATCTTGGGGTGTTTGAGCGCAGCCAGAAATTGACGCTCCGTCACGGCATTGGCGGCGGCGGCCTCATCCCTGGCATTGAGCAAACCCTTCATGACGACCCAGCGCTGCAATACCATATCCCAGCCCAGGTAAATCCATCCCATGCCGCCAAAGGCAATGGCACCCTTGATTTCGAATTTACCGTTGACGACGTCACCAGTTTTCAAGGCTGGAACGAAGTTGTATTCAGATCCACATTCGCCGCAGAAACCCTTGACACGCGATACCTTGACGTCACATTTCGGGCAGCGGCGGCGGCGCTCAGGCACCTCGGGATTGGCCATGATGAGACTCAAGGGGTCCTGGCTGGGCATGGGCGGCAACGACACCAGCCCACCACCCAAGGCCTGGCGACGGGTCGAACTGCCTTTGGTGGAGCGGCTGGTATGACGCCGCGTGCCAGAGCGGCCAGTTCCTGCTGTCGCCGTGCCGGTAGCAAAAGTATCGTTGTTGCCAGATCGCTGTGTGGCAGTTGTCTGGCTCGGCAGCACTTGTGCAAGCAGCCGGGCACCCACTGGCGGCATGCCGCATTCATCACAAAAGCCATCTTGCACTTTGCCAGTACAGGCATTTCTTTGACAATTGTCCACTGTTCTTCCTTTTTATGTGCCACTCAGGGCATTGTTGTAGCCTTGATTTTGTACCAGGCCACTTCATAGCTTGCGACTGCCTTTTGTAAGGCATCCAGGTCCACAGGCTGCTGCGCGATGATTTGCTTGACTGTCTGTGCCATCGCTGCCAGTTCTTCATCCAGCACAACACCTCTCGCAGCGTAAGACTTTGCCATTGCCCGCAAAGCCTTGAAGCGCCCTGTTATCTCTTCGTATTCATTGAGTTCAAGTCGATTCCTCGTGCAAGCCTGACGGGCAGCAGCCATCTGTGCCATGCAGGCACCGTGCCAGCGCAGCAAGCCCACTTTGACAGCATCATGCCTGCCTTCATTTGCTGACTGGGCGATGGCGGCCAACCAGGTATGCAGCATCGTCAACTCTTGTTCAGTTACCGGCACGACCAAGCTTTCAGGTGCAAGTATCCGCAGACGTGCTTCTTCGATTGCTGCTACCGCCTCTTGCACACAGTCCTGTAGTTGCGTCAGCCTGCATCTGGCTTCATCAAGCCCGGCGCGGTTTTGCGTCTGTTGCTGTTCAAGATTTTTCAGGAGCAGCCTCTGCTCGTCCATGATGTGTTCAGCCGCATCCATATCGCCGGTACAGGACAATGGATCGCAGTCGATATTTTGCAGCATCGCCTCCAGATTCGATGGCAGGCGACAAGCTGCACCCAGTTGGCCAGACCAACTCTGCAAATCTGCCGCTTGCTGGCGCAGAGTATCGAGGCGCGATCCGCTTTGGCTGATGCTCTGCGATAAAGCAGTAAATACATCGCGGGCATCGAGAAACTGCTGCTCCATCGCCGTCAGCAACTCTTGCGGTGTGGTTTGCGTGAGTTTATTGGCCGTTGATAACAGGCCGCGACTGGTGACGGGAATATGCTCGGCACGCAATTCCAGCGAACGGCCATATAGCAGCTTGCGGATATCTTCTTCGTTGTCGTGAAAAACATTGCTGCGCCTGTTGAGGTCACTGACCTCTTCCAGCAACCGGGCAAGTAAAAGATAACTATTCCACAGCGCATCCAGTGATTTGATCGCCTTGCCCAATCTGTCATGGCTGACGCCTTGATAGCCATTGTGCGGATCTTTGATGCGTATGCGAGCAATCTTGACAACCTCGATTTCAGCCAAATCCAGCAGGTTACGGCTGATCGTGGTGACATTCGTGCGCAAGGCTTCAATTTCTTCTTTGATTGACACAGTCTCGCCTATTGCTTCAGAAACGGTATTCATCCAGGCGCGGCTTCATGCCAGCGACAACTGCGATGATGCTGGCCAGGACTGCGATCAATAAGATGTAAGGGAACCAGTTGAGTTCAGAAAATGCCATCTCTATGCGCCTGTCGAAAGCCTGCTGGTTGATCTCTATGGTTTTGCCCAGCGCTTTGTCAAACTCGCTAAATGCCCAGTTTGATTGCCCATTCTGTTCACCCAGTGTGAGTGTCAACGCTTCGTCATGCTGCCCCGACTCTTCGAGCTGGCGGATTTTCTGGTCAATTTCCATGTAGCGCGCCCAGGTTTTCAAGGTATTCACAGCAGCCGCTTCTTCACCTGGAAAAGTGATATTGGTCAGTTCGACCCCAAGTTGGCCGCCGAACTTAATCTTGCTCGCAAGCGCATTGGCCAGCTCGCCTGGCTTGATCGCCATGATTTGCGCAGTCCTGTTGTTAAAGGAGTTTGTCGCCTGGGTCTGCGCTGCAGGATGGCCACGCTGTATCAATAACAGGCTTTCATCGGCATTGGCTTCATAGGCCAGTGCACGCGTCTTGCTCAGGGCGTGGATGGAATCAAAAGCATCACGCTTGGCTGATGTCAGGTTTTTTTCCAGGCCATTGAGCGTGAGGACAGCATAGGCCAGTGTGACACCAATGATGACGGTACCAGCAAACAAACCCGTATTGAGACTACGTCGGGTTTTTTGTTTCAAATACCATTGGGCTCCTATCATTGCGGCCAGCGTCAAAAGTGCGAAGAGAATGAAGGGCAATAGTGCCAGTACATACGAGTCCATATGCCGCTCAAAGCTGGCTGTCAGATGGTCAAAATTTGCCTGGTCCAGCGCCAGGGTTGCGGGCAGAATGGTGGACTGCATCAGGGCATTGGCACTGTCCAGATCGGCCAATGCCGCGTCACCGCTCCTGGCCTGCATCCTGCCTAACAGATGTTCATACCTTGCAAGTGCTGTCATGATGGTGGTGATCGGCACCTGCTCTTCATTGCCATAGGTGATATTTTTTGCCGCGGTCAGCAGTTCGCGCTGCGCCTGCTCCATGTCGGAGCGAAACGCCGTACTGGCTTTGCCGGTTTCCCCTTCCTTGAGCAGCAAAGTATTCATGGTGTTGGCATGAGCACTGGCCAGCACAAAGCGAATTCTTTCTGCCGCCACGATGGATGGCACAGTATCCTTGCCCACGGTTTGTACAGCTTCACGCACGCCGCGGTAGACGTTGAAACCGCTCAAGGCAACCAGCAAGACACCAGCAATGCTAAGCCCCAATGCCAAGGACATACGGCCTGGTGTCGTACGCAGATAAGACTGCCATCTTTGCAGAGGGGTATTCTGGGCTTGCTGATTCAACGCTGGCACTGGCATGTTTGCGGATGGCATATGATTCTCTGTTTTCAAATGTGACTGTTTATTTGATGGCAAGGCGCAATTTTGTCCAGCTACCGACGACGATTTCATCACCTGCTTTAAGCATCGTGAGCACACCGGGAACCAGGATGGTACCGTTCATGATGGAGCCATTGGTGGACCCAAGATCAAGCGCGGCATAACAGCCATCTGCCTGTCGCATCAGTTTCAAATGTCGGCGCGACACACCAGGGTCATCGACCTGTATTTCTGGATAAACACCCTTGACGTCTGAACGACGGCCTACCAGGTTTTCTGCCAGGTCCAGTGGGAAAAAGCGGGCTGCTGTGTTTTTTGGACACTGCGCCGCTGTCTCTGCGTCAGCAGCCAGTGAGGGGTCAACGATAATCTCGATATTGAACAGTTGTGGTGGCGAGAATACAGGTGTTGTAGTAGTGGGTACTGTGGTTACGGTATGTCCCGTCGGCACAGCGCTAGCAGGCGCTGGCAACTGTGGCAGACTGACATCGCACCCCGACGTTGCAACCGGGACAGCAACTGCTGCGACTGGCACCATGACCGGTGTGCAAGCTGCATAGGAAACCTTGCTCTGAAAATCATAGCGACACACTTCGCAGTAACGGCTACCACCATTCCTCGGTGTTCCGCAATCAGAACAAATATCGCTGGAGCCAGCGGCAGCAGAAGTAGTTGCCACCAGCGATACAGCACCTATACGCATACCGCATTCCGAGCAATAGTCGGTATCGGTGGATTGGTGACCTTGAGTACAGATAGGCATGATTTCCCTTTTTCAAATTCAAACGGATGCAGGGCGACGACGCACAGTGCGGGTGCCCCCCATATCAAGTTCCATATCGTCACCCTTGCTGGCACCAGCACGCAAACGTACCGTGCCTTCTTGCGCATCAATCACATCCACCACTTTTTTCAAGCGCTGGGTCACTTCATCATTGCCGGTTTCAATGGCGATCTTGGCAGCTTTTCCCAAGAGCACAGTGGCCTGGTCGATATCACCACGCGATTTTGCCGCCAGCCCTTCCTGGATGGAATGCGCCAATTCTTCCTGCCCGGTATAGTGGGCAACCTGAGCGTTAATGCGGGTCGTCAGGGCGTCGTCTGCAGACCAGGTGGCGACGATGCGCTGACCATCGATACCGACTTCAGTCCCGTCTTGCAGGTACACGACTTTGGGGCGACACACCATCATTTCTTCACCTTCAGCCTGGGTCACCAGTTCGAAACCAAAATGATAATCACGATTTTCTTCACCCCATGAACCCAACGGTACTTCTATGGTTTTTTCGTCGATGCGGGTGCACAAGTTTCCCAGGTCGGCAATCTCGGGGGACATTTGCTTCATGGTGACAATTTGTACTGTACGTGGCACCCACAAACGCAATTTGACACCACTGACACCTTTCGACATACCTTGCGCCAGTGCGTCCCTGAACTTGGCCTGTAGTGCTTCCGGGTCAGGCACGGCATCGGCTCTTCCCAGCAAGCGGCCGGCAATGGTACGCAGGTCGCGTGGGTCCCAGTCCGTCCCTACACCCCAGCAACTGGCCTGCAGCTTCTTATCGCAAAATGCTATGGCAGCATTGAGTGCCTTGACATCGCCCTTGTCATTTTCGCCGTCAGTCACGAAATAGACTTGCACGATGTCTGCTTCAACTGATTCGGCCTGCCTTGCCGCTGCCATCAGTGCCTTGGACATGACAGTACCGCCACCTGCCTTCAACGCCTGCACGCTGCGGTGCGCCGCCGCCTTGGCGACATCAGTGGCCCGCGTTGCCGGAACCACGACTTGCTCCTGGCTATGAAAGGCAATCACTGAAAACCAGGTGTTTTCATCAAGGCAATCAATGCCAACACGCACGGCATGCTTCATTTGTTGCAGCTTTTCGCCATCCATGGAACCGGATACATCACCAACAAAAATGGCCAGCAAGCGCCCTTGGTTTTGCATGGGTGCGCCATCGTTGCTGGCACTGACAGTGATGACGGCATCAAGGCGCGTGGCGCCGACAGCCAGGTGGGCGTTAAAAAACGACTCAGCAGTAAATTTCATGGGAGTATTCAGTAAAGTTGACGCTGCAAACAATTAAGCCGGAAAATAAGCAGGGCTAGATGGCTCTTTGCGCCAGGTCGTTGGTGTTGGCGCGCAAGCCCTCAAGGAGCTTGACCTTGATGTCGCCCAACTGGGTTTCTGCAGCTTTGCGTTTCTGGCGGTTTTCTTCGTCCAGACGAATGCCAAGTGCGATTGTTTCCAGTATTTTGTCGGCAGTCTGCGATAGCAAGGCCACATCTTCAGCACCGCTACCCTGGCTTTGTTTGGCCTGAGTATAGGCTTGCTGTAGCAGGTCGCCGCCTATGCTGCCCACCTGTCTGGTGATTTCACGACGTGCTTCTGTACCAGCAGAAGCATCTATGATCTGTTTTAATGAAGCCACTCGCAGGATAGCGCTTTTCAGACGTGGCAGGTCAAACAGAATGGTGTCCATGATATTGCGCTCTTCTATACGCGCCGCCTCCTGAGTCAGGCGTATCTGCGGTACTGATAACAGGGCATCGGTGTAACCAATATGCATGCGCAACAGGCGGGCTTCGAAGGCATTGATCTGTTCGACCTCATCACGCAATCTCATGATGGCGACCTGGTCATTGCTCATCCTGGCGTCGGCTTGCTTGTCCGCAAAACGGGCCTTGGCGCGCATCAGTACGGACTGACCTGCCGCCAGGTAAAGTTCAAGCTGCCGGATGTTGTCTATGGTGCGCTCAACCAGTTGATCGAGCTTGCCATTGGTAGCGGCCAACTTGCCTCGCTCACGTTGCGCCCGGTCTTCTATCTCTTTGAGATATTTGATAATCTCGGCATGATTCAATTGAAAATAGCGTAATGCTGACGCATATTTACCTATCAGTGGCAGTTTGCCCAGGGAATTGGCAACCCAGTCACCACCCTCGACTTCGGCTTTCATCTCAGCCAGCTTTATGGTCTTGATCTGACGCGCCAGTTCCAGTGTAATGGCACCAGCTTCCCCCACGTCGACGGTGCGGATACCGACTAAAAGCTCGTCGAGAAACTGGTTCATGCGGATCTGCTGCTCAGTGCCAAAACTGGTCACGGCGGCACTATCGAGTTCACCGGTGGCGGCAACGATTTGTGCAACTCTCTGACGTTGTCCTTCGCTGAAGGCGGCGATATTGATTTTTTGCTGATCGGTGAAAACATTGCTCAACTGAGGCAGCATGCTGATTTGCTGGTCGACTACTACGGAACGTTCGTCCATGTCTTTAACAATCCTGAATGTGATGCATCAGCCATATCGGTGATGCAGATCGTATTATTACCAAAAACGTGTAAAAATTTTGTAAAAATTTCGTTGTACTTGAAGTCATGTCTGTTTTGCAAAAAAATCAAACCAGAGCACAATTGAATTGTGGCCCACACGAGCAGTGAAATCTACGGTATTCGAGATCGGTTTCTACCGTTCAGGCTATCCACTGCCATGTCTTTTTTGCGGCAGGAATTTTTCTGACTGTATTTCAATCCCGCGAATTTACGCTGGTGTCTGGATGGGACTGGTAAAGTGGATGCGGATGGGATACATCATTTTATTCTTGGTATCGTGGATCATGGCACCAGGATGAATTTGCTGTTGCAGCGTTTGGAGTTGGCAACATCGGCGGTGATACTTGGACACATAATACAGACGATCAATTTATTTGGCAAACCGAGAATTATCCGCACTGACAATGCCTCCGTGTTTCGCAGTAAAAAATTCCGGCGGGCTTTGGAGGAATTAGGAATACGTCAGGAATTCAGTGAACCGGGCAAGCCTTGGCAAAACGGCAGGATTGAGCGTTTCTTTTTAACGTTGAAAGAGAAATTGAATCTGACGACACCTATCAATGGTTTGATGCTGGATGTCATGCTCAGGGATTTTACAAGCTGGTATAACCTGATCAGGCCGCATCAGCATTTACATGGATACACACCTGCCGAAGTATGGAGCGGTATTAATCCATATAGCACGCCACCTAAATCTGTACACAAGTTTGAAGCTTGGGATGGTTTATTGCAGGGATATTATTTACGGCGTTAGTCAAGCCTCGCTGGACCAAAATGTGTATTTTAAGAAGACAATTTAGCTGTTCAGGATAAAGCTCGTCTTGAAAAAATAATTTGTTCAAATTTTAATCAGGTGAACAAATTTAATTGTTCACACTGATTAAAAAATAGTCAGTTTCACATTCAGCTGAAACAAAACCTCCGTCGATTTTTACAAAATTTGCAGATCTGACGAAGTGATTTGGTTTAACTGAACGCTGAACAGGGCAGCACCAAAACCGTCGCCAGATTTTGCAAAATTTGCAGGTTTGGCGAAGTGAGTTAGTTTAACTGAACGCTGAACATGACAACAGGGCACACCCCCTTACTTTAGAGGGTGTAATTAATTTTGTGTAAACGGTCATTTAGCAGGACACTGCTACCTTCAAGGAGAAATGATGACCGTTGCAAAGCGTAACAAGCGGGCCAAGCCTGACCCGGAATTGCTCAAACTGGCCGA